>JBDTEQ010000104.1:0-14206 GCA_039922475.1 Edaphobacter sp.
GGAACGCCGCGCTTGCCTTCGAGCGACTCCATCAGTGCCGACTCTTCGCCAACTTCGTATGCGCCAGCGCCGGTTTGAGTGATGACATCGAAGTCGAGACCGGAGCCGAAGATGTTTTTGCCGAGGAAGCCCTTCGCATAAGCATCCGCGACGGCCTTTTCGACGATATTGAGGAGATAGCGATACTCGCCACGCAGGTAGATGAAGCCAAGTTTGGAGCCTATGGCGAGACCGGCGATCATGGTGCCTTCGATGACAGCGTGTGGGTCTTCGAGGAAGATGAGGTGGTCCTTGCAGGTGCCGGGTTCGGACTCGTCGCCGTTGACCAGGACGTACTTCGGCTTCTCTGATGTCTTGGGAACGAACGACCACTTCATGCCGGTGGGAAAGCCCGCTCCGCCACGACCGCGCAGGCCACTGGCCTTCATCACATCGATGATCCAGCCGGGCATCTTCTCCGGCCCTTGCGCAATGGCATTCTGAACGGCCTTGTAGCCGTCGAGCTCGATGTATTTGTCGATGTTGGCTGCACCCTGGCCGAAGCGGCGGCTGAGCACTCGTACTTCATCGGGATGACTGACGAGGGTAGGCATTATTTTTCGTCCTTTCCCTTGCCGTCGCGGTACATCTTGAAGATGGCGTCACACTTGGCGGGCGTCAGGTTCTCGTGGAAGTCATAGTTGACCTGCATGGCGGGCGCCCAGCAGCAGGCTCCGATGCACTCAACCTCTTCGAGCGAGAAGACGCCATCCTTCGTCGTCTCTTTATGTCCGATGCCGAGCTTCTTCTTGCAGTGGTTGAGGATCTCGTAGCCGCCGCGCAGCATGCAGGAGATATTGGTGCAGACCTGCACGTTGTACTTGCCCGCGGGTTCGGTACGAAGCATCGAGTAGTAGCTGAGCACGTTGCGAACGTCGAGTTCGAGGAGGTCGAGTCGCTCGGCCAGCTCACTGACGACGGCCTCGGAGACATAGCCAACCTCGTCCTGCGCGTAGAGCAGCATGGGAACGAGCGCCGACCGCTTGAGCGGGTAGATGGTGACGAGATGGTCGAAGCGTGCGGCCAGCTCCGGCGAAAAAATTGTGTTGGCAACTTCACTCACTTTGCATCATCTCCCGCGCCAGCCGTTCGGCGGCAAGGTCCATCTCTTCGGCGATACCGTCTATTTTAATCGTTCCGTCTTCCTGCATGTTGAACGCGGAATGATGTCCTTCACTGTCCTGAAGCGTCTCGTGCGTGAAGCGAAGCCAGCGGTTGCCGACACGAAGCGTAATCTCGTCTGCGCCGACTTCGACGACTGCATGATGCCGGCTGTTGAGTCCGTGGGCAGCAGCGTAGGAGCGAAGCAGCGATGCCCAGGAGGTCCAGAGTTCTGTTTTGAGGCGCGGGTCCATTGCTGCCCCGGAAGTTGCCCCAGAGGAGTTCATTAGCGGTCAATCTCGCCGAGGACGATATCGATCGATCCGATGACTGCGACAACGTCGGCGAGCAACCGCCCCTTGCACATGGTTTCGAGCGCCTGCAGAGTGGCGAAGGACGGGTTGCGCATGTGGACGCGGTAAGGCTTCGCCGTGCCATCCGAGACGACGTAGTAGCCCATCTCGCCGCGTGGGGATTCGACGGCCTGATAGACCTCGCCGGCTGGGACACCAAAGCCTTCGGTGACAATCTTGAAGTGATGGATGAGCGCCTCCATCTGTGTCTTCATCTGTTCGCGGTCGGGCAGGATGATCTTCGGCGCGTCAGCCACTATGCGGCCCTGCGGCATGCCATCGAGCGCCTGCTGGCAGATATTGAGGGATTCGCGCATCTCCTGTATGCGGACAACGTAACGTGCCCAGACATCGCCGGCGTTCGAGGTGGGTACATTGAACTGGAACTTTTCATAGCCACTGTAGGGCATGTCGCGGCGGAGATCCCAGTCGACTCCCGAGGCGCGCAGAGGAGGGCCGGTAACTCCGAGCGCGATGGCATCGGCAGCGGAGAGATATCCAACATTCTTAAGCCGATTCATCCAGATGGGGTTGGCGGTCAGCAGATCTTCGTACTGGGTGATGCGGGCGGGCATGATGTTCAGGAAGTCCTGAACCTGCTTGTAGAAGTCCAGCGGCGGTTCGAGCGCGAGGCCGCCGATGCGGAAGTAGCTGGTCATCATGCGCTGACCGGAGACGTTCTCGTAGATGCGCATGATGTCTTCGCGCTCGCGCCAGCAGTAGAGGAAGATTGTCAGCGCGCCGATATCCATGGCGTGCGTGCCGAGCCAGACAAGGTGAGACTGGATGCGAGTGAGTTCGTTCAACAGCACGCGAAGGTACTGGGCGCGTTCAGGAATCTCAAGTCCCAGCAACTTCTCCACCCCCAGGCAGTAGGCGAGGTTGTTGGTCATGGGGCAGAGATAGTCGATGCGGTCGGTAAGGGGGATGACCTGCTGGTAGAACTTGGCCTCGCAGGTCTTTTCAATACCGGTGTGGAGATAGCCGATGTCGGGAGCCAGAGAGACGACGGTTTCGCCGTCAATCTCGAGCACGAGGCGAAGCACGCCATGGGTCGAAGGATGTTGCGGGCCCATGTTGATGATCATCGTCTGGTCTTTTGCAGGCCCGTTCTGCCGGTTGCGCGCGGAGTTGGCGACGACATCTTCAACGCCCGGATCAAGTGCGCCTGTGCCGGTCAGTTCTGCAACGGTGGATGCCATTATCGGTAGCCCTCCACGGGGTAGTCCTTGCGCAGGGGGTGCCCCTTCCAGTCTTCGGGCATCATGATGCGGCGAAGGTTGGGATGGCCGCCGAAGTGAACGCCGAAAAGGTCGAATATCTCGCGTTCATAAAAATTTGCTGCGGGCCACACAGGTATGATGCTGTCGAGTGAGGCGGAGTCGCCGTCGAGACGGACGATGAGGCGAAGGCGCTCTTTCCGCGACATCGAGAGGATGTGATACACGATCTGAAAGCGCGGCTCGGAGGGGTACCAGTCGACCGCGGTTACGTCTTCGAGGAAGCTATAGCCAGCTTGTTTGACTGCTTCGCAGGCGGCGATGATGTTTTCGCGCGCTACGGTGATGGTCAACTCGCTGCGGTCAAACTTTGCATCGGTGGCAAGGTCGGCGAGCGCTTTGACTGCAGCGTTCTCGGGATGCGCCTCGAAGACGGCCTGTTTGCCCTTGATCGCTGAGGCAGGGTCGTACATTAGAGATCTCCCTTATCGTTCGCCCAGTTCAGGATGCCCTTCTTCCAGACATAAAAGAGGCCGACGGCGACGAAGCCGAGGTAGACGAGCATCTCGTAGAAGCCGAACATGCGCGAACCGGTAATGGCGGGCAGGCGGCGGAAGATCACGGCCCAGGGAAGCAGGAAGACTGCCTCGACATCGAACAGAATGAAGAGCATCGCGACCATGTAGAAGCGGACGGTGAAGCGGCCGCGGGCGTCGCCGATCACGTCCATGCCGCACTCATACGGGCCGGCCTTGGTGCGGGAGTTTTTGCGTTTGCCGACGAGGAAGGAAGCCCCAACCATTCCGCAGGCCAATCCAAGCGCGACCAGGATCTGAAGCACGAGCGGGAGGTAGTTCCAGATGTATGGGTAACTGTGCATGGCCATCTTCGACTCTAAAATCGTGGCTGGCAAGTGTCAAGCCAAGGAAAGGTATTGTGGGCGCTATCGAAGTAATGCTATGTACATAGCGATGAGGCGATTACCGTACAGCGCAGTCAGAAGCCCACCGACACAAAGAAAACTGCCGAAGGGAAGTTTCGATGCTCCTTCTGCTTTGCGTTGCGCCAACATCACCGCGCCGTACACAGCGGCTGCAAGCGTGCCGATAAAGAGCGAGAGAATCGCGGGCCAGAAGCCGAGGAATGCGGCGATCATGGCGATCAGCTTGACGTCGCCCAGGCCCATGCCTTCGCGGTGGCGGATGGTCTTGTAGAGCCAGCGGATGAAGAGAAGTAGAAGCGCGGCTCCGCAGATCGCAGCGATGCGCCCGAAGATCAGGCTCTCGGGTCCGGTAAGGAAGACGTTGCCATAGTCGACGACACTGCCGGGACTGGTGAGGTGGATGCTGTGCTTCGTTAGAAGAACCTGATCCTCCTTGGGGCCGAGAAAGATCGCCTGAGTACAGACGAGGAAGAGCGCGATGGCGATGCCGCTGAAAGTGAAGCCATCAGGCAGAAGCATGGTCTGCCAATCCATCACCATCAGGCCGATGAGAAGGAAGCCGAGGATTGCGACTCCGATGCTGGTGACGACCAGTGACACCCACCACTCTGTTGAAAGTTGCACATTGCCATTGGCCACGGATTGCAGCATGAAGCGAAAGACTATCGTTGCAAACCACAAGCCGGTCGCAAGTTCGACCAACGGATAGCGCCAGGAGATTGATTCCTTGCAGTCGCGGCAGCGCCCTCGCAGCAAAAACCAATTGATGACAGGGACGTTGTCGTACCAGCGTATGGGTGCTCCACACTTCGTGCAGTACGAACGCGGATGAACGATGGACTCGTCTTTGGGGAGGCGCGAGATGCAGACATTCAGAAAGCTGCCGAAGAGCAGGCCGAGAACGAAACCGACAGCTTCATACAAAATGAACGAGGTCACAGGAGAAGTATACGGCGCAGTTTAGAAATCGACGTGCATCCGCACCGATTCAACCAGTACCGGCCCGCGATCTTTGTTGTAGCCGGGGTGGTCGATGTACTGCAGGTCAAGCGCATAGTAGACACCGCGCCAGGTGTGCATGTTGTAGTAGCCCTCAAGAATATCTTCGCGGGCGTAGTTCAGGTTGCCATCGCCTAACAGAAAGCCGAGGCCGCCTAGCTTCAGGTACTCCTGATGATCTCTTTTAATCGCGTTCGAGACGAAGGTGAGGCCCAGCTTGTCGTACGGGCGAGACCACGATCGGCCTGAGTAGTCCCCTCCGAACTCGACAGTCTGGTCGACCTCGGTGTAAGCAAAGGACTCGTGCTGGCCCTCGTTCCAGCCGATGCGGGTAAAGGCGCGTAGATTTTTAGTCAACTCCTGCTCCGCGTTCAGGCCGAAGCCGTACTTCACCGCGCCGAACGTCTCATGCTTCGTGATCTCCGGCGTCGGGTCTTCGCCGCGCAGATACGCGTTGATCGCATCGCGGTAGAGGCCCATGTGCGCGTGGTTCACGTAGCTGAGCACCCGGACGACGCCTTTGCGGTCTGCAGGGAGCAGGGTGCCGAGCAGCGGTTTGCGCAGCTCGAACTCCATGTTCTGGCCGCTGGCGCGACGCAGGTTCCAGTCGAGATCGACGCCATTGGCGACGGTCGGCATCAGCGCCAGTGCATAGCGTGCTGACCAGTCCTTGTCGTCGTACTCGGCGACGGCGGCGTAGGTGTAGCCGCGAGTGTCGGCCGCGTAGTCCCAGGTCCCGCTGTTGTCGACCGTCCAGTTGAGGAACTGTAGATGGCTGTCAGCCCCGATGGAGTTGATATCCAGATAGTCGGGCAGACTCATCTTGCCGAAGTAGAGTTCGAGCCGACGCTCGGGAACCTTTGTGGCGAAGGAAAACTGCGTTCGCGGACTATCGACAAGCTTGTCGGTAAAGCCGATGGTCTGGTGAAGCTGCACCCGAGCCATGTAAGGCGTCGAACCCAGATTGGGATTGCGGACCACATCGAGATTGGTGAATCCGGCCAGGCCGAGCACCTCGCTGATACCTCTTCCGCCTGAAGACTCCAGGTCGAAGATCACGTCCGTATCGGTCCTGGGATCGCGCCGAAGCTGCGCACCAAGAAACAGCGTGCCGAGCAGGGAAGGCTTGTATTCGCCGCGACTCAAAAGGCTATTGGTCCCTTCATAGGATGAATGAAATGGTCCATGCGCCTGAAAGATGATGTTCGCCTGCCCGGCGATATAGAAGCGTGAACTGCCGGAATGAGGAAACATCGTCGGCGCCGTATCGTCGGCGGGGGTGGGTGCGTCTGGAAGCTTGATTGGGTGTCCGGGGCGTCCATCGATCAGGTTCTGTTGCTGACCGTTCGCTGCGATCGACGCCGTCAGAAGCGCGAGAGCTGTAAGAATCTGGATTGAGTGTTTCAAACACGCTGTCAATCTAGATGGTGACGGAGATGTGTGAATAGATTGCAAACAGCCTGCCCTCCAACGGACCTTTCTGCGCGCGAAGTATGTTTGGAACACAGGACCATTTGTGTCGCTGTGGTATCGTTATAGCATACCCCGGTACGGTATAAGGAGCAAGGTATGTCAATCAGCGATCGGGAAAAAGTAAAGCTGTTGAACAGGGTGAAGAAGATCCGCGGTCAGATGGACAGTGTTGAGCGAGCACTGGCGTCGGACGACCATGACTGCGCAGACGTGTTGATGCTGCTGGCAGCGGCGCGTGGTGGAATCAACGGTTTGATGGCTGAGGTGCTGGAGGACCATATCCGGCTTCATCTGCTGAAGGACGGACACGCTCCTCTAACGCCGGAGCTGGGCGAAGACCTCATCGATCTTGTGCGCGCTTACCTGAAGTAGTTGTTCGAATGCGTCTATTTCGCTTTCGCTCCAACCACGACGAAGCCTATCCCAACGACAAGAGCGACTGTGCTGAGGATCGGCGACAACGGAAGAGTGTCTTTTGTCTTATGCGAAATCTGAATCGGGCCAAGGTCAACATCCTTCTTTTCATGGGTGAAGGAGATTCCGCCAGTAGCGTATCCGATGATGCCGAGGACGATAAGAAGTATTCCGACAATGGTGAGTGGCTTCATGAAGTGAAGGCCTTTCTTTTCTGGCGTGGATTGCCGACCTTCGGTGTGATGCCGAAACGTCAGCCATAGATGTAATGCCGCGCCATTCCGGACGCTTGCCTGAAATCGGGCTCCGGAGTAATCTGCATTGACACGGGAAAGGAGGATGATTCAGCCTATGAAAATTGACTGTAATAGTTGCACAACAATACGTGAGGTGACTGAGGCTTAGAGCGTCCATAGCTCTAGTCCTGGCGGTCTTTTAGTACGAAAGTCCACGCCGAGGCCAAGTCCGAGTTTGGACGCCTCTGGTCAATCTCAACAGTTCACCGCCAGACGGCTCGCCGCTCTCCTTGAGTGCGAGCCGTTTGCGTGTTTGCTTCTCTAAAACGGTAGGATATTAACCATGAAACCTTTGGTGATTGCGGGAAGGGCTTTTCAATCGCGGCTCATTGTGGGCACGGGCAAGTATAAGGATGGAGCGGAGACGCAGGCCGCCATCGAGGCCTCAGGCGCGGAGATGGTCACGGTTGCGGTACGTCGGGTCAACCTTGATCGGACCAGCGAGTCGCTGCTGGACTTCATCGATCCGCAACGCTACTTTCTTCTGCCCAACACCGCAGGCTGTTACACCGCCGACGAAGCGATTCGCGCAGCGCGTCTCGGGCGCGAGGTTGGGTTGTCCGACTGGGTGAAGATTGAGGTGATTGGCGATCGGCAGACCCTCTATCCAGACATTCAAGCGACGCTTGAAGCGACGCGCGTGCTGGTGAAGGAAGGGTTCACCGTGCTGCCGTATACCTCGGACGATATTGTCTTTGCGAAGCGGCTGATTGATGCAGGAGCTGCGGCTGTCATGCCGCTGGGCGCGCCGATCGGCAGCGGACTGGGCTTGCAGAACACTGCGAACCTTCGCATTCTACGCGAGCTGATCACAGAGGTTCCCCTGATTGTAGATGCCGGTGTGGGAACAGCTTCCGATGCCGCAGTCGCGATGGAGCTGGGTTTCGATGCAGTCTTGATGAACACGGCAATTGCTGCTGCAAAAGATCCGCTGCTGATGGCTGAAGCGATGCAGCATGCGGTTCTTGCCGGACGGCAGGCGTTCCTTGCAGGCAGGATGCCGCGCAAGCTCTACGCGACGGCCAGTTCTCCGCTTGAGGGAATCTCTCGCTAAGACTTCAACAGGCTGCGGAAAAAGTCTTTGTCGTTGTCTTTCGGAGGGAGCGTAGGGCTTCAGCCCTGCGAAAAGGCCAACAAATACAGCGGGCTTTAGCCCAGGGCTTTCTCTTTGGGAGCTATAACTATCTTTCTTCCGCAGCCTGTTCAAGCCCCGGGCAGACTCAACCTTGATAGTCCGAACGCACAGCAAAATGCAGTAAACTTCGCCCATGCGAGTCTTCGGCATCGATTGCGGAACCGAGTTCACCGGCTACGGCGTGGTGGAGGTGGACTGCGAAGCACGGATGCCACGACTGGTGCATCTGGCCGCGGGGACGATCCGGCTCAGCAAAAAAGATAAGACGCCGCAACGGCTCGCTCAGATCTATGCAGAGCTGACTGCGCTCATGGCGCTGCATCAGCCGGAGGTTGTCGCCATCGAGGAAGTTTTTTTCTCGGCAAACGTGAAGTCGGCGCTCAAGCTCGGACAGGTACGCGGTGTGGCGATGTTAGCCGCCGCCAGCTCCGGACTCCCGGTGGCAGAGTATTCGCCGCTTTCAATCAAAAGCTCCGTGGTCGGTTACGGGCTTGCCGCCAAGGAGCAGGTGCAGTTCATGGTCAGGCGTCTGCTGGACAATGAGAACGCCTTTGACTCGCCGGATGCCGCAGATGCGCTGGCGATCGCGATCTGCCACATCCACACAGCGCAGACACTCGAACTCCAGGGCGCGCGTCGATGATCTCTGTTGCCCGCGCAGTACTTGGAGCCGTACTGGTCGCCTGTCCCGCTCTTGTGTACTCGCAGACAGCCGAACCACCGCCGGCCGTACCGGCCAGAACCCAGTCCGAGGTGAGTTTTCAGTTTGATCGCACAGGTCTGTCTGTTCCTCATTTCACTCTGCTGATTCGCGAGGATGGAACTGGCCGCTACGTGGCAGACCAGGCGGAGATGCAGGCTACAGCGAACTCCACGCGAGGCCAGGCCGCGCAGCATATCGATCGTCCCATCAGCCTGAGCAAAGGGACGGTCGCAAAGATATTTAAAGAGGCGCGAGCAGCGAAGTACTTCAATATCGAATGCGCATCCAGGGCGAAGAACATCGCGGATACGGGCACGAAGACATTCAGCTATAAGGGCGCAGACGGTTCAGGGTCGTGTACCTATAACTACTCTGAGGATAAGGTCATCGACACACTGACCGACATGTTCCTCGCCATCGCTTACACAATCGACGAGGGCCGCCGGCTGGAGTTTTTGCATCGCTACGACCGGCTCGGCCTCGATGCCGAGATGATTTCGTTCGCGCAGGAGGCGGAGGCAGGTCGCGCACTGGAACTCGGCACGATCTCGCCAACGCTTGCGATAATTGCAGATGATACGGCGGTGATTCAGCGTGTGCGATTGAAGGCCCGGAAGATGCTGCAGCAGGTGGCCGCAGAGAGTCATTGAAGCGGTGCGTCGATCTTTACCAGGGCCCGGTATAACTCTGCCATCGGCTCCAGAGCCAGCGATTCGGCGCGCGCCTGCGCGGGAATACTGGCTGGCCACACTGCGGCAAGCTCTTCGGCGGTATATCCAGCGGCGCGAAGATTGTTCTGCAGCGTCTTTCGCTTTTGCGCGAAGCATCGTTTGAGGAAGCGATCGAATCCCGTTGCATCGACCCCGAGTTCCGCAAACCGTGGTGCGAACTGCAATCGCAATACCGTGGAATAGACATCGGGTGGCGGCGAGAATGCAGATGGTGGCAGCGTGAAGAGATTGTCTACCTGTGCATTCATCTGTGCCGTGGCAGAGAGCAGGCCGTAGTCGCGAACGCCCGGAGCAGCGGAGACACGCTCGGCTACCTCACGCTGCATCATTAAAACAGCTCGGGCGATCAGACCGGCGCTCCCTGCGGCAAAGAGTTGCAGCAGAATGTCCGACGTGATGTAGTACGGCAGGTTCCCAATTACATCGGCTGTCTGGCCTTCGGGTATAAGCGCGCGAAGATCGGTTTTGAGAACATCACCTTCGACAATCTGCACGTGCGGCTGGTCCCGAAACCGGAAGGTCAGTTCGGCTGCGAGGGCGTGGTCGAGTTCCAGTGCAATCAGCTTTAGGCACCGTCCCGCGAGGATCTCGGTAATCGCACCATGGCCCGGCCCGATCTCGATCACGGTCCGCTTGCCAGGATCGCCCAGAGCGTCGACGATGGCATGGCTGGCAGCATCGTCCACCAGAAAGTTCTGCCCGAATTTTGGTTTACGTTTCACCTGCATCCAATAGACTCGCCGCGTGCTCTTATAGACTAACGGTTTGGTCGAACTGAAAAAGGACGAAAGCATGCATATCGTGTTTGCAGCATCGGAGTGCGCTCCCTGGGCAAAGACAGGCGGGCTGGCAGATGTGCTCAGCGCGCTTCCACGCACCCTGGCCAGGTTCGGCCATAAAGTCAGCGTATTTATCCCGTACTACCGACAGGTGGCCAAGGCCATGCCCGACGCTCCGGTTGTTCTGCAGAGCGTGACCGTCCCGTTTCCGTCGTACAACCGCTTCGTCCGCATTCTCGATGGCGGTGTGGCGGAGGGAGTACAGATGTACTTCGTCGATTGTCCGGAGTTGTTCGACCGCGAGAGCTTCTACGCTACACCTACCGGCGACTATCCCGACAACGCAGAACGCTTCGGCTTGCTGAGCCGTGCAGTCATAGAAGCATCAAAGGTCATCGGCGTGCCTGATGTATTTCACGTACACGATTGGCAGACGGCGATGCTTGCTGTGATGCTGCGGTCTATTTATTTCTTCGATCCGGTCTTCCGTCACGTTCCGGCTGTGCTCACAATCCACAACGCTGGCTACCAGGGCTGGTTTCCGCCCGAGACGATGGAAAAATTGTTGCTGCCGTGGGACATGTTTACGCTCGACAAGCTCGAGCAGTACGACAAGGTAGATTTTCTGAAAGGGGGCATTGTGTACGCTGACGCCATCACAACCGTCAGCCGCAAATACGCTCAGGAGATTCAGACACCGGAGTTCGGCAACGGGCTGGAGGGCATTCTGCGGCAGCGCAGCGGCGATCTCTTCGGCATTCTCAACGGTGTCGACTATGAGGAGTGGAACCCCGCGACGGACCCCCACATTGCTGCGCACTACTCCGCAGAAAATCTTGCTGGCAAGAAGGAATGCCGTCGCGATCTGTTGCACGCCTTTGGATTCGAAGGCGTGGGAGAGGGGACTGCGGTCATCGGTGTTGTCTCCCGCTTCGCAACGCAGAAGGGCTTCGACTTCATCGCCGAGATCATGGACAAGCTTGTCGAACAGGACATGGTGCTGGTCATCTTCGGCAACGGCGAGGAGTACTACGAGCGTCTGCTGCTGGAGATGGCCAGCCGTTATTCCGCGAAGGTGCGCGTGCAGGTGAGGTTCGACAATGTGATGGCGCACAAGATTGAAGCAGGCGCCGACATCTTCCTGATGCCGTCACGCTACGAACCTGGCGGGCTGAACCAGATCTACAGCCTGAAATACGGCACCATTCCGGTGGTCCGCGCTACAGGCGGTCTCGAAGACACTATCGACGAACAGCCCAACGGCGGCGGTAACGGGTTCAAGTTCTGGGGCTATAGCGCGTCGGCGTTGATGGATGCGCTGCAACGCGCTCTGAACACCTTCCGCGACAAGAAGGAATGGACGGAGATCATGAAGCGAGGCATGGCGCAGGATTTCTCCTGGGACGCTCCAGCCAGGGAGTACGAGCGGGTGTATGAGCGCGTGATTCAGAACCGCAGCTAGACAGTCCGGCGTTGTAGCAGGAGATGCAGAGGAACTCCAAGCAGGATGATGATTGTTCCTATTAGAGAGTTCCGCGGCTGATCGGCGAATGAAAATACCAATAGAACCGCTGCTGCAACGATGAACAATGCCGGTACCACGGGGTAGCCCCAGATGCTGTAGGGACGTTGCGAGCCGGGGTCGCGACGTCGAAAGACAAAGATCGTGCTGGCGGTGATCATATAGAAGAGCCACTCGCTGAAGATTGCAAGGGAGAAGAGCGCCTGAAATTTTCCTATTACCAGCAGCAGAAGAGAACTGAGCACAGCCTGAAGGATGAGCGCGGCTGAAGGCGTGTGAAATCGTGGGCTGACATGCGCCAGTTGCTTGAAGAAGAGGCCATCGCGTGCGGCTGCGAAGGGCACGCGCGCTCCGGAGAGCGACGATCCGACAAAGGTCGCGCAGATGCTGACTGCCATGCCGATCGACACTAGAGAATCGCCCCATTGTCCTGCGACGATTCGCATTGCGTCGGCTGCGGGCCGATCTGACAGAGCTATCGTCGCGGCAGGAAGAACGTATTGAATAGCTGCGTTGGTAAGCATGTAAAGCGCACCGACGATGGCGACGCCGCCCACAAGTGCCACAGGCATACTGTGTTGCGGGCGCTCTACTTCGCCTGCAAGGGTGGCGACATCACTCCACCCATCGTAGGCCCACAGTGCAGCGACCAGCGCGATCATAAAACCGGAGAAGCCGCCATGCGCTCCGCCGAATTCGGTAGCGAAGTTGTGCCAGGACCCGTGGTGTCCCACAGCGCCAAAACAAAACGCCGCAATAACGACGATCATCAAGCCCTTGAGCCAGGTAAGGAGAAGCTGCACGTTGGCAGACTTTCTTGTTCCGATAATGTTGAGCCCGGCGATCAGCCACGTTACAGCGATAGCGAAGATCTGCCCCCAGAACAGATGCGCAAAGGCAGGCCGTGCAAAAAAACTGAAGACTGCGAAGGTGCCGAGGACGCGCGCCAATCCGGCAGCGATTGTCGCGAGCGAGGCCGGTTTGGCAACCGCAATCTGCGTCCACATGTAGAGGAAGCCCGTAAGGTCGCCATACGCCTCGCGCAGAAAGGCGTACTCGCCACCGTATCTCGGATGCGCCGCGGCGATCTCCGCATAAGTCATGGCGCCGAAGAGCGAGAGCAGCCCACCGATGATCCACACCGCATAAACCGCACGCGACGAACCTACGGCGGCCATCATCTCGCGCGGCACCAGAAAGATGCCGCTGCCGATAATGATGCCCACCACGATGGAGGTTGCGTGGGAGGCAGTCAGTACGCGCGGAAGTTCAGACTGTGGCTTCTGCATCGGCTTTCGGAGAGTAGCATATCGCCGCCGTTACTCCGCAATCACAAACATTGATGCACGGCACAAGCGAACCCCGTTTATAAAATAGAGACGCGCCACGGCTCTTCAGCGCAGCGCGTTGGGCTGGTTCAAACAGGGGCTTGAACAGGGAACCATCGCAGCCTGCAATACATTCAAGGCAGGTGGAGCATCACCAGTCCCACTCAATAAGCCCTCACACTTTTGTATTGAGTAGTCAGATTCAGATAAGGACGTGCTACGGAAGTATGGGGAGCACGATATCGGCCTGCTCTCCCCCGGCAAAGTAGCTGCGGATCTTCTCTGCGGTTGCGACGTTCACGACTGCAGTAAGAGCATCAGGCGCGGCTTGCCGGATGCCCCGCACGCTGCCGAAGTGTTCGATCAATCGCTGCCTCGTCCGCGGCCCCACCCCCGGTATCGACAACAGCTCACTGTCGCGGTCGCGCATCTGCCGTCGCTTGCGATGGTAGGTCACGGCAAAACGATGGCTCTCGTCGCGAATCCTCTGCATCAGGTGAAGCACGGGGGATCGCCGATCCAGCACCACCGGCTCATTCTCCTGCCCGTAGACGTAGATGATCTCCTCGCGCTTCGCAATCGACGCGAGCGGCTGCAGTGTAACGCCGATCTCCTCCAGCGCCGAGTACGCCGCGTGCAACTGCCCAAGCCCACCATCGATAAGGATCAGGGAAGGGAAGGCCTTCTTGTCCTCCTGCAGCCGTTTGTAGCGGCGCTGGATCACCTCGCGCATGCTTGCGAAATCGTCGACTCCGGTAACGGTCTTCACCTGAAACTTGCGGTAGTCGGACTTCTTCATCGCGCCATCCTCCCACACCACCATGGACGCGACCGTCTCCGCCCCCTGAATGTGCGAGATGTCGAAACACTCGATGCGTCGCGGCAGCTCTTCCAGTGTCAGCGCATCCTGCAACGCCTCCTGAATCGCCTTCATCCCTGGCTGCAGCACGCGGAACCGCTGATCGTACGACTGTTTTGAGTTCTGCGACACCAGGTCGACCAGCGAACGTTTTTCGCCGCGCTGCGGAGCCAGTATTTCGACACGCTTGCCCGTTCTCTCCGTCAGGATCTCTGCCAGCAGCGCACGATCGGGAAACTCAACCGGCACCAGAATCGATCGCGGCACATAACTCTGGTCGAGATAGATCTGCTTCAGCAGAGCGGAGAAGA
>JBDTEQ010000105.1:0-21421 GCA_039922475.1 Edaphobacter sp.
GAGAGATTGCGCACGTGACGCAGATCGCGAACGGCAGTGGCTACTTGCAAGCCGCCCTCTACTGCTACCGGTGCAGGGACGAGCGCGAGAGGAACAGGAGCCGGTTCTGGCTCTTCAACCTCAAGAGATTTGTGGCAGCGGCGGCACAGAGCGTTCGTTGTGCGAAACTGCACCAAGTCACAATTGTCACAACGCAAAACCTCGCGTTGTTCAACGGGTGCCATCATAGTTGCCATAAGTTGTCTGTAGCGGGCGGGCCCAGAGCAGGAACCGCAGCACACGTCCGATAACGGAGCGTGCGATGTGCCTAGATTGACACTGGCGGAATCGAGAGTCAAGGGGAAAACGGCTGATTGACGGACAAATGCCTAAAATAACCGAAGATGGAACCAAGCTAGTAACGTAATAGGAGATTGGTTTGTGATTAATGGATTGAGAAACAAATTTGATTTTGGGGGATGGGATGAGTGAGAAGTTAGGACGAGCGAAGGCTCTGACGACGTTGCAGGAGTGGACCACGAGCGAGAGCCTGCGGAAGCATGGGATGGCGGTTTCGATTTGTACCGAGGCGTATGGAGTGCTGGAGGCAGATCGGCTGGGATTGAGTGAGACAGAGGCAGTGGAGTTTGTTGAGATGTATGCGAGCGCTGGGTTACTGCATGACATGGACTACGAGAAGCATCCTACGAAGGAAGGGCATCCATTTGTTGGGGTGAGATATCTGCGGGAGCAAGGATGGCCGGAGGATGTGCTGCATGCAATTCTGGCCCATGCGGATTATTCGGGGACTGCGAAAGAGTCGCATCTGGATAAGGCATTGTTTGCCTGTGATGAGCTGTCGGGATTTCTGACGGCCTGTGCGCTGGTGAAGCCGAGTAAATCGATTCTTGAGGTGGAAGTGGCTGGGGTGAAGAAGAAGATGAAGGACAAGGCCTTCGCGCGAGCTGTGCTGCGTGAGGATATTACGGGTGGGGCGGAGTTGCTGGGATTGAGCGTGGACGAGCACGTGGGCAATTGCCTGCGAGCGATGCAGGCTCGGGCCGGTGAGCTGGGGCTGGTTGGAAATACTGCACCTTGATGCAGCGGTGGGGCGATGAGGTTTTGCGATTCATCGCCCTGTAGGGTTAGTAAGAGTGGAAGGTGTGGGGGTCGGCGGGGCCTACGCGTTCTCCAGCCAGGGTGAGGCCGGATTTGGTCAGGTGCAGCGTGAGTTCGTGTTGACCGTGGGCGACGAAGGTGACGGGAGCCTGTGGCCAGGAGTGGATTGCGAAGTCGCCGCTCTTTTGTTTGAGGAGGCGCTCGGGTGTCTCTCCCAGGGCTTCGATCATCAGACGTCCGTTTTCGTCGAAGACGCGATAGGTTCGACGGTACTGTGCGAATGAGTCGTGATAGCCGCCCTCCAGCACCTTCAGGACGTAGGTTCCGGTGAGGTTGTTGCGTTGATCGGCGGAGACGGGTTCGTCTGTGAGGACTGGCAGCTGTGCTCGTGCGGGTGGAGTTGGATTTGGAGGAAGGCCAAGAACTTTTCGGGCGAGCGCGCTTCCGATGGATTTTGCGTTCTGTCCGGAGGTGTTGGTGAGAACGATGACGGTGAGATCGTCTGCGGGGAACTGGTACATGCTGCCGCTGTATCCGAGGAGCGAGCCGTTCTGACCTACGTCGCGATGGCTGTCTTCGTGGCCAAGGAGGAATGCCATGCCGTAGTGCTGGTTCGGATCGGCGGCAGTCATTTTGATTCCCGGGCCGTCGGCTGTGGTCATGAGCTTGAGGGTTTCGGGTTTGAGAATCTTTCCCTGCTGGACTGCGCGCCAGATGCGGAAGAGATCGGAGACGTTGCTGCAGAAGCGTAGATCGTAGCTGACGGCACTGCTGTCTTCGGTGGCTGCTTCGTAGTGATTGTCGACGCTCTGATAGCTATGTGAGAGGCCGTGAATGACGGAGGAGTTGTCGCACGGTACGGTAGCGGTGGCGCCTGCGGGAGCGAAGAGATTCTGCTGCATGTATTCGGTGAAGGGCTGTCCGGTGACTCGCTCGATAATCTCAGTGAGAAGTTGGAAGTTGGAGACGGACCAGTCCCATTGGGTTCCAGGCTCGTGGACCCATTGGCCGTTGGCGAAGAGGGCGATGACCTCGTCCATGGCTTTGGGCTGGCGATAGGTGGATTCGAGGGGGTCGCCGCGGTAGTGGTAGTCGACGATGCCGGAGGTGTTGCTGATGAGCTCACGGATGGTGACGTGATGTCCCTGGGTGGGGAAGTCGGGGAGATATTTTGCGATATCGTCGTCGAGCGAGAGCTTGCCGCGTTCCACCAGCTGCATAACGGCGACTCCGGTGAACGGGAGCATGGGGCCGACGATGTGGTAGACGGAGTCGGGCCGGGAGGGTGCTTCCAATCCGATGTCGGAAACGCCGTAGCCCTTGAGAAGGAGGATCTTGTCTCCACGCGCGACCAGCACGGAGGCTCCTACTACGTGGGATTGTGCGACAGCCTGTCTGGCGACGGAGTCGAGATCCGATTGCGAAGGTTGAGCAAGAGATACGGTGGCAAGCCTGAGCAGAATGGTCGCGGTTGCGAACAGCGAGCGGGATATGCGCATCGGCTGATTATAGTCTGCGGAGATTTGCTGGATTGGGCAGAGAATATCGTGAGTTGTTTGAGCGATGCAGGCGAGGGCTGCGGAGTTGGGATGGCTGAGATTTCTGTTGCTTCGAACTAGTTGCAGCCGCGCAGGATGGCTAGCCAGATGAGAGAGAGGATGATCGAACCTGCGATGCCGATGGCAAAGAGTGGGGGGCGGGTTGTTGCCGGGCTGGCTTCGGAGCTGTGGGCGCGGCTGTTTTGCTCGGGATGTAGCGGATTGTAGGTGATGGGGATGTGCTCGTTTTGCGGAATCGCGGTGGGGGATTGGAACTCGCCGGAGTAGAGTTGGCCGTGAGCGTAGTAATCGAAGGTGATGCGAAATTTTTCGCCGGTTTGAAAACCGAAGGCGAGGATGCTGAGGCCGGGAGATTGGTAGCGGCAGGTGGTGACAGTAGCATCGGTTGCGATCCAGTTTGGTTCGGTCATAGGACGTTGGATGTGATGCGCGGAACGCCGGCGGAGGCGAGGGCTTCGTTGGTTTCGGCGACGCTGTTGGACAGGTTGACGGGGCGGGTGGCGTCTTCGATGACGATGGTTTCGAAACCGAGAGCGTGGCCGTCGATGGCCGAGTAGCGGACGCAGAAGTCGTAGGCGAGGCCGCAGAGGAAGAGGCGTTGCAGATTTCGCTCGCGGAGGTAGCCGGCGAGGCCGGTAGGGGTGTGGTGATCGTTTTCGAGGAAGGCGGAGTAGCTGTCGATGTGGCGGCGAAATCCCTTTCTCAAGATGAGTTCGGCGTGGGGGATGTGCAGGGCTGGGTGGAAGGCTGCGCCTTCGGTGTGCTGGAGAACGTGATCGGGCCAGAGGGTCTGGATTATTTTTTGCGGACCATAGGGGACTTCGATGGTTTCGAATGGCTTCTTGTTTGGGTGGGTCGATGCGAAGGAGATGTGTTGGGAGGGGTGCCAGTCCTGAGTGAGGAGGACGTGGGCGAATTTTTTTGCTAGGTCGTTGATGAGGGGGACGATGGTGTCGCCTTCGGGTACGGCTAAGGCGCCGCCGGGCATGAAGTCGTTCTGGACGTCGATTACCAGGAGGGCGTCGGTGGGTTGGAGTTGCATGATTGTTTGATGGTATTGCAACGGACGAAGAGTGTGGTCGTCCTTCGGACGATGCCCACATCTCAGAATCGAGATATGGGGCACCCAGCTCTGTGGCTAGGGTTCGAGATTCTTGGTGTCCTGGATGGTGCCGATTTTGATGTCGGATTGTCTGCAGGATTTGTCGCGGCAGAAGCCTGTGATCCAGACCTCGCCGTCACCGATCATGGCTCCCTGGGAGTTGACGAAGAGGTTTTCGTACTTCTGCTTGAAGATGGCATCTGTGATGTCGTGGGTGATGATACGGTCGTAATCCTTGACGAACTCTTTTTCATTTTTGATGGTGAAGGGCTTTTTCCCGGGGTTGACCTTGATGGGGTAGTGGACGAGGGAGGCGACTGCGGCAGCGTTGTGGCTGGCGACGCCCTGCTGGAGTCGGGTGAGGATCTGGTGGACACGGACGTGGTCGCCGACGGAGAGGTCGATGGATTTGTCGAGCGCGGTGAGTGCGGTTGGGGTGGTCTGAGCCGCGAGAATGGGAGGTGAGGCGCACATGCCTGTGAGCAGGGCAAGGCTTGCGAGTTGGGTGCGGATGGTCATTCCAGCTCCAAAGAGTGTCAGGGTTTGTCTCGTGGATAGGCTACACCTGTCTGGTGCATATGTGATGGCGAGACGGTAGGCACGATGTATAGCTAAGATGCTATACGGGCGCTTTTTTGTGGTTTGGCGTCGCGGAGGATTTGACGTTGGAGAATGTGTTGGGGTCGAGGCTGGATGTGAAGGCGGCACGTTTTGGTGCGAATCGCAAGGCGCTGCAGGTGTTGATGGCAGCGTTGCGGGCAGAAGAGGATGAGATCCGTCTTGGCGGCGGGGCGAAGGCTGCGGAGGCGCAGAAGGCCAAAGGGCGGCTGACGGTGAGGGAGCGACTGAAGCTGCTGCTGGATGAGGGGGCAGAGTTTCTGGAGCTGGGGCTTTGGGCAGCGCATGGGATGTATAGGGAGTATGGCGGGGCCCCGGCGGCTGGGGTGGTGACCGGGCTGGGGAAGGTGAGTGGACGGCTTTGCATGATCATCGCGAACGACGCGACGGTGAAGGCGGGGGCGTTTTTTCCGATGACAGCGAAGAAGGTTCTGCGGGCGCAGACGATTGCGCTGGAGAACCGGATTCCGACGCTGTACCTGGTGGATTCGGCTGGGGTATTTCTGCCGCTGCAGGAGGATGTGTTTCCAGATACGGATGATTTTGGGAGGGTGTTCAGGAATAACGCCGTGATGAGCTCGCTGGGGGTGCCGCAGATTACGGCGATTATGGGAATGTGCGTGGCTGGTGGGGCTTATCTGCCAGTTATGACGGATACGGTTTTGATGACGGAGGGGTCGGGGTTGTTTCTGGCGGGGCCTTCGCTGGTGCAGGCTGCGATTGGGCAGAAGACCGGGGCGGAGGAACTGGGTGGTGCGCAGATGCATGCGGAGATCTCGGGGACGGTGGATTTTAGGGAGCCGAACGATCATTTGTGTCTGGCTCGATTGCGGTCTTTGGTGGGGAAGATTGGGGAGCGGGCTGGGGCTCCGTTCTCTGTTGTCGGGTATGACGCGAAGGTTGATGCCCCTAAGTATCCGGCTGAGGATTTGTATGGGTTGATTGATCCTGATCCAGCTAAGGCAGCGACGAATGTGTATGACATGCACGATGTGATTGGACGGATCGTGGACCGCTCGGAGTTTGATGAGTACAAGGAGGAGTTTGGACGGACGGTGTTGTGTGGGTATGCGCGGATCGGCGGGCGGGCTGTGGGGATTGTAGCGAATCAGAAGATGCATCAGGCCTCTACCGTAAGTACAGGACCGATGGCCGGGCAAAAACGGACGGAGTTTGGCGGGGTGATCTATACGGATAGTGCGCAGAAGGCGGCGCGGTTCATTATGGATTGCAATCAGAGTCTGGTGCCGTTGATCTTTCTCCATGATGTGAATGGGTTCATGGTGGGGAAGGATGCGGAGTGGAGCGGGATTATTCGTGCCGGGGCGAAGATGGTTTCAGCGGTGAGCACGAGTGTGGTGCCGAAGATTACCGTGATTGTTGGCGGGAGTTTTGGAGCGGGGCACTATGCGATGTGCGGGAAGGCCTATGATCCGCGGTTTTTGTTTGCGTGGCCGACGGCTCGGTATGCGGTGATGAGTGGGGCTTCGGCGGCTACGACTCTGGCTGAGGTTAGGGCGAAGCAGGTGGAGCGTGGCGGGAAGGTGCTCTCGGATGCGGAGAAGAAGGCGCTGTATGACGAGATCAAGTCTTCGTATGATGCGCAGGCCGATCCGAGGTATGGGGCGGCGAGGCTTTGGATCGATGCGATTATTGATCCGGTGAAGACGCGGGAGGTGCTGATCACGGCGCTGGAGGCGGCTAGTTTGAATCCGGAGGTGGCTAGGTTTAATCCGGGGGTTTTGCAGACGTGAAGAAGATGATTGCCGTCGTAGTCTTTCTTTTTTTGTGTATTCCACTGCCTAGAACTGCAGCGCCAGATTGGTCGGTCAGGGTGGTTGATGGAGCCGGACTTCCGGTAGAGGGAATGACTGTCAGAGAAAGCTTTAGAAATTACTCCACGGAGTCTCAAGGACATGAGTCTGATCAAATTACCGATAGCTCTGGGAGTGCGCATTTTGCTCGTGTAGACGCTTGGAATTCGATGGGGAGGAGACTTGTTGGGTCTCTTATGTCGTTAGTAGGCGGTGGAGTGCACGCGAGTTTTGGAACGCACGCTTTTGTGTTTGCGTTTGGTAAAGGACTTGAAGGGAGCCCAGTCAGGAAGGGATATCTCGACGACTGGATTGGTTCGCCAAGCATCTACTCATCTGAGATTGTGGTGCGTCCTGTTGAAGTGCCAAAATAATCATCGTCGTTTTCAATGAAAGTTCAGGAGAAGTTTGTGAGTCACGCAATAAAGATTATTGAATGTCCGCGGGATGCCTGGCAGGGTTTGCCGAAGAATATGCCGGCGGAGGTGAAGGCGGACTATTTGCGGGTGTTGATTGCGGCGGGGTTCAAGCATATTGATGCCGTGAGCTTTGTTTCGCGAGCGGCGGTGCCGCAGATGGCGGACTCGGAGCTGGTGCTGGAGTATTTATTCGCGGGGAGCGTGGGTGAAGGCGAAAAGCAGGTCCTCCCGCTGCGCGGAAGGATGACAAGTTCAGGTGGGATGACAAGTTCAGGTGGGATGACAACTTCAGAGATGGATGGTGTGGAGATCATCGGGATTGTTGTGAATGCGAAGGGCGCGGAGCGGGCGGTGAAGACGGGGAGCGTGCAGACGCTGGGGTTTCCGTATTCGATCTCGTCGACCTTTTTGCAGCGCAATCAGAACCAGACGCCGGAGGAGTCGCTGGAGGAGTTGGAGAAGGTGGGGACGCTGGCGTACAAGGCGGGGATGGATGTGGTGGCGTATATCTCGATGGCGTTTGGGAATCCTTATGGCGAGGCGTGGGATATCGATGAGGTGGTGGCGGCTTGCGATCTGCTGGCGGATAACGGTGTGACGCAGATCTCGCTGGCGGATACGGTGGGGCTGGCTACGCCTAAGCAGGTGGCGGATGTTGTCGCGGATGTGATGGCGGTTCACGACAATGTGGAGATTGGCGTGCATCTTCATGCGCGGCCGGATAACGCTGCGGCGAAGGTAAGGGCGGCGTATGAGGCAGGATGCAGACGGTTCGATTCGGCGATTGGCGGGTTGGGAGGGTGTCCGTTTGCGCAGGATGCGCTGGTGGGGAATATGGCGACGGAGACTTTGCTGGCGGAGCTGAAGGCGTTGGGTGCGGAGCTGCCTCCGCTGAGACCGCTCGACGGGTTGATTGCTGCGAGTGTGGAGATTGAGCGGAAGTATGGAGTGCATGTGCAATAGGGCAGGCAGTAGGGAGTAGGGAATAGGGAGTAGAAAAGGTACAGCGCGAATGGAGCAAGCAGCTATGAGTTATTCGACGATTCTGGTGGCGGAGGTAGATGGGGTTCGGCGGATTACGCTGAACCGTCCGGAGCGGCGGAATGCTATAACGCCGGAGATGCTGGTGGAGTTGATCGCTGCGATGGATGAGGCTGCAGCGAGCGATTGCCGCGTGGTGGTGTTTGCAGGTGCAGGGGAGGGGTTTTGTGCGGGGCTGGATTTGAGCTCGCTGCAGAAGATGAACGACAAGACAGCGGCGGAGCACACAGCAGATGCAGAGCGGATTGCGCGGCTGTTTCGAACGTTGTATGAGTTGCCGAAGCCGACGATTGCGAAGGTGCAAGGGGCGGCGATTGCTGGGGGGACCGGATTGGCGACGATGTGCGACTTCACGTTGGCGGTGCCGGGAGCGAAGTTTGCATATACAGAGGTGAGGATCGGTTTTGTGCCGGCGGTGGTGTCCGCTTTTCTGGTGTTGCAGATTGGGGAGAAACAGGCGCGGGACCTGTTGCTAACGGGGCGGTTGTTTACAAGTGAGGAGGGGTTGCGGCTTGGGCTTGTGAATGAGGTGGTGGAGGCGGAGCGGCTGGAGGCTCGGGTGCTGGAGTTGGCGGATGTGTTGAAGGCGAACAGTTCGGAGTCGATGGCGGCGACGAAACGGTTGCTGGCGGCGCAGAACAAAGCATGGCTGGATGGGGCGATTGCGAAGGCGCTGGCGGCGAATGCGGAGTCGCGGGGGACGCATGACTTTCGCGAAGGTGTGGCGGCGTTTCTGGAGAAGAGGAAGCCGGTGTGGGGGAAGGGTTGATATCGGCTTGCAGGAGCTACCGATTTCGAGACTCGGGTTCGATAGACTGTGGAGATGAGAGACGCCAAGGCGGTACAGCCTGCCAGTGAAGCGCGGGTGCGGGTA
Source organism: Edaphobacter sp. (assembly GCA_039922475.1). Lineage (GTDB taxonomy): Bacteria > Acidobacteriota > Terriglobia > Terriglobales > Acidobacteriaceae > Edaphobacter. The sequence continues at coordinate 8,526 of JBDTEQ010000105.1, forward strand.
CGGTATGTCGAGACGGACCAGATGGGCGTGGTGTATCACTCGAACTACCTGGTGTGGTTCGAGGTGGGACGGGTGGAGTTGATCCGGGAGATGGGGTTGAACTACAAACAGATGGAAGAGAAAGATGGGTGCGGGATCCCGGTGGTGGATGTGCATGTCCGGTATCGTGCGCCGGCACGGTATGACGATGAGCTGGTGATTGAGACACGGCTGCTGGCTGCACGGGGAGCTGTGATCAAGTTTGGATATAGGATTTTGCGGATCGCCGATGGAGTTTTGCTGTGCGAGGGGGAGACCGTACATGTGTGCGTGGGCAAGGATATGAAGAAGATGTGCCTGCCGCCAAAATATGCGGAACGTTTTGCAGCGCACCTCATCTCATAGAGGACTGCAGTTGAATTCATGACGAGGGAATGTTGATGAGCGATGCGAAGAAGATTGCGCTGATTACTGGCGCGAACAAGGGAATTGGGTTGGAGACGGCGCGGCAGTTGGGAAAACTGGGAATTACAGTGCTGGTTGGGGCGCGCGACCTGGCCAAAGGTGAAGCTGCTGTGGCGGAGTTGAAGAAAGATGGCATCGATGCGCGGGCGGTGAAGCTCGACGTGGATAATGCGGCGGACTACGAGGTTGTGAAGAAGCTGATTGAGAAGGATTATGGCCGGCTCGATATTCTGGTCAACAATGCCGGCGTCATGCTGGATGGCCGAAAGGGGAACGAGACGAGCACAACCTCGCAGGAGAAGCTGCGCAAGTCATTCGATACGAATTTCTTTGCCGTGGTGGGGTTGACGCAGACGCTGTTGCCTCTGCTTAAGAAGAGCCTGGGCGGGCGGATTGTAAACCTGTCGAGCATTCTGGCCTCGAACACGCTGCATGCCACACCGGGGTCGTTCATCTACGACGCGAAGACATTTGCTTATGACGCTTCGAAGGCGGCGTTGAACTCATTTACGATTCATCTGGCGCATGAACTGAAGGACACGAAGATCAAGGTGAACTCGGCGCATCCGGGGTGGGTGAAGACGGATATGGGCGGCGAAGGGGCTCAGCTTGATGTGGAGACGGGCGCGAAGACATCAGTTGAGTTGGCGACGCTGCAGGATAGCGGGCCTAATGGCGCATACCTTCACCTGGGGAAGCCGTTGCCCTGGTAGCGGTATCAACTGGTGAGCAGGCCGCGAGGCTTTACGTTCTCGCGGATGAAAGCGATGGTAGATTCGAGCGGCGTTCCGGGTCCGAAGATGGCCGAGACGCCGTTTTCTTTTAATCTGGGCTGGTCTTCGTCTGGGATGGTGCCGCCGAGGACGAGGAGGATGTCTTCGGCCTTTTGCTCGCGAAGAAGTTGGGCGATTCGAGGGATGATGACGTTGTGGGCACCGGAGAGGATGGAGAGACCGATGCAATCAACGTCTTCCTGGATGGCGGCGGAGACGATCATCTCAGGGGTTTGGCGAAGGCCGGTGTAGATGACCTCCATGCCAGCGTCGCGGAGGGCGCGAGCGATGATCTTGGCACCGCGGTCGTGCCCGTCAAGGCCGGGTTTGGCGACCAGGACGCGAATTGGAGGCAAAGTCGGCATCGAAGATTGAGTATAGCTGGCGCGAGGGGCGATGAGATAGGTCTATGCCTCCCTCAGTCTTGAATGGACGCCTGTTCTCTCTGGAGGGCTTAGTTTTGGATCGTACGCAGACACACCGATTGTTCTTCGCCAGGCGCATGACGAGTCAGGCTGGAATTGCGCCGGGAAGTGAGCTTGAGACTGCGTTGGCGTCGACTCCGCGAGAGAGGTACGTCGGGCCGCCGCCGTGGATGATCTTTGCTCGCTCGGGACACGCCCCTACGTTTTCGGATGATCCGGCGCTGCTCTATCAGGATGTTGTGGTTTCGCTCGGAGGTGGAGGAGGGTTCAATAATGGGCAGCCATCACTGCATGTTTATTGCCTTGCAGCGTTGGATGTGAAGAAGGGGGAGCGGGTCGTCCACGTCGGTGCAGGAACCGGCTACTATACGGCGTTGCTGGAGAAGCTTGTCGGAGAGGGTGGAAGGGTGGATGCTTACGAGATTGAACCGGAGTTCGCGCGACGTGCTGCTGAAAATCTCGCTGAGTTTCCCGTTGTTGTTGTTCATTCGAGGTCTGGAGCGCAGGGACCGCTTCCAGTGTGCGATGTCCTTTATGTGAATGCCGGGGCGACTGAGCCGCTGCAGGTCTGGCTTGATGCGTTGCAGCCGCAGGGACGGCTCCTGTTTCCGATGACATCTGCGGATGGGGCGGGAGCGATGCTCTTGATCACGAAGCTGGAGGATGGACGGCTCGCGGCACGATTTTTATTGCAGGTGCAATTTGTGCCGTGCATTGGAGCGAGAGATGAGACAACTGCGCAGAGGCTCAGCGATGCATTTCGTAATAATGAATGGACCAAGGTGAGGGCGCTGCGGCTAGATGATGCTCCGGATGAGAGTTGCTGGTTTTCGGGCAAGGGCTGGTGGCTTTCCACCCGGTGATGGAAATGAATTGAGGGACCTCTCTTCGCTGGCTGCTCACGATAAGACTGTGAGCAGCTTTCTGTAGAGAGGCCGATTGATTGATTCACCGGGGGACGATGGTTCTAAAAATCTTCGTCAGCGCCGATCGGCATGCCAGGCGGGGCCTCGATGGGTTTGACAGGGATAAATTTTGCAGGGTCACGGTCGAATTCGTTGATGCGGTCGATGAGGGCGGCTCGATGGATGGCTTCTGCGGTGTCGGCTGGCGGTGGGGTGCCTGTGAATTGTTTGAGTACGTCAGCGATATGAGAGCGAGCGATGGCTCGGGCCTGGGAGGAGGCCTGCTGATTGACGGCGAGAGCGAGCATGGCTTCGAGTGCACGAAATTCTACGGCACGCTCGACCTCAGAGGACATGGTATGGCCACCTTCGGGGCGCTCGGCGGTGGCTTTCGAGATGGCTTCGAGGACACTGCGCAAGGAGGGTGAGCCGGGAACGCGCATGTGGTACTCGATTAGGCGGGAGGCGCGTGCGGGTTCGAGAAGGAGGGCGAGGGTGAGATCGGCGGATGACTCGGCTGTGGCGATCGGATCGAAGGTCAGGCCGGTGTGGGAGGGGAAAGATTCGTGGGTTCGCGCGAGGCCTGGAGGGCGGGGCGGGAGGATTTGGAGGAGCGATTCGGGGAGGGTGAGAGTTTCGGGGGAGAGAGTTTTGAGGACGGCGGCTAGTGCTTTTTTCTGGTCTTCGGGAGAGACGATCCTGGTGATGAGCTGGCCATCGCCGCGGATGGCGTAACGATAGTCGAGGCCGCCGATCTCTTTTGATGCGGCTTCGGTCTGGTAGCGCTCGAGGAGATAGAGGGGAACGAGGGTGTCCTCAAGTTGTGCAAGGGGAGTTTCGGTTTTGATAGCGTTTTCGCCGAAGCGCTTGAGTGCGGCAGTGCGGATGGTCATGATGCGGTTGAGTTCGTCGGCGGGGTCGGGACCGTTGTCCCACAGGTGCGAGTAGGGGTGGGCGCTGCCGAGGGGACGGGAGTCTTCGTCGGTGATGAAGTAGAGACCATGCTTCTCTGAGGCCTGGAGGATGGCGTTGAGTGCAGCGGGATCTTCGCTGGGTTTATTCGACTGATCGAACTCACGATAGCCGTAGTCGATGGCTACTTTGTCCCAATCGCCGATGCTTGCGGGATAGGAGTGGGCGATGTCGGGGATGCCGTCTTTGTTGAGCGTGATCCACGGGTGTGGATAGTCCATGACGGAGATGGATTTCTCGGGGTTCTGCGTTTCGGTAGACGCGGCAAAGTTGTGGGCGAGACCGAGGGTATGGCCGGTTTCGTGCGCGGCGAGTTGGCGGGTTCGGGCGAGGACGAGTGCAAGCATCGGGTCGCTGGCGGGAGGGAGCGGCTTTCCGTCCATATATGGGCTGAGGAGAGCTTCGCCGATGAGATAGTCCTGACGGCCGCGGAGAGAGCCGAGGGTGACGTTGGCTTTGAGGATCTCGCCGGTGCGTGGATCGACTACAGACGCGCCGTAGCTCCAGCCACGGGTGTAACGGTGGACCCACTGGATCATGTTGTAGCGGATGTCCATGGGATCGGCGCCAGCGGGAAGGATGTCAACGCGGAAGGTGCCTTTGGCCCAGCCTGCGGATTGGAAGGCCTGGTCCCACCAGCGGGCGCCTTCGAGGAGTGCGGTGCGGATGGGTTCGGCGGCTCCGTTGTCGACGTAATACTGAATGGGAGTGACGGCTTCACAGTTTGTTTTGCAAGCGGGATCTTTTTTGATGAGGCGGTGACGTGTGATGAATTTCTGGTCTACACTCTCGCCCAGGGGCGCTGCGTAGTCTTTGTAGGTTGAAGGGAAGTAACCGGCGCGTGGATCGAAACGGCGTGGGGTGTAACCGGGTCCGGGAAGTTCGACGAAGGATTGATGCTCATGAATGGTGAGAGCGTGCGGGTCGGGAGTAACGTCACGGACGAACTCACCGCGAGCGGGGCCGTCGGTGGTGAAGGTGAGAATGGATTCGACTTCAGTGTTTTTTGGGAAGGCTTTGGTGGCGTCGAGATCGATGGTGGAGCGGGTGGGGTCGACTTTGTAGGTGCCTTGCTGCGTGCGGGTGAGAGTTTGAGCGACTTCGTGGGCATCGCGGAGAAAGAAATCGGTCGCGTCGACAAGGACTGCTCCGTTGGAGTCTTCAGCTTCGACTTTGAATCCGTAGAGGACGGACTCGGGGAAGGATTGGCGGACGGCTAGCCGTTCGGCAGGGTCGGTACTGGTGGAACGGAACTGCTGGTTGGGTTCGACGAGCAAGATTTTTGGGCCGGTACGTTCGAAGCGAACGAGCTCGCCGCGGGAGATCTGGCCGCGGTCGAGGCCTAGATCGTTGGAGCCGGTGCCGTAGGGTAGGGAGTGGGTGTAGAGGATGTCGGGGCTTTTGCCGGCGGAGTTGAGATGGGGGATTTCGAGGTAGAGCTTGCCGGTCTTCGCGTCCCAGTCGAGTGGGAGGTAGCCTTCTATGTGCTTCATGCCGGCGGTCTTCGTCGAGATGGTTTGGGCGTGAAGAGCAGAAGACGCAATGACGGCGAGGAGGGGCAGAGCCAGACTTTTGAACATCCGATTGTTGTAGCACAACAGGCCACGCGGCTGCAGGCAAATCAGGGCAACGTGATGGCGGGATCGCTGAGGTGTTCGCGGAGGAGGCGCTGGGTGAGGGTTTTGAGGTCTTCTCCGGTTTTGGTGAAGGTGAAGGCATTCGTTGTTTCGTTCCAGTCGAGTTTGAAACTGGTGGATTGGGCGGAGATCCAGACCTGGCGGATGGGGGTGTTGGGGGTGATGACGAATTTGGAGGAGCCGTTTTCGAAGATGATGTTCATTACGCCGTTGTTGTCTTCGAACTCAAAGGTGCCGTCGTCGTCTTCGGCGGCGATGAGGGACTGCTTGAGGGCTTCGAGGGCCCGGTCGGATTCGCGGCGGAAGGTGGCTTCGTCGATCATGGGTTTAGTTTAGCTGGTTGAGAGCGGTGAACACGTCGACGGGCTCGGGGCGGACACGGAAGTCGGCATGGGCTTCGGCAAAGACGATGGTGTTGCTGCGGTCGATGATGAAGACGGCGGGGAGAGGAAGACGCCAACTGGCTTCGGTTGCGTTGTGATAGCTGAGGCCAGCATTGTTGAAGGGGATGTTGACGAGGATGGACTGGAAGTAGCGGCGATGCTCCGGGGGGACGGTGTAGGCGATGCCGAACTTTTCGGCGATGGCGGCACCGGGGTCGGAGAGTAATGGGTAGTTGAGGCCGTGCTGCTGGAGGGCGAAGTTGTTCTGGCGCGTGGTCTGTGGAGAGATAGCGATGAAGAGTACGCCGCGCTTGCGTAGGTCGCTCTGGAGATCGCGCCAGGCTTCGAGCTCGGTGACGCAGTAGGGGTCCCAACGCCCGCGGAAGAAGTTGACGACGACAGGGCCCAATGCGAGGAGGTCGGCGGAACTGACAGGCTTCTGGGTGAGGGCATCTTCGAGGAGGAAGGCCGGGGCTTGTGCTCCGACCTTGAGGGCGCGGTCTTCTATTCCGGTGTTGAAGAGGTCGGCGGTCGCTCTTTCGGAGACGGCGAGACGCTCGGATTGTACTAGAGCGCGTGTGTTCTGCGTGATGCGGTCGAGTTGGTCCTGCAACGACTCTTTTGCATCCACGGACATAGGCCCCCCCTCCCCCTGTCGAAAGTGTGCCAAAGTCTTCGAAGGAAATACTTTAGCTTTGGACTTCGAGCAGAAAACTGCTGCGTTAAATGTTGCAGCCCGGCCGAAGCCGGACTGGTGTAATGGCTGAGTTAATTATATCTGCAGTGTCAAGGGTTCAGTGGTTTTGGAGAACTTGGTTTTCGAGAGATTTCGCCAGTTGGAAGTACACGAGCTTCCGAGGTACCTACGATCCGGAGGTAACGCTCTAAGTTCCTACAACGGTGTTTATCGTTACCTATTTGCTTTCAACTCAAACTGATAACCTGATTTGAATCTCTGAGGCTCTCACAAGGTGCAAGATCAAGAACCCATCTACGATGTCGCCATCTCATTCCTTTACCAGGATCTTGCATTGGCGCAGGCTCTCTACGACGAGCTCAGTAAAGAACTGGACATTTTCTTCTTTCCTCGCAATCAAGAGGAGCTTGCGGGTAGCGATGGGCTGGAATCGATGCGAGAGCCATTCCGCAGCCAATCCAGGCTCAACGTGGTGCTGTACCGACCCAAATGGGGCAACACACCATGGACTGGGGTTGAGGAGATTGCCGTAAAGGAGAGTTGCTTAGCGACCTCCTATAAAAGCATTTTCTTTTTCGTGATCGAGCCGAACCCCGCGATCCCAACGTGGCTGCCAGAGACGCATGTGCGATTCAACTTCGCAGATTTCACGGTGGAACAGGCTGTCGGTGCGATCAAAGCGCGGGTTCAAGAGCGCGGCGGCCATTTTAGGCCGATGACGCCTTCAAAAAAGGTAGAGATGCTTCGGGTCGAAGCGGAATACCAGAGTGACCGTCGCCAAATTAGCTCGCAGGACGGCATGCAAAAGATCCAACAGAACGTAGAGTTTCTTTTCGCGGAGCTAGTCGCACAGCTTGAGAACATTAATTCGGCTGGACATTTGAGTATCAACCACCAGACCAAGATCCGCTTTGGAGAAATGGAGCAATATTGTTTGTTGGGCATGCAGAGGCTCGGGATGGTCGTGGTGTGGTTCCAACGTTACTCGAACATGCTCAGCGACGGTGCGGCTTTGATCGTTCGAGAACTGAACGAGAACGCGATCGTTCCGGCGGGACACGTGCGTTTTCAACAGCCTGATGTCCTGAGAGAAGAAAAATACGATCCGGACATTTCCCGAACCAGGGAATTTGTGTGGAAAGCACAAAGGAGTAAGGGCGAAATGATCACGAGCAAAGACTTGGCTTCGAAACTTGTGCTCCAGTTTCTTGATCTCGTGGAGCGGGATCGTGCGGGCAACGTCAAGCGCAAGGAACGATACTAATCCTCAGACGTCGGCAAAGCGGACGCGACCCGATTACCTCCGCTATAAGCGTTTATGAGAAGTATTTCTGAAGTTATCGATATCTCGACTTTCTGAAAGTCGCCCTCCGTCATCGATGTGACGACTTACAGCTTCGATGCTTCATCCGACTTTTTCGCCGCCGCGTCCTTATTCCCCATTGCGGCAAGTACCTGAGCGTGGAACATGAGTTCCCACTTCAGCGTCTTCGAATATGGTCCATGCAGGTCCTGCCCAGCAGGGCCATTCAGTGCGTCATGCTCGAACTTTTCAGCTTTCTCTAAGTCTTGATCTGCTCCATTCAAATCGCCAGCGTCTGCCCTAGCTTGACCTCTTACGAAATATGCTGCGTTCGAACCAGAGCCGTCGTCGAAACCCATCGATACGACCGCCACGGCCTTATCACCGACCTTTACGGCATCTGGATATTTTTGGTCTTGTATCAAAGCAGTCGCGTAGAAGACGTAGGCTCCGCGTCGAGTAATCGGATGAGTTTTCGGGTCGTACTTGTCCGCCTCGTCGGAGACTTTTTTGCAGGCTATGACAGCATTCGCAGCGTCGTGCTTGCTAACGTAGTTCCTGCATTCCTGATCGAGGGCCATAAACTGCTGCGTGACGCTGTCGTCAGGTCTCGTGTCTTTAGCGGTCACCGTGACATTCTGAGCATGAGCGAAGCCAAGACTGCCTCTAAGGATTAGTGCGGCCGTGAGGATAGACAATTTCATGGACCGAGTTTATCAAGATGGCTCGATTAGTACCGATATGTCGGCTTATGGGAAGTGATCCGGGCAACGTCGAGTGAGAGCTAGCTAACTGGAAGCGATCATGTCAAATTGACCACTACCTCCGGTTGGCTGCGAACCGGAGGTAGTGGCCAAAGACTGCCAGCCTGCTTTGCTCGTCGTTACATTGAGCCGGCGGCCTGCAGGTTTAGGTCGTGGCATAGTACTGTGGGTGCTACCGGTTTTTGAGAGGCTACGGTTTTGTTGTGGGTTGGATTGCTTGCCACTGGAGAGCTCTTCATCTCTTTGACGAGAGTGACGATGCGGGTGAAGGCTTGTTCGCGGGCTGCCTGGTTGGCGGGTGACGCGTTGGGCGCTTCGCCGGCGCGCATGAAGCCGTGGCCTGCGCCGTCGTAGGTGATGGGATCGTACTTCTTGCCTGCGGCCTTCATGGCTTCGATGGTGGCGGGGATGGTGGCACCCACGCGTGCATCGTTGCCGGCGTAGAAACCATAGACCGGAGCTGTGATGGTGGTTACATCGGAAGGAGCGGTGCCATAGAAGACGAAGGCGGCGGAGAGGCCTTTGCGGTGAGCGGCGAAGGCGAAGGACTTGCTTCCGCCCCAGCAGAATCCCGCGACGGCTACCTTGCCGTTGGCGGCGGGGATCTTTTTGGCATAGTCGGCTGCGGCGTCGAGGTCGGCGTTGACTACTGCGGGGTCGAGGCCGGAGACAGCTTTGACGGCAGCATCCTGACTTGGGAAGGCGTCGGAGCCTCCGTTGTTCGGGCCGAAGCCGGTAAGGAGGTCGGGGGCGACGACGATGAAGCCCTGGCCGGCGAGTTCGTCAGCCATCTCCTTGGCCCAGTCGCTGAGGCCGAAGATCTCGTGGATCATGACGATGACGGGAGCTTTGGTCTTGACCTCGGGATAGACGACGAAGGCCTGGACGGTGCGGTCACCATGCTTGAGGGTGACGTATTCGTGATGTCGGGGGGAGGCGTCGAGACGGGCCTTGGCCCAGTCCTGCGCGTGGAGAGGCGCGGTGGCAAGGGGAGCGAGCAGGACAGCGGCGAGAAGGCAGAGGGTGCGATGCGTAATTATCTTCATTCCGAGGAGTCTAGTACGAAGGATGCAGGGCCGACAAGATGTGGCGGCGGATTTCTGCTTTGGAGACAACACAACACTGAGTGCGTGGCTTCTATACTGCGTTGATGGGGAGCTTTCATCTGCGCGTTGCGACGATGGAGGATGTGCCGAGGATTCGCGGGCTGATCAACGCCTCGGTGCGCGAACTGCAGACGAAGGACTATACGGCGGCACAGATTGAAGGAGCGCTGGCAACGGTGTTCACCGTGGATAGCCGGCTGGTTGAGGATGGGACTTATTTTGTGGCGATCACTGAGAGCGGGGAGCTGGCAGGGTGCGGCGGATGGAGCTTTCGCAAGACGCTGTATGGCGGGGACCATCAGATTGAGAGAGTCGTACCGGAGAGGCTTGATCCTGAGGCGGATGCGGCGAAGATTCGGGCGATCTTCGTGCATCCGGATTTTGCGCGACTGGGGTTGGGTGGCTTGATTCTGGCGACTGCCGAGAGTGCAGCTATCAAGCAGGGTTTTCACCGGTTCGAGATGGGAAGCACGTTGACCGGGGTGGCGCTTTATACGTTGAAGGGATATCACGAGGTGGGCCGGATCAAGGTGCCAGTGAGCGAGGAGGAGACGATTGAGGTGGTGCGGATGGTGAAGGAGATTGCGAGGCACAGTCGCGTAGTGCTCAGATGACTGTGGGGATTGATCGATGGTTGAGATGCCGATGGGTTTGGGTGATTGGAGCTTTGCGGGATGTCCGGTGGTGTTCTTGGGTGTGTTTGGGTAGCAGGGGTTCGTGGATCGTTCTTTCTTCGCACACCTCCGCGCGTGCGAAGAAGGAACGGTTCTCTCTTGGAACTGTCTAAAAACTCTGGGGTTTGTGGCTTTGCGACTTGAAAGAACAAGCAACGACAAGAGCGGAATGCGGGGATCTCTCCGCTGCGTCGCGCGATGAGACTGCGCGACTTCGGTCGAGATGACAGCTTCTTTTCGAGTTTTTAAACGGGCCCTTAGAAGTTTTTAAACGAGCCCTTAGATGACTCTCATCAAGAGCAGGATGAGGACGATGAGGAGGATGACGGAGATTCCGCCTCCGCCGTAATAACCGACGCCTGGTCCCATGCGATAACCGCCGAAGCCGAACACAAGAATCAAAACGATCAGAAGGATAAGCATTATTTATTTCTCCGTTCGGCGAAGATTCGCCACATGGAGATGTGATGCTAGATTTTGTCGTTTTATGGAGGAACAAAATATTTAGTTTTCGGGCGTTTTTTGCGCCGGAGGATGCATCAAAGGGCGGCGGCCTGCTGCTTGAGGGCTATTCCTGCACGGAAGTTCTGTGCGATGCGCTGGGATTTTTCGATGACGGTTGCGGCGACGGCGGGGGTGAGGACTTCGTTTGCGGTTTCGGCGAAGAGGGAGAGCCAGCGCTCGAAGTGGCTGGGGTCGAGGGGAAGCTGGAGGTGGCGCATCATGGGGTCGCCTTTGTAGCGACGGGTGGTGAGGAGGACGGTGGACCAGAAGTCCTTGAGGAGGGCGAGGTGGTGGGGCCAGTCGCCGACGATGGCGTTGAAGATGGGACCGATCTCGGAGTCGAGACGGACCTTGGCGTAGAAGCGGTCGACGAGAGTGCCGATCTCTTGCTCGGTGATTTTTTGTTCGGTGTCCATAGGTCGCTGGTACAAGTTTAGGCATTGAAGAAGATTGCTGCTATGACTTAGGTCGTTGCGGAGTGGGATCTTTTTCTCGCGGAAAGTCTTATGCGGCGACGGTGTTGAGTTTGAGTTTGTTGCCGAGCCAGAGGAGCGCGAAGCTGACGAGGAGGAAGCCGAGGGTGATGGCGGCGGCGAAGAGGGTGACACCGGTCCAGCCGCCGGGGGATTTGACAGGGTCGATGAACCAGTAGGGATACCAGTTGGTGAAGGCTCCGTGGATGAGGGAGTAGATGAGATAGGCGATGGGGTAGATGACCCAGTACCAGATGTGCTTTGGCGCGAGCTTTGTCTGTGGGGGATTGATGAGCCAGTCGAGCACCATGATGATGGGAATGAGGTAGTGGGCGACGAGGTTGGTCCAGGGGATCATTCCGCTGTCCATGTGGCTGAGAAGCAGGCCGAAGACGATGCCGACGATTGCTATGGAGACGGTTGCGGAGCCGCGAATGATGTTGTCGGATTCGGTTGGGTGGGTGCGACGGATGAGGTTGATTGCGCTGACGATGAGGACGATGGCGACGAAGAGGTTGGTGAGGATGGTGAAGAAGCTGAAGAAGTTGACTGCGCTGCTGCCGTTGTGGACGACGGAGTAGAGGAAGGATCGGATGAGAGCGGCGAAGGTGAGGAGACCGAAGAAGAGACGGGCGGCGATGAGGAGGGATCGTTCGGGCATGGACCTCTCTTTCAGGCGGAACGGTTCTCAGTTTATTGGTGCAGGAGGTGACGGCTTGCGTGTACCGCGGCAACGGCGATTGAACGGATGGGCTCGAACATGGTTGCAAACAAGAACGTGGTGAGAAAGAAACAAGGATAGAAGGATGCCGGGGAGCGCCTAAGCCAATCCATTGGGCCAGAGCTCAGTGCGACTCGCAAGCTGTTGAACTGAGCGAGGCAGCCGATTCCGGTTCCCAGTAGTGCACCTGCGAGGATGTCGGTGGGGTAATGTACTCCCATGTAAATGCGTGGCGCACAGATGACGAAGAAGACATAGCAATAGACAGCGATTCCCAGCTTGCGCGAGAGCAGGAAGATCGATGTAGCGAGAGCGAAGTAGAAGACAGCGTGATCGCTGGGGAAGGAGCTCCAATTGATGAGGGATTGCAGATCTTCGCCGAGGGGAACGCGGAAGTGAAGTATGGGGTTGAGCCAGGGACGCTGGCGGAATGGCAGCAGGACGGAGAGGGCTCTTGCGAGAAATAAAGCTATGGTACAGAGGAAGATGCTTGAAATAACGATTGGTCTGTCTTGATTTTCCCCTTCTTCGTTGCGAAACCAGGCCCACCAGAAAAGGCTCATGATGAGAGCGCCGGTCAGTAGCTGGTTGGTGGAGACCGTATTGATCAGGTAATCGAAGAATGACGATCTTTGCGAGAACTGATTCAGGAAATGGAGGATGTCTGCATCGAACGGATTCATTGACAAGGACCTAAGCGAATCGTAGTGTACAACTCGCGTGTGGATGCACTGGCTTGTATTAAGACTCAATCTGATTAATATGTTTTTGCTGTTCGGATGGAAAAGGATTGCAGGAATTTTCCGAAGAGTGGCGGGTGGGGATGCGCGGTGTTCAACTACGAAGCCGCCTCGGACAAGTTTACGGCGGATCCCACGAACCTTTCAGACTGCGGGAAATACTTTCCATAAAGCTGTGAAGTCGAACGGCTACATCTTCTACCCGTACCGGAAGCGCTGAGCCGCATGAGGGATGTGGCTTACCCCCCACCCTGCCGGAAAAGTGCTAAAGTCTTCGAAGTAGAGGCTTTAGGGTTGGACTTTCGGTCTTCGGGTGTGGCGGGGGGATCAGGCCTGGATGCCTTCCCTGTTTTTGTTGGGTGGGTCTGTCAAGTT
>JBDTEQ010000106.1:0-10247 GCA_039922475.1 Edaphobacter sp.
GGCCAGTCGTAACCGTAGGGAGCGTCGGACATGGCTTTTTTATCGAACACAGTGAAGAACTGGACGTACTTTGCGCTGGGGAGCGGCTCGCAGAAGTTGATGAACTCGGAGAGGGAGTAGCCGTCCCAGGGGATGATCATCGACCAGGCTTCGACGCAGCGGTGGCGGTAGATGCGGGATTCGAGGGGGCGGTAGTGGATGAGGTCGTCGATGTTGATGGTCTGGGGCTTCTTGACCATGCCTGTGATCTGGATGGGCCAGGGGCTGGTGTGAAGCTTGCCTGCGTTGTGGGCCGGGTCGGACTTGTCGGTGCCGAACTCGTAAAAGTTGTTGTAGTTGGCGGCCTTGTTGAGCGGAGTTTGGGCGTCGGGGAGGGCATATTTGCTGGGGACAATGGCGAGCTCATCTGCAGCGTGGACGGTGGTTGCTGGATTAATCAGGCTGGAGAGAGTGCGGGCGGCCAGGGCTCCTGCGCCGAGGGTGGCGGCTCCGGCGAGGAAGCGACGGCGGTTCTGCTGGAACTGCTCGAAGGCGGGCTGAGGCGTGATCTCGGAGGAGCGGATGGTGGATTCGAGACTGCCGGATTTGCGAAGAAGCATTGTGATCTTTCCCTTCTGCTGCCAGGACTCTGGACCTCAAGAGGACTGCCCTTATGATAGGACGCCGGATTCGGCTACTAGTTACAGTACGCTATAGAAATGATTATGGATGGGCTTTGGCGGATGATTTGGAATGGTTGAATGTGAGAGATTAGAGGTCTAATGATTCCTATGCGAATGCTGGCAGGCTGGAGTGCGGTGGCGGCGGTGACGCTTGCCCTGGTCGGGGACGCTGCGCGTGGTCAGGTACCGGGACAGGAGACGCTGCGCGATCCGGCGAATTTGACCGGAGAGCAGGTGCGGCCTTCGGTGCTGGTAAGGAAGATTGCGGCCAATGAAGGGGCGACAGCTCTGTGGCAGAGCCTGGTAAAGCTGCGGACGCGGAAGAGCCTGATGCTGATTGTGGCGCACCCGGATGATGAAGACGGCGGGATGCTGACATACGAGGCGCGTGGACAGGGCGCGCATGTCGCGATGCTGACCCTGACGCGCGGCGAGGGTGGGCAGAATTTGATGTCGGGGGATTTCGACGGCGCACTGGGGCTGGTGCGGACGCAGGAGCTGCTGGCAGCCGGACGATACATGGGTGTGGACCAGATGTGGGGGACGCAGGTGGACTTCGGGTTTTCCAAAACCAAGGAAGAGAGCCTGAAGAACTGGGGACACGATCGCGTGTTGTATGACACCGTGCGGGCAGTGAGGCTGTACAGGCCGCTGGTGGTGACGGCGGTGTTTCAGGGTGGAATTACGGATGGGCATGGGCAGCACCAGGTGTCGGGTGAGATGGCGCAGGAGGTCTTCGATGCGGCGGGCGATCCGAAGATGTTTCCGGACCAGATTGCAGCGGGGTTGATGCCGTGGAAGCCGTTGAAGGTGTATGCGCGAGCGCCCTTCTTTCGGGTTTCGACGAGGGGGATGTTCGACTATGCCACGGGAAAGTATGCTCCGGCACGGTTCTATAACTATGTGACGAAGGAGTGGTCGACGGAGTCGCCTAAGCCGAATGTGACGATCCAGGAGGGTGACTACAGCCCTGTGCTGGGGATGAGCTATCTGCAGTTTGCACGGCTGGGGCTGGGGCTGCAGAAGTCGCAGAATGGCGGGATGGGCGTTCCGGCAGCGGGGGAGTTTGATGTTGCGTATCACCGGTATGGGTCGCGGGTGAAGAGCGATGAACAGGAGAAGACTTTCTTCGATGGCGTGGATGTTTCGCTGGTGGGGATGGCTTCGCTTGCTCCGGGTGAGACGGCGTTTTTGAAACAGGATCTGGAGAAGATCGACGGGCTGGTTGGGCAGGCAATGTCGGTCTACAAGATTGCTGCGCCGGAGAAGACGGCTCCGATGCTGAGCGATGGTCTGAAGGCGACGGATGCGCTGATTGCGAAGGTGGAAGCCAGCGGATTGACCGCCGAGGAGAAGTACAACCTGCTGCATGAGCTTCGGGTGAAGCGGGTGCAGTTCAACGATGCGCTGGTGGAGGCGCTGGGGCTGAGTGTGCGGGCGCAGGTAGTGACAGGGCGAGCGGAGACAGGGCCCTTTGCGCGATTTGGCGATGGCGGGGATACGTTTGTGACGGCAGTGCCGGGGCAGAGCTTCTCGGTGCAGGTGCATGTGGTGAATGGAAGCGATGTGCCGGTGAAGGTGAAGAGTTCGTGGCTGCAGTCGAGTGTGGATGCTACCTCGACGCAGACGGGAACGTCTCCAACTGAGACGACGATTGCGGATAGCAAGCCGCTCGATGTGCGATACAACGTGAAGCTGCCTGCGGATGCGAAGGTGACGCGGCCTCCGTTTTCGCAGAAGGGCGCAGAGTCGTTTTCTTATGATGTGGCCGACCCGGCGATGCGGAATGCTTCGCAGGCTTTGCCCGCGCTGACGGCGTGGACGAATGTTGAGTACGACGGCGTGGAGATCAAGCTGGGGCAGGTGGTGCAGACGCTGCATCGGGTGACCGGGCAAGGGACGGTCTATGAGCCACTGGTTGTGGCTCCGGCTATTTCGGTTTCGGTTGCACCTGCTGCCGGTGTGGTGCCGCTGACCGAAAAGACGCTGCTGGTGACGGCGAAGGTGGAGAGCAATGTGAAGGGACTCGCAAGTGGAACGGTGAAGCTGGAGCTGCCTGCGGGATGGACTGCAACGCCGGAGCATGCGGCGTTTTCTCTGGCGAAGGATGGGGATTCGGTTAAGGTGCCGTTTGTCGTGACTCCGGGAAAGATGGCGGAGACGGCTTACACGATGACCGCGGTGGCGACGTATGCGGGACGGGATTATCGCGAGGGCTTCAAGACCGTTGGGTATGCGGGATTGCTGCCGACGAATCTGTATCGTCCCGCGACGTACCGTACCCAGGGCGTAGATGTGAAGGTCGCTACCGGACCGGGCGGACGCAGTTTGAGGGTTGGGTATCTTCCGGGAACGGGGGATGAGGTGCAGGCATCGCTGGAAAATCTTGGCGTACATGCGACGACGCTGACGATGGACGATATCGCGGGGGGCCGGCTTGCAGGGTATGACGTGGTGGTGCTTGGGGTGCGGGCCTATGCGGCGAATCCCGGGCTGGCGGCGGCGAATGTGCAACTGCTGAACTATGCGAAGAATGGCGGCGTGGTGATTGTGCAGTACAACCTGGGATCGTTCGAGTATGGCCCGTATCCGTACTCGCTGGGGAGCACGGAGAAGGTGGTGGATGAGACGTCGAAGGTGGAGCTGCTGATGCCGGAGAGTCCGGTGCTGAGCTGGCCGAACAAGATTACCGAGAAGGACTTCAACGGATGGGTGGAAGAGCGTGGGCATGGATTTATGGAGAGCTGGGGACCGCAGTACACCGCCCCATTGGAGACGCATGATCCGGGTCAGGACCCGCAGAAGGGTGGACTGCTGGTGGCAAAGACAGGAAAGGGCATCTATGTGTACGTTGCCTTTGCGCTGTACAGGGAACTTCCAGAAGGCGTACCGGGTGCGTATCGACTATTTGCGAACCTGCTGAGCCTGGGCAGGGATAAAACAGCGAACTAGGCAGTATCGACATCTGGATAGGGTGTTGCCGCAAATGGGGCAAACGATCCTGGCGCCACGGGCAAACCTCAGGTCCTTCGACTCGCCTCTCGCGATAAAGCTGCGAGAGACTGCGCTCAGGATGACACTTCTTATAGAAATCAATAACTGAAGACCCAACTATATTTCGATACTGACTAGGTTCGTAAGACAGAATTGGTCCGATTAGGAGACAATTAATAACGATGACAGGGCAACGGGAAAAAGAGCAGCTGAGCGCCGCGGCGATGTTGCTGGATGCTCGCAGAACGAATCGGCCGATTGACGATCTGCCTGTGGCGTTGCGGCCGGGGACGCTGGACGAGGCTTATTTCGTTCAGGACAAGCTTGCGATCGCATACGGCGAAATTGGTGGGTGGAAGGTGGGTGCTCCTACGGCAGATGCAACGCCGATGTTTGCACCGATGCCGTTGTCGTGGATCGCATCGAACGATGCGAGGCTCGGTGGCAGGCATCGCTTTCGTGGGCTGGAGGCGGAGATCGCGTTTCAAATGGGCAGAGACCTGCCGCCACGAGACAAGGCTTATTCGCGGAATGAGGTTGTCGATGCGATTGCGAGCTGCCATCCTGCGATCGAGGTGATTGAGAGTGGCTTGACGGACCCTTTGACGGCGACGAAGCTGTCGATGGTCGCCGATCTGCAGATGCATGGCGCATTTGTTTATGGCGTGGCGGTTCACGACTGGAAGCGAATCGATTTTTCGAAGGAGCATGTGACGATTGCCGTCGACGGCATGGTGCGGGTAGACCGCACGGGGTCGAATACCTCGGGCGATCTGATGCGACTGCTGCCCTGGCTGGCGAATGAAGGTGCAGCTCGAACCGGCGGCCTGAAGGCAGGCCAGTGGGTGACGACGGGAAGCTGGACCGGAGTATCGCTGGCTATAGCTGGATCGAAGGTAGATGCGGTGTTTTCTACCGCGGGTGTGGTCCATCTGGAGTTTGAGTAGGGTAAATCCTCTTGTTGGGATTGCCAAAGCTGAAGGACAAAGGATCTGACGATGAACGCAAGTAAGAGTGTTGAGTTTGCAGCGCCAGCGACAGGACGTTTTGCGGAGGTTTTGACGCCGGAGGCCGTGGCGTTTGTGGTGGGATTGCAGCGAACCTTCAATGAGCGGCGGAAGGAGTTGCTGGTAGCGCGGGTGGCGCGGCAGAAGAGGCTGGATGCGGGAGAGCGCCCGGATTTCCTGAAGGAGACGAAGCATATTCGCGAGAGTGAGTGGACCGTGGCTCCGCTGCCTGCGGACCTGCTGGACCGGCGCGTAGAGATTACCGGGCCGGTCGATCGGAAGATGATTATCAATGCGTTGAATTCGGGCGCGAAGGTTTTTATGGCGGACTTCGAGGACTCGACGACGCCGACGTGGGACAACGTGGTTGAGGGACAGTTCAACCTGCGCGATGCAGTGCGGCGGACGATTACGTTTGAAGATGAGAAGACGGGGAAAAGTTACAAGTTGAATGAGAGACCAGCGGTGCTGTTTGTGCGGCCGCGTGGGTGGCACCTTGAAGAGCGTCATCTGATTGTTGATGGCGAGCCGATGTCCGGCTCCCTGTTCGACTTCGGCTTGTACGCGTTTCATAATGCGAAGGAGCTGCTGGCGCGCGGTTCGGGGGCTTATTTCTATCTGCCGAAGATGGAGAGCCATCTCGAAGCGCGGCTGTGGAACGATGTGTTTATCAAGGCAGAGGGCGAGCTGGGAATTCCGGCAGGATCGATCAAGGCAACGGTGTTGATCGAGACGATTCTGGCTACGTTTGAGATGGATGAGATTCTGTGGGAGTTGAAGGACCACTCGGCTGGACTGAACTGCGGGCGGTGGGACTACATCTTCAGCTTCATCAAAAAATTTGCCGGTGACACGAGCGTGCTGCTGCCGGACCGCGGACAGGTGACGATGACGACGCACTTCATGCGGAGCTACTCGAAGCTGTGCATCAAGACCTGCCACAGACGGAATGTGAGCGCGATGGGCGGGATGAGTGCGTACATTCCAATCAAGAGCGATCCGGTGGCGAATGAGAAGGCGTTAGCACAGGTGCGCGCGGACAAAGAACGCGAGGCTACCGACGGGCACGATGGAACGTGGGTTGCGCATCCGGGGTTGGTGCCGGTGGCGCTGGAGGTTTTCAACCGCGTGATGCCGAAGGCGAATCAGATCGACAAACTGTTGCCGGACTATCATGCGACCGCTGCCGACTTGCTGCAGGTTCCCGAAGGGACGATTACCGAGGCGGGCGTGCGGCAGAATGTTGCGGTGGGGCTGGGGTATGTCGAGGCCTGGCTGCGCGGGATCGGCTGTGTGCCCCTGTTCAACCTGATGGAGGATGCAGCGACGGCGGAGATCAGCCGGGCACAGCTTTGGCAGTGGGTACACCATCACGCGGTGATGGAAGATGGCTTGCCGGTGACAGTGGCGGTTGTTGACACCGAGATTGCCGATGAGCTGATGCGGGCGAAGGCGAGCGTGGATGCGCAGCGATACTCGGCGTATGTGCAGGCGGCAGAGTTGATGCGTGAGCTGGTGCGAGCACCGAAGTTTACGGACTTTCTCACGGTGCCGGCTTATGAACGGGTGCTGGCGGAAGGGCTTTAGTTCCCTGCTCCGCCTGGTAGCCAGTAAAACTCATAGGGGTGCAGTCTCGCTTCGCGCGATAACCCACCCTTCGTGATGAGGCTACGAAGGATGGGCGACCCCGGTTATTGCTGATGGGTTGATTTGCTGAGCTTCATGACGAGGCACTTTGCGGCGCCGCCGGCTTTGAGAAACTCGGTGAGTTCAATTTGGATGACCTTGAAGCCGAGTTGTTCGAGCTGGCTGCTTAGCGCGGTACTGACCTTGTTGAGGATGATGGTACTGCCTACGTTGATGGCGTTGCAGGCGAAGGTGACGGCATCGGCTTCGCGGACGACGATGCGTTTCTCGGGCGGATAGAAAGATTCGATGCGGTGAAGCGATAGGTGGTCGAAGGCCTCGGGAAAGTACATGACGTAACCGCCTTCGAGTGGGGCAAAGCAGGTGTCGAGGTGATAGAAGCGCGGGTCGACGAGGTGAAGCGGCTCGACCGGGATGTCCCATACGCGGAGGGCATGGTGGCTGGAGATTGTGGTGCGCGGTCCGTGACCTACCCACAGGCAGAGTCCATCCGTGGAGAAAAGGGCGTCGCCTTCACCTTCAAAGGGGGTGGCACGGGGAATGTCGACGATGGTGTAACCGGCCTCGCGGAACCAGCGGCGGAAGTGCGGTTCTTCGCCCTGACGCTCGGGATGGAAGAAGCTGCTGATGACGACGACGCCGTTGCGTTCGAGACCGGCGTTGGCGGTGAAGACCATGTCGGGGGAGCCGGGTTCGGGCTGGATGAGTTCAACATTGGCGATCCTGCTGACGGCTTCGTAGAGACGCTGCCACTGCTGGGCTGCGCGAGGCTGCGAGGACGCGTGGACGTTGCCGGCCATCCAGGGATTGATGACGTAGTCTACGTCGTAGAGAGTGGGCGGGCACATCAGGAAAGTAGCCTGAGGCCTGGTAAGAGTTGGTTTGTTCGACGGAACGGCTGTGGTCTGTTCAACAGATGGGCTGCTCATTTAAGTATCTCCATCTGTAAGGCTGGCAGATTGGAGATGGCTTCGTCTATATGAATGATTATTCGTGTTTTAGTGCATATTGATGCATTGAATTTTGCGGAGAAAACGGTCCGTGCAGAGCGCGAATAACCCACGCTTCGTGATGAAAATGCGAAGGATGAGCCGCCAGGTTTTTCGATAGTTAGAGGTTGCCGCGCAGGGCCTGTTCGCGCTCGATGGCTTCGAACAGAGCTTTGAAGTTGCCTTTGCCGAAGCTGCGGCTTCCCTTGCGCTGAATGACCTCGTAGAAGACGGTGGGGCGGTCTTCTACCGGGCGGGTGAAGATCTGGAGCATGTAGCCCTCGTTGTCGCGGTCGACGAGGATGCCTAGTTTTTCGAGTTCTTCGATAGGCTCATCGATCTTGCCGATGCGGCTCTGCAGCTCGGTGTAGTAGGAGTGGGGGACGGTGAGGAAGTCGACGCCCTGCTTCTTCATCGCCGCAACGGTGGTGAGGATGTCGTTGGTGGCGAGTGCCATGTGCTGGACACCGGGCCCCTGGTAGAAGTCGAGGTACTCCTCGATCTGGGATTTGCGGCGGCCCTCGGCGGGCTCGTTGATGGGAAACTTCACGTAGCCGTTACCGTTGGCCATGACCTTCGACATGAGCGCGGAGTATTCCGTCGAGATGTCGTTGTCGTCGAAGTGCTGGTAGAGCGAGAAGCCCATGACGTTGTGGTAGAAATCGACCCACTCGTTCATGGAGTTCCAGCCGACGTTGCCGACGATATGGTCGATGTGGAGCAGGCCGACGGGGCGGGCGATGTGATCCTCTTTGACTGCCTGATAGCCGGGAAAGAAGGCTCCGGTGTAGTGGGTGCGGTCGACGAAGGTGTGGATCGTGTCGCCGTAGGCTGCGATGCTGGACGTGGTGACGCGGCCGTCTGCGTCTTTGAACTCGGTGGGCTCCTGGATGCTGCGGGCACCGCGGCTGGTGGTCTCGAGCCAGGACTGACGGGCATCGTCAACCCAGAGCGCGATGGCACGTACGCCGTCGCCATGCTTGTTGACGTGGCGGGCGATGTCGGAGTCGGCGCGTAGCGCAGTGGTGAGAACGAAGCGGATCTTTCCCTGCTGGAGGACGTAGCTGGCGCGATCCCGCTGTCCAGTCTCGGGGCCGGCGTAGGCGACCAGCGACATGCCAAAGGTCGAGCGATAGAAGTGCGCAGCCTGACGAGCGTTGCCGACGTAGAACTCTACGTGATCGGTGCCCTTCAACGGGAGGAAGTCGGCGGTCTGGCTTTCAGTGGGCTGGGTGAGCGTCGGTGTGGCCATGTGAATCTCCAATTTGTACTGCACAGATGAGGATATGCCGCTGGAACTAACTAAGGCAATGACTCGAGCGTCATGGGCGCGCGGGGAGGATGGTGGCGCGGCACTCGCCGAGGCCGATGCGCGGGTGGCCCGGTGCTTCGCAGTAACCGCGGAGGATGATCTCGTCGCCGTCGGCGAGGAATGTGCGGGATTCGCCGGTGGGAAGCTGGATGGGATGAGCGCCGTTGCGGGTGAGTTCGAGGAGGCAGCCGGCGGAGGCTTCGGCTGGGCCAGAGATGGTGCCGGTGGCGAGGATATCGCCGATCTGCAGGTTGCAGCCGTTGCTGGTGTGGTGCGCGATGAGTTGCGCCGGGGTCCAGTAGAGATCGTGAGCGTTGGATTCGCTGAGAAGAAATGGGTCTAGCTTGTTCTCGCGCATGGTTGCGGTTGAAAGATAAACTTCAAGCTCTACATTCAAGCTTCCCTGTTGCTGGTCGTGGGCGGAGTGGAGGTAGGGCAGCGGTTTGGGGTCGATGGCGGGACGCGGAGTAGCTGGAGCGCGGAAGGGTTCGAGCGCGGCCATCGGTGTGATCCACGGCGAGATGGTGGTGGCGAAGTTTTTTGCGAGGAAGGGGCCGAGGGGCTGGTACTCCCAGGATTGAATGTCGCGGGCGGACCAGTCGTTGAGCAAGCTGACGCCGAAGAGATGATGATCCGCTTCGGAGATGGGGATCGGAGTTCCGAGAAGGCTGGACTGGCCAATGTAAAGTGCTAGTTCGAGTTCATAGTCTAACGATTTGGTGGGTAGGAAGTTAGGTTGAGCCTCTGGAGTTACTAGACGGGTTTGGCCGGTGGGGCGAATGATGGGGATTCCGCTGGGAATGATGGACGAAGCGCGGCCGTGATAGCCGATGGGGATGTGTTTGTAGTTGGGGAGGAGCGGCTGATCGGGGCGAAAGAGCTTTCCGACGCGGGTTGCGTGATGGATGGAGGCGTAGAAGTCGGTGTAGTTGGGGATGTGGACTGGCTTGACGAGAGTGGCTCCGGAGATAGAGTGGAGCGCGGCTTCTGCGGCTTGACGGCGAGAGGGGTCTGCGTCGGCGTGGAGCAGGCTGGTGAGGGTTTCGCGGAGGAGCGCCCAGGAACGATGTCCCAACGACATTAGCGGGTTGAGGATAGGGGCCTGGCAGGCTTCGACCAGCGTTGGCGGAAGAAGGTTGGAGGTTGCGCAGGCGTGGAGATCGAGGAGGTGGGTGCCGATGGCGACACAGAGATGCTGGCGGCCTTCAAGCTCGAAGGCTCCGTAGGGGAGGTGGGTGAGGGGGAAGTCTGCGGCGGGATCGTTGGCTTCAGGGAGCCAGCTTTGCGGGGCCGAGGTTGGTTTAGCCATGGAACATGATAGCTCCGAACACTGGGGACTCGGAAGCGCTCCTCAAGGCGTAACGGTGATCAAAAAGATAAAGGCGGATAAGAGCAAAAGGAACAGATCACGACGCTTACACAATCGGTCTTCCTCTCAGTTCTCTTCTTACTTATCTTCTTTTATCCCGTTTTATCTTTTTGATCACCGTTACGCCTTTGTTCGTTCTGCCTAGTGTTGTGTCCCAGAGATTCGATTACATAGTCGGGAGAGTTTTTGGAAGATGGAGTCTGCTGTCGCGGTCCATGCGAAGGGGCGGCAATGTTGGTTGTAGTTTTTGGTGAAGCGATTGATCCT
>JBDTEQ010000107.1:0-32896 GCA_039922475.1 Edaphobacter sp.
GACCGAGGACGACGGGCATCTCTCCTGCCGGAGCATCGACGGCTCCAAGTTGCAGGATGGCAGTGCGGGCGGCTTCGCGGGCGTGGTGCTCGGGCGATTTGTCGCCTTCGAAGAAGTCCATCGTCACACGACCCCCACCGCCGCTGGTGCCGCGTGCGGTGTTTGTCGCATCTTTTGCGATAACGAAGACGTTGAGGCGTGCGAGCGGCTGAGTGTCGCTGGCGAAGGTGCCGTCGGAGGCAGCGATGAGGATGCGGCGAAGCTCATCGTTGAAGCCGGCGCGGACCTGCGTGATGCGCGAGTCGTAGGCGCGGGCTGCTTTGTCTGCGCGCTGGATCAATGCGAGCTTTGCGGCGATCTCGGCGTCGGTGGTCGCTCCGGCGACGGGGTAGAGCGAAGGCGTTTCGGTGTGACGGAAGCCGCTCATCAACTCTTTGGCAGGGCCGCTGGCGATCAGGGCTGCGGTACGTGCTGCGCGGAGCAGGCGATCGCTCGAAAGGTCGTCGGTGTAGGCGTAGCCGGTGCGCTCGCCCGCCACGACGCGGATGCCGCAGCCTACGCTGATGCCCTGGCTGGCAGACTTGACCAGCGATTCATCGATACCGAGTGAGGTTGATGTAACCGACTCAAAGTAAAGGTCCGCGTACTCCCCACCCGCGGAGAGGGCTTCGCCAAGACAGCGCTCCATCAGACGCTCGGAGATTCCCAGTTTTTCGATGAAGTACCGCTTATGGTCGGGGGAGAGAGTGGTCATCTGTATTGATTCTAGGCTTCGCGGAGGGCTGCGGCAAATCGCGGTGTCGTGAATGTGCCGATGTAGCGGGCCTGATTGAGCGTTTTGTCAAATGACTGACTGGAGTTGTGCCACGAGGCCTCAGCGCCCGTGGGACGGGTCAGACGAGCTTGCAACGGTGAGATCGAGCATGATTGCCGGCAGGTCGGGAGCGTAACAGTTGCCGTCGGCAGCGTAGGTCTTGCTGCACGCAGCGGTGATCGCTTTGCGGCGCGGCGATTGTGCGTACTGCCATGCTGCGACGTCCGGCGTTCCACTGGAGGTGAGCGGCGGCGGGTTCATCGTGCAACCGTTGGCTGGAGGGCAGGCGTCCTGATAGACCCAGAAGGCGATCCTGTGAAGATGCTGTGCGGCAACCATCTCGCGGATGTTCTGGATGGTGGTAATGGTCTTGCCGGGGGCGTCGTCGACAGGTTGGCCGCTGGCGTAGACGCCGGGGAGGTAGTCCGAGTGAGCGACGGCTTCAGTCCAGGCGAGAAGGTAGCCGGATTGATGGTCGTCGAGGCGGCCTCCCTCTTCCTGATCGAGAAAGAGGATGGCGTGCGCAGGGAAGTGTTCGCGCTGCGCGGCGGCGATTGCGGTTGCAGCGTCCTTCTTTCCCAGCGCTGCCGGCGTGATGCCTGCGCGTTTCGATCTCTTGATCTCTGCGTCCGTCTTGCCGTTGGCGAGGACGAGGAAACCGAAGCCATTGCGTAGAAGCGCATCACGCTTACCGACCCAGCTATTCTGGTGCGCGCCAGGCGGATTGGTGAGCCAGTATCCCACGAAGGCGAAGTGTTTTCGCAGCGCAGGCAGGGCGGCATCTCCGGGATAGTCATTGCTGTCGAATCCGACGTGGCTCTGCATGGCGGCGGACGAAGTCTGGTTATCTGGCTTCGGGCTTTGTTGCGCGCAGGCCGTGATTGCCGGGAGGAGAAGAGCAAGAGCCAGAGTTGGTGCGAATCGTCGCATAGGAAGGTCGATATCCGTGACAAACAAAGTCTAAATAAAGGTTACACAATTTTGCGCGCGACGTTGCATAGTAGAGAGAACGGAGAACCCATGTCCTTGAAGAATGATGTAGATCTCAGATATCCGATCGGCGGTTTCAAAGCACCTGCGACCATCTCGCGTGGCGAACGTGCCGATGCGATTGCAACGCTGGCCGAACTGCCGGAGCAGCTTCGCAACGCGGTCGACGGGTTGAGCGCGGCGCAGTTGAGCACGCCCTATCGCGATGGCGGATGGACGGTGCGGCAGGTGGTGCACCATGTTGCAGATAGTCACATGAACGCTTTTATCCGCGTCAAGCTCTCGCTGACCGAGGACTGGCCGACGGTGAAGCCGTACGATGAGGCGGCGTGGGCGAAGCTGCACGATATGACGGCTCCGGTGGAGTGGTCGCTCGAACTGATCGAAGCGCTGCAGGCTCGATGGGTGATGCTGCTGCAATCGCTGGACGAGGAGCAGTGGAAGCGTGGCTGCAATCATCCGCAGAACGGGCCGATGACGGTGGAGATGGCGACGCTGCTCTATGCATGGCACTCGCGCCATCACGTCGCGCACATCACGCATCTTCGCTCCAGAGAGAGCTGGTAGGTAAGATAGAGGCCCAATGCGAAAGATTCAGATTGCAACGACGCCTGCGGAGATCGACCGCTGTTTTCCAGTAATGAGCCAACTGCGTCCGCTGTTGATTGCGGCGGAGTTTGTCTCTCGCGTGCAGGCGCAGCAGGCCGAAGGCTATCAGCTCGCGTCCCTGGATTACGAAGGTGTCGTCGTGTCGGTCGCGGGGTTTCGCTTCCAGAATATGCTTTCGAGCGGAAAGACGCTGTACGTCGACGACCTGGTTACTGACGCGGCGGCTCGGTCGCAGGGGCACGGCGAGGCGATGTTGCAGTGGTTGATTGCGCTGGCCCGAGAGGCGGGCTGCAATACGTTCAGTCTCGACTCGGGCACACAGCGCCAGGATGCGCATGCGTTCTATCTCCGGCAGCGGATGCGAATCACCAGCTTTCACTTCGCGATTCCTCTGTAGATGCGCAGTGGTTGGCGTTGCCTTCAAATATGTTAAGGTTCGACTATGCCGCCAAGAGCAGCTTCCGCGGAGTCCGCGCAAAATCCCGCCCAGACGACAGACCAGATCGCCACAGCGCTCGAGTCATTTCTCGCCGAGCATGCGCGTGCAGTGGTGCTCGAAGACGGCAAAGTGCTCTTCGACATGCGCGAAGCGAAGTACAGACTCGCGACCGAACATGGCCGATGCACGCTGCATCTGTGGGGTGAGGAGCGCAATCTTGTTCGGCGAGTGACGGCGGCGACGATGCGCAACGGTGCGCTGCGGTTGAGCACGTATCGCTTCGGGCAGACAAAACCGCAGACACTGGAGCTGATGGCAGATTGCGACCGTCGCACGCCTTCCACGCGCGAGGCGACGCGAGTGAAGTACCTGCGTGTGCTGGAGCGCGTGTTGCTGCGCAACTTCCCGGAGTTCAAAGCTGATGCATTTCGCACCGCGATGGACCTGGAGAAAAGTTTCGGTCCGGCGTATGCGCGAGGTTCGCTGCTACAGGGACAGAAGGCATGGGCCGTGATCGCCGTGAATGAGGAAGAGACGCAGGCGACGGTTGACGGCATCTTGACGCTTGGGATTCTGTGGCTGCAGCACTGTCGCGAGAGTGGCGATGGGCGAAGGCTCTACCAGGGATTGAAGCTGATCGTTCCGCGCGGTATGGCGATGCTGACACTCTCGCGGATGGCGTGGTTGAATGCGAACGTTGCGCAGTGGGAGTTGTGGGAGCTCGACCAGAAGACCGAAGAACTGGAGCAGCGCGATGCGGCAGACCATGGCAATCTGACGACTCGTCTGATGCATGCGCCGAACGAACGCGCTGCGGCGGAGAGGTTTTCCGAGTCGAAGACGCGAGTGATGACGCTGGTGCCGGAGACGATGCGCGATGTGGTGGAGCAACGCATCCGCAGCGGAACGGAGATGGCGTT
This sequence comes from Edaphobacter sp., assembly GCA_039922475.1. Taxonomy (GTDB): domain Bacteria; phylum Acidobacteriota; class Terriglobia; order Terriglobales; family Acidobacteriaceae; genus Edaphobacter. Next base: position 3,773 of record JBDTEQ010000107.1, read on the forward strand.
TCTGCTGCATGGGTTGGAGTTCGCGCGGGTGCGTATGGGCTACGCCGGCAATTCGTTCAACAGTGCGCAGGAGATCACCTTTGGGGCGGGTGCGAATGAAGCTCCGCTAACTGAGGAGACCGAAGGGGAGTTGCGCGAGTTGGTGGCGCGACTGTTTGCGCGGCGCATTGCAGGAGGCGACAAGCGCGATCCGCTCTATCGCATGCAGCCGGAGCGCTGGCTCGAAAGCGTGCTGCGGCGCGATGTGGAGCCACTCGACGCTCATCTGGATTCCGCGCATGTTTACACGCAGGTGCCTGCTTTTGCTGCTGCCGATCGGGGTATGCTCGACCTGCTGGGCGTGACGGATGACGGACGTTTGGCGGTGATTGAGCTGAAGGCGGATGAAGACCTGCACCTCGCGCTGCAGGGGCTCGACTACTGGATCCGCGTGCGGTGGCATCATCTGCAGAATCCCGACAATGTCACAGGTCTCGGAGAGTTTCAACGCCATGGATACTTTGGCGGGCTGCGGCTGTCGCCCGAGGCGCCCCGGCTGTATCTGGCGGCACCGGCGCTGCGAATTCATCCTGCGACGGAGGTGGTGCTGCGCTATCTGTCGCCGCGTGTGGAGTGGATCCTTGTCGCGCTGGATGAGCGCTGGCGCGCCAAGGTGAAAACCGTTTGGCGAAAGCGGAGTGGTTCAGCGTAGTAGTGGAGCGCGCAGGAGAAGTCGTCTCACGCGAGAACTTTAATGAACTCCGGATACCTGATTAAAAGTTGCAGCGGGTTCAGTCGCAGCCTGCACCGAGAGTTTCCAAAGTCGTCTCCTGATCTTCTACGAGGTCCTCGGTCGAGATCTCGTGCCGCGACTCGAAGAAATGCTCAATCGCGCCGAGGACAGCCTCACCATTTTTCGATTCGAATATCTGTTTGCGAAGTGCACCGCCGCCGGGGACGCCGTGCGTGAACCAGCTGGCGAACTGCTTCATCTTGCCAACGCAGTCGCGGTGGCGCTGCTCGCGTGCGATCTGGCCGGAGGCGGTGATTGCCGCGGCGCGGGTTGATTCGGCTGCCTCTTCAAGTGCAATCTCATCGACCAGCATCTGGAAGTAGGTGCGGATCATGCGGTAACGATCCTGGTCGGTCGGGTGATCGCAGGCGCCGATGCCGGTGGCTTCCTTCGACGCGGTGTACTGCGCGATCTGTCGGAAGATCCACGGATTCGACGGCGCAGCGCGACCGATCATCACGGCGTCGCAGCCGGTGACATCGACCATTGCGGCTGCGTCTTCCGGTGTGCGGATGTCGCCGTTGCCGATGACCGGGATGCGCACCGCGTCTTTTACCGCTGCGATGTACTCCCACCGCGCCTGTCCGGTGTAGCCGTCCTCGCGCGTGCGGGCGTGCAGTGCCACTGCGTTCAGACCGCAGTCTTCGGCCATCTTTGCGAGCTCGACGCAGACGATGTGCTTGTCATTCCAGCCGAGGCGAAACTTGACGGTGAAGGGAATCGTGACAGCGGCGCGGACGGTCTTGAAGATGGTCTCGATCAGCGGAAGATCGCGCAGCAAGCCGGAGCCACCGTTGCAGGCGACGACGCGCTTGGCTGGGCAGCCGAGGTTCAGGTCGACGAGATCGAAGCCTGCATCCTGAACGATGCGGGCGGAGTCGGCAAGCGTGGCGGGGTTCGAGCCGAAGAGCTGCGCGGAGATGGGATGCTCGTCGTCGTAGTAGGTGAGGTAGCGCTTGCGCTTGGTCTCGCGCATGCGGGAGAGGCCATCGGCAGAGGTGAACTCCGTCATGATGAGCCCACAGCCGGACTGTTGATTCGTCGTTATCTTCTCGACATCCGTCGAGGATTCCGTGGAAGTGGTGAACTGGCTGGCGTTCTTGATGAAGCGGCGAAAGACCGTGTCGGTGACGCCTGCCATCGGCGCAAGCACAGTGGCCGGCGCAATGCGGACGTTGCCGATCGTAAAGCTTGCAGGAACGCGGGCCTGCTCAGGCATGGCGTGCTCGATGGGAGAGTCCCAGCGTTTCTGCTCGAGGGTGTAACGCTTTTTCATAAGAACGAAAGTGCAACCGGTTGTTCAAACTTTGGTTAGCAAAACAAAGGCCCCCGCGGTGGGCGGAGGCCTTCGGATTGGTTCAGGCTCCGCTTACTTTGCGGCTGCGGCTTCTGCGTTCTTGGCTTTGCCCGCATCGGACTTGTCGAACTTGCGGCGGAAGCGTTCGACGCGGCCTGCGGTGTCGATCAGCTTCTGCTTGCCGGTGAAGTAGGGGTGGCAGGCAGAGCAGATTTCGACGACGATGTCGCCTTTGTGCGTGGAGCGGGTCTCAAACGTTGTTCCGCAGGCGCACTTGACGCGAATGTTCTCGTACTTCGGGTGAATTCCTTCTTTTGGCATCGTGATTTCCTTTTTTTGCTGAATTTGTGTGCCTTGCGGCTCGCGGATCGCTTGCAACGGTAGAGTTCACGTCACATCGAAGGGCCTGTCGCGCCGCCGCCTACGCTCCGGTCAGGGAGCCTTCAGGCAGTATTTCAAGTTTATCTGATTATCCTGAATAAGCAATAGATTCGCACAGGAGGCAGTTCGATTCAGGTGCTGCGATACTAAGGTACGGATATGAGTGAAGTTTGTTCAATTTGCGGTGGATCGGGCCTGCGCGTGGTGCAGGAGAATGGCAGGCAGTTTGCCCAGGAGTGCGTCTGCCGGATTGAGCGCCGGGCGTCTCGTATGCTCGGTCGTGCGCACATTCCCAGACGATATGAGCACTGCACGCTCGAAAGCTATGAGACGGACTTCCCCTCCTCCAACCGAACGCTGAGCGCGGCGCATCTGCGGGCGAGGAAGTTCGTCGAAGGCTATCCGCTCGATACGGCAGGGACCGGTCTGCTGCTCACCGGATCGATCGGGGTCGGCAAGACGCATCTTGCGGTCGGTATTTTGCAGGCGCTGGTCTCCGAACGCGGTGCTACAGGTCTCTTCTACGACTATCGCGACCTTTTGAAGCAGGTGCAGAACAGCTACAATGCTCAGGTTCGCGAGACCGAACTTGAGATTCTGCGACCAGTCTTTGAGGCTGAGGTGCTGGTGCTCGACGAACTCGGCGCATCGAAGCCAACAGACTGGGTGTGGGACACGGTCGCGCATATTCTGAACACCCGCTACAACGATCGCCGCACCACCATCATCACGACGAACTACGCAAATCTCGCGCCTTTAGATGGGCAGCCAAAAGAGACCGGCAGGGGCGCACGCGAAGAGACTCTGGGCGATCGCATCGGAGAGCGCATGCGATCCAGATTGCAGGAGATGTGTGTGGTGGTGGAGATGCACGGGGAAGACTTCCGGCAGAAGGTCAAGCGCGCCAGCTTTGCCTGAAGCAATCACCGAGTCAGCGAGCGCGAGAAAACTACAGCAGCGAAGCCAGCAGGAAGACGCCCGCCGCCAGAGCAGCAACCTGATACAGGCGATCTGCTGCAGTAGCCTTCGAGGCCCCGGTTACAGGAGCCGGAGCCATTCCCTGCGGTACTTCGATAAAAGAGTTCGGCGATAGTGTGTTCTGCTGGCCCATACATTTGCCTCTGCTCGCTTCAGCGGGATGCGTACAGATCAATAGATGATCGTTAACGCGATCTTGCATCAACAAGTTCCTATTCCTTGTGAAAAACAGACAAAGTTTTTTCAGAGGGAGCTTTGTTGATTCCTCCCCCCCTCTGCCACGGTGTGCGACCAGGCCCGCACGTTGACGGGTATAAAATCTCGGTTTATGAGCGAACAGCGTCAACCAGATGAAACCGCGAAGACTCCTCCGCCCTCAGGAAACAAAGCGATGTTTGCCAGCAAGCCACCCGAGGGAGGGGGAATTCCCATCATGGCCTGGGGAGTCGCGGGGCTCGCCGTCCTGATCGTGGTTGCAGTTCTGATACTGGTGGGCAGACACAAGACGCCCGCTCCAACGACGATCCAGCCTTTGGCTGCCTACGCTGCGAACCTGCCGCTGTCACAGCTTGCCATGAGTGAATCGACCAGCCTGTCGGGCGGCAAATCAACCTTTGTCGACGGCCACATCCGCAATGCCGGAAGTCAAACCGTCACCGGCATCACGGTGCAGGTGCTCTTTCGCAATGAAGAGGCGATGCCGCCGCAGATCGAGACCGTTCCATTGTCGCTGATCCGTACCCGTGAACCGTATATCGATACGCAGTCCGTCAGTGCCGCACCGCTGAAGCCGGGCGACGAGCGGGACTTTCGCCTTATCTTTGAGTCGATTCCGGCCAACTGGAACATGCAGATGCCCGATATCCATATCACCCAGGTCGAGACGAAATAGCCGCCATAACCGCCCTGGGGCACAGGCTCACCAGTAATAGTTACCGGCTGACCCGGAAGATTTTGCGGGAGTCAGCCTTAATCTCCTCGTTGGGTATAAATTACGTTTTCTCGTAAGCCTTTTATTTCCATAACGCTGGCTCTGTTTTAGGGTTTGGCATGGCACCTGCTCTAGTCAAAGCGTGTTGACGCCTGTACACAGGCGCATCGCTGATGACAAAGGAGAGCAAAAACATGATGAAATACGGACACACTTTCGGCCTCCCCGTTCTGGTATTAAGTGGCGCGTTGGGTCTCACAGCCTTCGCCCAGACCAGCACTCCTCAGACGCAGACAACGACTCCCCCGACCGCATCCGGCAGCATGAGCCCGAGCGACAGTGCAACCTACGCAACAGGCAAGCCTCTGGAGGAGCAGTCCAAAGAAGGTTTCTGGGGTCATATGAACCCCTTCGCCCGCAAGAAGTGGGTCAATCGGCAGGTCGGCCCTGTCAAGGATCGGGTCAACGAGCTTGACCAGTTGCAGTCCAAGAACGCTAACGACATCAGGGATGTAGATTCTCGTGCACAGTCCGGAATCAAGAATGCGATGACTGCAGCGAACACCGCTGACCAGCATGCGCAGGATGCGGCCAACCGCGCCAACTCCGCCCAGCAGCTTGCCAGCAATGCAAGCACTCGCACCAGTTCGCTAGGCACCACGGTCGGAAGTCTCGATCAGTACCAGACGGTCTCGTCCACTGCGGTCAAGTTTGCAGCCGGACGCACGACTCTGGGACCTACCGGCAAGTCCGATCTCGATGCACTGGCGACCACACTGGCCGGCGAGAAGGGTTACATCATCGAAGTGCAGGGCTACAGCCGTGGCGGAGTTCAGCCTTCGCAGGCGATGGCCGACTCAGTCGTCCGCTACCTTGTCACTGAGCATCAGGTACCGGTTTACCGGATCTACAAGTCAGGCCTCGGTAGAAATACCGCCCAGGCAACAGATGCAGAACAGGCAATCGTGAATGGCGTTCGCGTCACACTGTTGCACAACAGCCTGGCGACGATGGGTGCAGCGTCGGCGTCAAACACCGCTCCAGCAGCCAGTTCGCCGCAAGTAGTGAATAACCAGTAGCCCTCCCCCAGGGCGGTGTTCGCACCGCCCGCAAGTTTGCCGAGATAGCGACCTAGATCGCACTCGCAAAAACCTCTCCTAACCAGAGAGAACCAAGGCAGATTGGCCCCTCTATGAGGGGCCGCTTTTTTTAAGCCGTTTCGTGGCGCGTATACCTTGTCAGGCCCGTCCGGCAGACATGTTTATTGGGCGGCGGCGTGGATAGCCAGCAACTGTTCCAGCAAACCCTTCAGCTTGTCCAGGGGAAGCGCATTCGCCCCATCCGACTTCGCCTCGGCTGGATTGTCGTGGACTTCGAGGAAGACTCCATCCACCCCTGCGGCGACTGCGGCCCGTGTAAGCGTGGGAATGAACTCCGGCTGCCCGCCACTGACGCCGTTGCCCGCAGAGGGCGTCTGGACCGAATGCGTCCCATCGAACACCACTGGCGCAAAGCCTCGCATGATGGGCAGCGCACGCATATCGACGACGAGATTGTTGTAGCCAAAGCTCGCGCCGCGCTCGGTCAGGCAGACGCGTGCATTGCCGCTCTCGCGAATCTTCTCCACGGCATGACGCATGTCCCACGGCGCGACGAACTGGCCCTTCTTCACATTGACCGCGCCACCGGTCTTTGCAGTCGCCTCGGCTGCGGCGATCAGCAGATCGGTCTGACGGCAGAGGAAGGCTGGGATCTGCAGCACATCGACCGCTTCGGCCACCTGCGCGCAATTGGCGGCGGTATGAACGTCAGTCAGCACAGGAAGGCCGGTGTCTTCACCGATCGCGCGAAGGATGCGGCAGCCCTCAACCAGGCCGGGACCGCGAAAGCTCTTGATCGAGGTACGGTTCGCCTTGTCGTAGCTGGCTTTGAAGATGTACGGAATGCCAAGGTCTGAAGTGATGCGCTGAATAGCATCGGCGAGCATGCGCGCGTGGCCTTCAGACTCAAGCACGCAAGGCCCAGCGATGAGAAAGAGTTTGCCGCGGCCCACCGGAACCTGGTGCGGAGATTTGCCGATATCGAAGGGGTTCAGGGGATTGGTCACAGATGTTATTTGACCATAGCCGGTCTACTTCCTCAGCGACCTGCCCAGGCTGGAGAGGATCAGCGTCATGAAAGAGAGCCCGCGGCGGCTGTCTTCGCTGGTGGCGCGCCTGGCCAGTTGGAAGAGGCTGGGAGGCGCCTGTTCCCGCTTATGCTCTTCCGTAGCACTCGCCATCGCCTTCGAGATGTGATCGAGAACCTCGGGGTCAAGCTCGGTAAGGATCTTTGCTGCGGTCAGTAGATTGCGAATGCCGGCGATCCCTTCGGGTTCCTTTGCATAGCGCGAGAGCGTCGTGATGATCGTGTCTTTGGAGGCAATCATGCCATGCAGAATGTCGAGCAGCCCCTCGTCATAGGCAGCTTCGAGTACGTCATAGGCGGCCAGCAACGCGGCGGCGTGCTCGTCGGAAGCCTTTTCCAGACGCTTCTGCAGATCGGCCTTGAAGTCGACGGGCAGGGGTTTGAATTCAATCGGTTTGGCCATGGAACGACTCCTTGCAGCGCGTAAAAGTTAGACAGTGGTGGAGGTGATCTGGACAAGCTTATCGCCGGGCGCAGTTCCCGGCAGATGGTAGTCGGGCCGTGCCCACTTGCGTTCAATCTCAACGCCAGGCTGGGGTGTCCGTTTGCCATAGCGGAAGTTCCTTCGAGGCAGGGGCGACTCGCCCTGCTCAGGCAGAACCTTCATATTGACGGCCGTCTCCTTGTACGCAGGAGTGTGGGTGTTGCGGTCGGTAAAGCTGCTGGTAAGGCGGTTGACAGGCTCCTCGATGGAGTTGAGCGGCATATAAAGCTGCTTTCCCTGGACCCGGTCGGTGACGAGAACCTGCACGCGGACGACGCCGTGAGGGCTCATGAGCTGGACATGGCGGCCGGTTGTGATGCCGCGCTCGGCGGCGAGTTCAGGCGAGATTTCGAGGAAGGTCGATGGAGTCATGGCCTTGATGCCCGCAGTGCGATAGGTCATGCTGCCCTGTTCGAAGTGCTCAAGGAGACGGCCGTTGTTCAGGTGCAGGTCGAACTGCTCGCTGACCTCTTCGGAGGGAGGAATGTATTCGACCGGGTGGAACTTTGCCTTGCCGTCAGGGAAAGGGAACTTCTCCGTAAACAGAAGCGGCGAGTCGGTGCCGTCCGCGTGTACGGGCCACTGCAGACTTTTGAAGCCCTCCAGCCTTTCGTAGTTCACACCGGCAAGCAGTGGAGTCAACCGTGCTACCTCGTCCATGATCTCTGAAGGATGCGTGTAATTCCAGTTCGCGCCCATGCGGTTGGCGATCAGTTGAATGATCTCCCAGTCGGCCTTGGCGTCGCCCAGCGGCTCCATCACCTTGTAGATTCGCTGAATCCGACGCTCTGTGCTGGTGAACGTGCCATCTTTTTCAAGCGAAGGAACCGCAGGGAGGACGATGTCGGCGTAGCGGCAGGTCTCAGAGAAGTTGATGTCCTGGACGATGAGAAACTCGCACACGCTGAGCGCATCGCCAACGTCGCCCGCATTCGCGTCAGAGGTGATAGTGTCTTCTCCCTTGATGTAGAGGCTCTTGAGAACACCGTCCTGAATGGCGCGAATCATCTCGTGGTTGTCGAGACCGACTGAAGTAGGAAGCGTCACGCCCCAGTCTGCTTCAAACTTCGCGCGGATGTCCGGGTCGTCTACCTTCTGGTAGCCCGAGTAGACGTTCGGCATCGAACCAAGGTCGCTGGCGCCCTGCACGTTGTTATGTCCACGCAGCGGATACGCCCCCGCACCGGGCCGCATGTAGTTGCCCGTGACCAGCAGCAGGTTGGAGAGTGCCGTTGCCGTATCGGAGCCGCCACAATGCTGCGTTACGCCCATCGCAAACAAGATGCAGGTGCCGTCGGCTGCTGCAATCTCGTGGGCCACCGTCGTCAGCGTTGCCGCGGGAACTCCTGTGATCTTCTCGGCATATTCCAGCGTGTATGGCTCCAGCGACTTCTTGAACTCATCGAAGCGATTGACCCACTTGTTGATGAAATCCATCTTCGCCAGGCCGCTGTCGATGATGTACTTCGAGATGGCGCACATCCATACCGCATCGGTTGAAGGATTTGGCCGGAAGAAGATATCGGCGCGTTCAGCCATCTCATGCTTGCGCAGATCGGCGACGATCAGCCTCTGTCCGCGATGTTTGTGTGAACGCTTGATCCGCGTTGCAAGCACGGGATGATTCTCCGCCGGATTCGCACCGATGATTATCACCAGGCCCGCCTTTTCGATATCCGCAATGGAGCCCGAGTCTCCGCCATAGCCCACAGTGCGTTGCAGCCCCATCGTCGCTGGGTTCTGGCAGTAGCGCGCACAGTTGTCCACGTTGTTCGTGCCGATCACCGCGCGCGCGAGCTTCTGCATCAAGAAGCTCTCTTCGTTCGTACACTTCGAAGAGGCAATAAACGCAAGCGCATCCGGCCCATACTCATTCCGTATGCGTTTGAAGTTCTGCTCGATGATGTCGAGCGCCTCGTCCCACTCAATCTCGCGGAAGCCGTCGCCATCACGGAGCAGAGGCTTCACCAACCGGTCACTGGAGTTGATGTGCCCCCACGCAAACTTACCCTTTACACAGGTCGAAATCCCATTTGCCGGTCCATAGGTCGGTTCGATCTTCAGAATATGCCGGTCGCGTGTCCACACCTCGAAGCTGCATCCCACCGCGCAGTATGTGCAGACGGTCTTGGTACGCTTCGTGCGTTTGGTGCGCATCTCCGCCTCCATCTCGGAGAGAGCAAGTATCGGCCCATACCCAATCGGCGGCTCGATCCCCTTGACCACTTCAATCATGTCATTCAGAGCTTCCGCCGGCGTATCCGTCAGATATCCCGCCTCGCCCAGCATCGACTTCTCCATCAGCGCATTGCACGGGCAAACCGTGACGCAGTGGCCGCAGGAGACGCAACTCGAACCATCAATCTTCGTGCCGCCATCCCAGAGCACGCGCGGATGGGCGCTCTCCCAGTCGATCGTCAGCGTCTCGTTGACCTGCACGTTCTGGCACGACTCCACGCAGCGCCCGCACAGAATGCACTGGTCGGGGTCGTAGCGATAGAACGGGTTCGACATGTCTTTCTCGTAGGGCTTCGGAGTAAACGGCCTCGCCTGGTGCTTCACATCCAGCTCTGCCGTCGTATTGTGGACCGTGCAGTCCCCGTTGTTGTTGTCGCACACCGTGCAGTACAGCAGGTGGTTCTGCAGAATCCGGTCGAACGCCTCGCGCTGGGCGATATCGACAGCTTCCCCCGCCGTCTCCACCTTCATTCCTCCGGCAACCTGCGTTGCGCAAGCGCGCACCAGTTCGCCGTTCACCTTCACCATGCATGTATCGCAGCTTTGGATGGGCCCCATCTGTTGCATGTAGCAGACCTGCGGTACAGCCTTCTGCGCATGCACCGCGGTGCGTCGATTGAGCAGGTCGATCAGCAGTTCACCCGCATGTCCGGGGACCTCGAAGCCATCGATCGTCAGTTGAGTATTCGGGCTATGGTCGGGGGGAGTATTCAGCAGCGATTTCGTGGTAGCCATAAGATTCTCAGATGCAGATCGGTGGGCGAATGGGACAATTCCGCGCACTCTGCCCCATCCACCTTACACCAACCCGGTTGACAGGATATCGACGGAAAAACACAACCGCAACGATGTCGCCGGAGTATCTGGCTTTTGCTTGCCTGTCTATTTTTTCGCGCTCGAATCGAATCAGCGCGTCGAGTGACTCGTGCTCCACACGGCGTAGATATCGAGTGCCTGCTGGGACCCTGCGCTGTACCACGCATAGCACCCGATATCCAAGCACGCTTCGCTCTCAGGCAGAGGGCTCGCCGAATCGCTGCCTCACGAACTCCAACCCATCCTTCGTCGTAGTCGCACGCCCTTCAAGCTGAGCGTCCTCCGCGACTTCCAGCATCGCCTTGAACTCCGGCCCGGGCCTGTATCCTGCAGCAATCAGATCCCGCCCTGTCACCAGCAGCTTCGGCTGAATCGTCTCCAGCGGCGCAGCTTCGTAGCGCTCTCGTGCGAATTCATACAACCGCAGATCACCATGCGCAGAACTCGCATCCATCCAGTGCAGCGCCAGATGCTCATCGAACCTCGGCAGGCGCAGAAACCGCTTCAGCGTCGACTCGCGCATCTGCAGAATATCGCCGAAGCGCATGTGGTTCTTCACTAGTGCGACGATCTGCTCGGCATCCTCATTCGAAAAACGCAGCCGCTTCAGAATCTCCTCAGCGATTCGTACTCCCACCTCAACGTGCCCGTTAAAACGAATCCGGTCACCCAGCTTCTTCGGGTCCGGTGGCCGAAACGTAGCCGGCTTGCCGATATCGTGCAACAGCGCGCCCCACGCCAGCGTCGGCGATGCTCCGGCAGGAAGCTTTTCAAGCAGCAGCATCGTATGCACCCACACATCGCCCTCGGGATGGTACTCCGGCGGCTGCTCCACGCCATGCATCTTCACCGCTTCTGGAAGAACCTCGGCCAGCAGCCCCGTCGCATCCAGTAGCTCAAACGCCCGCCGCGCATGGCCCTCAGTCAACATCAGCGTCAGCTCATCGCGAATCCTCTCGGAACTCACCTGCCCAATCTCATGCGCAGCCGCACGCATCGCTGCCATCGTGCGAGGCTCGATCACATAGCCCAGCCGCGCAGCAAACCGCACCCCACGCAGCATCCGCAGCTTATCCTCGGCAAACCGCAGCGCAGGATCGCCGATTGCCCGCACAATCCCAGCCGCGAGATCCGCGCGCCCGCCAACATTGTCGAGCACCGCACTCTCAGCATCGCCGCTCTTTTCAAAGATCACCGGATCGAGCAGCATCCCATTGATCGTGAAGTCCCTCCGCAGCACATCCTCGCGCGCATCGGTCGAGAACCGCACTGCATCCGGCCGCCGCCCATCGCTATATGCGCCATCATGACGAAACGTAGCGACCTCGGTAGCGATCTCACCGCCTTCACCATCAGCCGCACAAACCAGCACCACCCCGAAGTGCGCCCCGACCGAGTAAGTCTTCGCAAACATCCCCATCACTACATCGGGCGTAGCGCTCGTCGCTACATCGAAGTCCTTCGGATCAACTCCCAGCAAAAGATCGCGCACGCATCCGCCCGCGAAGTAGGCTTGATGCCCTGCATCGCGCAGCTTCGCAACGATCTCTCGTGCCGCTCGGTACTTCGGGTTGTCGATCCCTTGGCTCATTGCGTCTCCCCTATGATAGAGAGATGCGCGAAAGCGGTGGAACCGGCCTGATTCTCGGCATCGAAAGCTCCTGCGACGAGACCGCCGCGGCCGTCGTTCGTTCCGGTAGTATCGCGCTCTCCAATGTCGTCGCCTCGCAGATGTCCCTTCATGCAAACTACGGCGGTGTCGTCCCCGAACTCGCCTCCCGCGAACATCTTCGCAACATCGTCCTCGTCGTCCGCGAAGCAATGTCCCGCGCCAGCGTTGCGGCTGGGCATCCAGTCACCTTCGCCGATCTCGACGCAATCGCTGTCACCGAAGGTCCCGGCCTTGCAGGAGCGCTGCTTGTCGGCATCACCTATGCCAAGGCGCTCACCTTCGGCCTCGACAAGCCGCTCATCGCCGTCAACCATCTCGAAGGCCACATCCATGCCGTTCTGTTGGAGGCGCGTGAACGCAGTGAAGCTCCCATGGAACTCCCACTGCTCGCGTTAGTCGTCTCCGGTGGCCACACGCATCTGTATTTGGCCAGACAGCAGGGGAGCGCATGGGCCTACCGCAACGTAGGCCGCACTGTAGACGACGCTGCGGGTGAGGCCTACGACAAAGTTGCGAAGCTCCTCGGTCTCGGCTATCCCGGTGGCCCCTGGATCGACGCGCTCGCTCCTCACGGCAACCCTCGCGCCGTGTCGTTTACCTTCGGTGAAATCAGACCTCGCATCTATCGCGAAGGCACCGCACCTGCAAACAAAAAAGCGCCACCCCGCACCGAAGGCCCGCACTTCGACTTCTCCTTCAGCGGCATCAAAACCGCCGTCCTGCGCTATGTCGAAACCCACCAGATGCGCGAGAGCATCGAAGCCCGCCGTGCCGCGTTAGCCGCCACCCCGAATCTCACGCCGAAATCCGAAGCCGCCCTTAAACTCTGCGATCGGCAGACCCTCGACCTCATCGCATCCTTTCAATACGCGGTAGTCGGCAACCTGCAACGCCAGACCTTCGCCGCTGCCGAATCCCTCGGCGCGCACAGCATCGTCGTCTCCGGCGGAGTCGCGGCCAACTCCGAACTTCGACGCCGCTTTCAGGCTGAAGCTGACCGCCGCGGTCTCCCCATCGCCTTTCCTTCGCTCGCCCTCTCCACCGACAACGCTGCCATGATCGCTGCCGCCGCATGGCCCAAGCTTCTCGCCCGCGACTTCGCATCCGAGTCTCTCGGTGCAACCCCCCAGCTTCGCCTGGGACAGCAGGAAACCGCCCGCGACAAATAACTCCCGTATATCGGCTAAAATCAACAAGGAATTCCAAGCGAGAGCAGTCTGCACCGCGCCACGCGCCCGGCTGCGGCAGGAACAGTGAGCACGTGGCAACCATCGAACTCTTCAACACCTTAGGCGGAAAGATCGAACCTCTCGCACCCGTCGGCGCACCCGCGCTGCGCATGTACTGCTGCGGCCCCACCGTCTACGACTACGGACACATTGGCAACTTCCGCACCTTCCTCAGCGTCGACGTCCTCCGCCGCGCAGTTCGCCAACAGGGAATCCCCGTCGACCACGTCATGAACATCACCGACGTCGATGACAAGATCATTCGCAACGCCGCAGCCGCAGGCCTGTCCATCGCCGACTACACGCGGAAATACGAGCACGCCTTCTTCGAGGATCTCGATGCCCTCAACATCGAGCGGCCCGAGCACATCTCCCGCGCGACCGATTACATTCCGGATATGGTCGCGCTCATCCAAAAGCTCGCCGCCAAAGACATCGCCTATCAAGCCGAAGATGGCAGTTGGTACTTCCGCATCAGCCGCTTCCCCGACTACGGCAAGCTCTCAAAGAAAGACTTCGACGGAATCGAAGACGGCGCTCGCGTTGATGTAGACGAGTACGAAAAAGATGCCGCCCGCGACTTCGCGCTCTGGAAGGCTCAAAAACCCGGCGAACAGTCCTGGGACACCGCGCTCGGCGCTGGTCGTCCGGGCTGGCACATCGAGTGCTCCGCCATGGCCACAAAGTTCCTTGGCGACGACATCGACCTCCACGCTGGTGGCGAAGACCTCATGTTTCCGCATCATGAGAACGAGATCGCACAATCCGAATCGGCCAGCGGAAAACCCTTCGTGCGCCACTGGATGCACGTCCGCTTCCTGCTCGTTGAAGGCAAGAAGATGTCGAAGTCCGAGGGCAACTTCTACACCCTCCGCGACCTGCTCCTCAAGGGCTACCGCGCCTCCGCGATCCGCTTCCTGCTCATCTCCGTGCCCTACCGCAACCAGATGAACTTCACCTTCGACTCGCTTATCGAGTCCACCAACGCTGTCGATCGTCTGCGCACCTTCCATCAGCGCATGTTGAAAGGTTCTGCCGCAGGCACCGGCGGCTTTGCCAAGGGTCTCGACGCTGACATCGCCGCTGCAACCGCGAAGGCCGAGCGCGACTACACCGCTGCCCTTACCAACGACCTCAACACCGCAGAAGCCCGCGCTGCCATCTTCGATCTCGTCCGTGCTGCAAATACAGCCGCCGATAATGGAACCCTGCGCAGCGAAAACGTCACCGAAATTCTTCGTGTCCTCGCGCTCTTCGACGCAGTCTTCGCAGTTCTTGAAGATAGAGACTATGCCATTACTCGCGCTGCTTTTGATTGGGCTAAAGCCGAAGGCATCGAGGTTGATTCAGAAGTCGTTGATAAGTTTGCTCTCTCCGACGCCGACATCGACGCCCTCGTCGCCGAACGCACGCAAGCCAAGAAGACTCGCAACTTTGCCCGCGCCGACGCCATCCGCAACGACCTGCTCGCCAAGGGCATCCTAATAGAAGACTCCAAGGATGGCGTGCGTTGGAAACGCAAATAGATGACTCGCTCTTTTAGATCACGCACCGTGTTTGCATTTCTTTTCGCCGCTGCTCTGTCGTTCGCAGCCAAAGCGCAGACCCCCGCACCCAGCACAACCGGGTGGGAGAATGAAACCCTCAAGCTGCGTCTCTTCTACCCCTCCGATCTCGTCAAGGGCGACACCGAACAGATCCTGCACGACGGTCATCTCGCCTTCCCCGGCGTCTCCGGCGCAACCGATCCAAAGCTCGCAGGCGGAACCCGCTGCCTGCGCCCAGAGCTTCTCCTCCAGCTTCCGCGCGCTGCCGAAGCACAAACCACAGCATCGGTCCTCCTCGCCGAGCTCGACATCAACTGCCTCAACGCCGAGCACGAGAGTGCAAGCACCACCCTGCTGAACGATATGACTGAGATTGTCAACAAAGTCCCCGGCATGAAGCCCACAGCGCCGCCCTCGACCTACACCATCGGCTGGCAGAAGGTCCACATGGCCGCAGCACAGGGACAACCGCCGGACGCAGCGCCCGGGCAGCTCTACACCATGGCCATCTCCACCAACTGGAACAGCCATCTCCTCGTCTGGTACTTCTCCTCCAACGACATTGCCACGCTCAACCGCATCACCAAAACGACCGTGCGCTTTGGCCGCGACCAGGCTGCACCGCTCTATCCGCTCACCATCGGCAACGCCAGCCACTAGCCATGGAGCTGCGAAGAGTTTTCGATCTCGTACCTCGAATGCCATGCCGTCGTAAGCAAGCTACAGCGTATCGAGATGCACGCTGCCATCGCTGGTGTGGATCGTCAACAGCGAGCCGCCGCCATTGAACTTGCCGCGAATACTGTGCCCCGAGCTCCCCTTCGAGTTATACCCGTCGACAACCAGCGGCAGTGTGCTCTGAATGCTTCCATCGCTTGTGCTGACCGAAAGCTCCGCAGGGAAGTTCTTCGGCAGCCGCAGCGTCACGCTTCCATTGTCGCTCTCTATGCTCGAGTCGGCGCTGAGGTGTGACCCGTCTGCAAGCTCGACATGGATTGACCCATCGCTGCTATGCAGATGCAGCGAGGTAAACGACCCCGCAATATTCTGGTTGCCGTCGGAACCTCGCGTTTCAATCGTCCCACTGGCATCGCGAACGCGGAGATGACCATCGCTGGAGCGCAGGTTCAAAGTTCCCGATACCCCAGTCAACTCCTGTCCTCCATCGCTGGTGCGGATGGTGAGGTTGCCGTGCAGGTCAGCCGCTGTCAGGTTTCCATCGGTGCTTCTCGCATCGAGCGTGAGGTTTGCCGGTGTCTCAACATCAACGTGTACGGACGCATCGCGCCGGTTGATATACAAGCCGATGTGAGACTTCTCCTTGAGAGAAAAGTTGACCGTGTTACCGCTCTGGCTCTCTTCAAGGATGTACCGCGACAGGTCCGTATTCTGCGCCGTCACATGAATGTGGACTGTCTGGCAGCTACCGCATGAGTGAATGTTGAGCTGGCTGTCGCCCGTGCTGAGAAGGAGGGTCGGCTGTCCGCTGACGGTGTAACTCTTCTCCCAGGTTGTGTCGCTCTGCGCCGTTGCCGCCGCTCCCGATAAAAGCAGTGTTGAAAGTGCCAGGTTTAAAACTATCGTTCTCATAGGGCGTTCCCCTCGCAGTTCTCTACGCGAAGAGAACTCGGTTAGTTCCACTTACTTTGGAGATCCAGCCTAAACCTGCTGCCCCGCCGCCAGGTCCTCATCCACTACATTTGGCTTGCCCGTCTTCATCTTCGAGCCCGTCACCAGGAACACGGCCAGCAGGATCGCTCCCATCCCGACATACTCCACCGCTACAAAACGCTCCCGCAGAACGATAGTTCCAAGAATCACCGCGATCACCGGATTGACATACGCATACGTCGCCACCTTCGACACAGCGACATTGTCCAATAGATAGATATACGCGGTGTATGTAATCAGAGACCCGAAGATCACCAGATACGCAATCGATCCCCACGCCTGCGCACCCCAGTGTCCGCCGCGATATTGCTTCGTCACTACCATCAACCCCACATTGAAAAGCCCGCCGAACACCATCTGCCAACCCGCCGACGCCACGCCGCTGATCTGAATCGTCGATCGTCGCGAGATCACCGAAGCTGTAGTCCAGCACAGAGTTCCTACCAGCGTCACGCCCGCCGCAAGAATCTGTCGCGTCTCCCCATGCAGACCGCTGCGCAGCCCCGGCCACAACAGAAACACAATCCCCACAAACCCGATGCACACGCCCGCCCAGCCTCGCGCCTGCAGCCCTTCTCCTCGTGGCAACATCACCTCGATCAGAGCCGCATACAGCGGAATCGATGCCACCAGCAGAGCTGCCAGCCCGCTCGGAATGTACTGTTCCGCCCAGATCACCGCTGTATTGCCGCAGCCCAGCATCAGCACCCCGATGATCGCGAGCCGGATAAACTCTCGCGGCGTCGGCCAGATCTTCAGCCGCAGCATCGCGCTCAGTCCCAGCACCAGCGGCGCTGCAATCAGGTATCGCGCGCTTCCCAGAACGAATGGCGGCAGCACCTCCACGCCAAATCGCATCGCCAGGAACGTTCCGCCCCAGAATAGATAAACGCAGCAGAATGAAGCCAGAATTCTGGTGCGATTCGGTGCAGAAGCAGAGGGCATCTCTCCATCGTATCGTCCTTCGCCGTCGGCTCCGCGCGGTGCTACGATAAATAGATGGTTCTTCGTTCGCCGGTATTGTTTTTGCTCCTTCTTGTCTGTGCGTTCGCTCCAGCACAAACCGCCCAAACCTCCGATCAGCCGAACCCCAACGACCCGAAGAGCTTTCACGATCCGGCTTTGAACATCACCTACTTCTATCCAGGCCGTTTCGTTCCGGACGAAGCGGCTCTCGATCCCAAGCCCACGGCGAACCCCACGCCCAGGTGCGCCCACTCCACCCTCTTCGCTAACGCCGTCACTCCCGTGGACACCTCTTCCTTCGTCCTCTCCACCATCGACAACACCTGCCCCAACGTTCTGCACGGTGCAGCGACCCTGCTCGGCCCCTTCATCCGCGAGCAGATACTTCGCCAGCTCAAGCAATACGGCGAGCCCACCATCACCCAGGAACCTGCCAACTACGCCATCGACGGCCACCCTGCCGCCATCGTCCTCGCCTCGGTCCCCATGCCGGACGTTAAAGGAAAGATTCCCAGAACGACGTACGCTGCCAAGGCTTGTGTTCTCGGCAACATCCCCGTCAAGCCGCGCAGGAAATCCGACCATGTTGAACCCACCCGCCACGTCCTCTGCTTCGACTTCACTACCCTGCACAAAGATCTCTATACGCTCATGTTCGCCTTCACCATGCAGTTCGACAAAGACACCCCCCAACCGATCGTGCCTGGCAGCGTGATTCGCTAGGCAGTATCAACATTGAGCGCTGAAGATGCGCTTTGGGTATGCTTGCCCCGGTGCGGTATACTGGCCCAAAGGCAGAGGCCAATGAAATTACCCATCATCGCCACAGCCCGCCCTCATCGCATCACAGACCCGCTCTGCTGCTCGCAACAGCACCAGATGCCGCGTCGGCACCTTCGCGTACTCCCCAGCCTCACGCGACCTAGTCTCTTCGCCGGCGACTAGCGCATCACTCCCCCAGCCGGCGAAGTCCCGCCACCGCGCAAGACCGTTCCCTCCGCTTCATGCGAGGTCGCCGTCCCACATTCGGGCACAGCGCAACGAACGGCACTCCAACGCATCGCTCGCCCCTACCATCCAATCCATAGGAGAGACGCCATGAGCACCCTGACACAAGACCAGACCCAGAGCTACACCACCACGCAGAACTACGCCCAGTTCGGCCCCAAACTGAAGACCGCCCTCCCCGGCCCCAACGCCAAAAAAGTCGTAGCCGACGATGACCGCCTCATCTCCCCCAGCTACACCCGCAGCTATCCCATGGTCGCCAAATCCGGCCGCGGCCTCCGCGTCACCGACGTCGACGGCAACGAGTTCCTCGACTTTGCGGCAGGCATCGCCGTCAACTCCACAGGCCACTGTCATCCGGAAGTCGTCAAAGCCATTCAGGATCAGGCCGCTCAGCTCATCCACATGTCGGGCACCGACTTCTACTACGACCAGATGCCTCGCCTCGCCGAGCGTCTCTCCAAGGTCGCACCCATGCCCGGTCCGCACAAGTTCTACTACGGCAACTCCGGCGCCGAGGCAGTCGAGTGCGCCATGAAGCTCGCCCGCTACCACACCGGCCGCCAGAACATCATCGCCTTCCTCGGAGCCTTCCACGGCCGCACCATGGGCGCACTCTCGCTCACCGCCTCCAAGCCCCAGCAGAAGCGCCGCTTTGCCCCCTTTGTCCCCGGCGTCCACCACATCCCCTATCCCTACGCCTATCGCGGCTGTAGCGACGGCACGCCCGAGGAGCAGGAAGCCTTCGCTCTCAACTGCGCCCGCTACATCGAAGACCGTCTCTTCAAGACCATCCTCCCGCCCGAAGAGGTCGCCGCGATCATCCTCGAACCCATTCAAGGTGAAGGCGGCTACGTCGTTGCACCAACAAACTTCCTCCAGGAGATTCGCCGCATCTGCGACAAGCACGGCATCCTTCTCATCGCCGACGAGGTTCAGGCCGGCTCCGGCAGAACAGGGAAGTGGTGGTCCATCGAGCACTCCGGCGTCCAGCCCGACATCGTCTGCATGGCCAAGGGCATCGCATCCGGCATGCCTCTCGGCATCTGCATGTCCAAGGCAAGCATCATGGACTGGGTCCCCGGCTCCCACGCCAGCACCTTCGGCGGCAATCCCATCTGCATCGCCTCCGCCCTCGCTACCATGGACATCCTCGAGCGCGAAGCCATCAAGAACGCCGCCACCGTGGGCGAAAAGATCTTGTCTCGCCTCCGCCCCTGGGTCGCAAAACACCCGACCGTAGGCGATGTTCGCGGTCGCGGCCTGATGATCGGCATCGAGATCGTCAAGGATCAAAAGTCCCGCACCCCGGTCGGTCCCATGCGCGACAAGATCGTCGATCTCGCCTTCGAGCGCGGCCTTCTCATCCTCGGCTGCGGCGAAACCAGCATCCGTCTCTGCCCACCCCTCATCGTCAACGAGCACGAAGCCGAAATAGCTCTCGACATCCTCGAGGAGTGCATCCAACTCGCCGCAAAGTAGCCGCGCGGCAACTACGAAACGAGCGGGCTTCGACCAGCGCGGTTGAAGCCCGCTTCGTTTTAGTGCGGCAGCAAACCAAAGACGGCCACTCCGTTCTGTGTCCCGACGTACACCTTTCCATTCACGATCATCGGCGTAATGAACTTGTTTCCATCTCCGAAGCTGTCGCGCGTACTGTTCTGCGTGCTGTTGTAGAGTTCGTGCGCCAGATTGGCCGGGTCATAAGCGTGAAGAATTCCAGCGCTGGACAGGTTGGAATCCAAAGCCCACACAATCCCACTCTGCGTTCCATTGGACGAGATTGATGGCGTCGGCCCCGGGTGTCCAAACGTTGTCGGAGATACGCTCGACGGACTCGTCGCCATCTGCGCGTTTGTCACCGGGAAGGCCTTCAACGAGTCGCCATCCGCAGAGTAGTAGATGACCCCGTTGAAATATGCAGGCGAAGAGTACACCAGTCCCGCCATCGCTCCCGGCAGCTCCTGATACACGTTGCCATTGTCCACCGGATCGGTGGCGCGATTGAATTTACCAAGATTGTCCCGATCGGCAAGGTAGATATTCTTATCCTTGCCCGCGCCCACAATCAGATGATGGATCGCTCCATGCGCGTCCGTCTGGTCAGGCAGTAACAGCGGGCCTCCCGACCCCAGATCGAGGTCGTCCGCCGACTCCGATACCCCGTTGTACATCTCGAAATAATCCGTTACGGCCAGCGTGCCGTTGGTAGAAAGCTTCACCATTGCATTCCCGTAGTCGTGGTTCGCTGGAAAACTATTCGCGTCGAAAGTCGTATCGAAGGTTCCGTTGGCATCGAAGAAATAGATAAACCCGCTGCTGTCTGCCGCCATTCCGCCTCCGCTCATCCAGATCGAGCCCTCATGGCCATTGGGTGTCATATTCAACACCTGCGTCTGCTGCAGCGTTGACTCGCTATATCCAATCACCCAACCGGTATAAAGCCCGGAGTCGCAGTGCGAAGTCCAGCCCGTGTAGATATTCCCATTGACCAGAAGCAGCGCCTGGCGCTCCGCATACTGCGACGGATCGAAGACAACGCTCCCGCTCACCGAGTTGTCTCCCGTACCTGGATAACTCGCGGAGATCTCTGTCGGGCTCCCGCCGATCTCCGTGCCTGTCGCGACATCGAGCGCATGCAGCCGCTGATGATACGTCCCTCCCGTATCTTTGCTCATACCAATGGTGAAGAGCGTTCCATTGGCTCCCTGCCCGCGATCGATCACAGGTGTCGAAGTAATGCCGATCTCAGGAGTGATCTGTGGGCAACCGTGGTCGTCGCTCGTCGTCTCGCCGCTTCCAAGGATCGAAGTCTTCCACAACTGAGCCCCGCTGTCGGCATCGAACCCATACACGCTGTCATGTTCGGTAGCGACATACAGCACGTTATGCAGTTGGCCTCCTACGATGACATTTGCAAGATAGAGTGGCTGCGCATCCACCTTCCCATCAACCGCGTCGAAGCCGATCTTGCCAAACTGAGCGGAGTTGACGTTACTCGGCGTCAGAATCGTCTCCTGAGCATTGAGTCCATTCCGCGCAACGTCGTAGTGATAGGTAGTCACATCCGGCGCAGTTGTCGTCGCCGCGCCCTGTACAGTCAGAGCAAGCGGAGCAGAATGCGTCAGGCTCCCCGAAGTTCCCGTAAAAGTCACGGTTGTTGTGGTTGCCGCGGCGGTCAGCGCAGCAGTCAGCGTCGTGCTCTGCGCCACTCCCGGAACCAGGTTCAGCGTCGCAGGACTTGTCGTCACGCCAGCAGGTAGTCCCGTGACTGCGATGGCTACTGTCCCGGCAAACGAGTTGACTGCCGTCGCCATCACGTTCACTGGCAAACCCGTCGCGCCAGCCACAAGAGCCTGCGACGCAGGCAACACGCTTAACGTGAAGTCGGGCGGTGGCGAAGCAACCGTGACCGAGACAGCGGCAGAGTGCGTCACTGCATTCGACGTTCCCGTAAACGTCACGGTTGTTGTGGTTGCCGCGGCGGTCAGCGCAGCAGTCAACGTCATGTTCTGCGCAACTCCCGGAACCAGGTTCAGCGCCGCGGGACTTGCAGTCACGCCAGCAGGTAGTCCCGTGACTGCGATGGCTACTGTCCCGGCAAACGAATTGACCGCCGTCGCCATAACGCTCACCGGCAAACCCGTCGCGCCAGCCACAAGAGTCTGCGACGCAGGCAACACACTTAGTGTGAAGTCGGGCGGTGGCGGCGAAGCAACCGTGACCGAGACAGCGGCAGAGTGCGTCAATGCATTCGAAGTCCCCATAAAAGTCAGCGTGGCGCTGCCAGATCCTGCACTCGCAGCACTCACCGAAACACTCTGCGTCTTCCCGGGAGTCAGCGAAAGCATCGCTGGCTGGACAGTCACGCCGGCAGGCATTCCTGTAATTGCAACCGATACCGTACTGGTAAAACCGTTAGCAGGCACGGCATTTACGCTGATCTGCTGCGATGTTCCTCCCGCTATGAGCGCAACGTTGGCAGGCATGGCAGCCAGAGAAAAGTCGGCCAATGCTGCCGGTGGCTGTTTGCTTCCGCCGCAGGACAACACCGTCAGGCAGCAAAGAAAGCCTGTTCCGCCAACCAGAATCTTTGAAAAACCCATAATGTCCCCCATGAATCCGGCCTGACGAATTTGCGCAATCTGGTTTGCTCGCAGCGCTTACATTCAAATCGACATTACACTGCAAAACCTTCCAGCGGGTGTCACAACATCGTCTCGAATCAGTTAAAACCCTCAGGCCATGTACGTACATCAAATTCCCGCGTCTAAACTGGTGATCGCCGATGAACCGTAAACTCCACGTCCCGAAGATCCTCGTTGCCGCGCTTCTGCTGGCTCTCGCCTCCACGCCTGCGCTCTACGCGCAACACACCACAGCCCTGCAACCTGACGCCGGCACCCCCCACCGCACCCGGCTCATCCTCAAAGACGGCAGCTATCAGATCATCATGAGTTACAAGGTCGTCGGCAACGTCGTCCGCTACATCAGTGCCGAGCGTGCCGGAGCAGAAGAAGAGATTCCCCTCTCCCTCGTCGATCTCGTCGCCACCAAGCGCTGGGAGCAGCAGCACGCGCAACCCTCCGACTCCAACAACCCGCAGCCTCCGGCCATCGATCCTGAACTCCTCAAAGAGGAAGCCGACCGCGCCGCGCTAACCCCAGAAGTCGTCAAAGACCTCCGCCTCCCCGAAGAAGACGGCACCCTCGCACTCGACACCTTCCGCGGCACACCAGAGCTCGTCCCCCTCGCCCAGACCGACAGCGATCTCAACCGCAACACCGCGCACAACCTCCTCAAAGCCGCCGTCAACCCGCTCTCCGCTGCGCATCCCATCATCACGCTCAAAGGTGAGACCTCGCCCATCCAACTCCACGTCAAAGACCCCGTCTTCTACCTCCGCATCGGCGACGAGAGTGTCCCCGACACCGCCGGTACACCTCTCACCGTCGATACTCACGGCGCCACCAGCCGCATCCCCAACGATTCCAGCGGCGGCTCACCCGACAGCCGCTACGTCATCGTCCGCACCGACGTCCGCACCGGAGCACGCGTCGTCTACAGCATCCGCATCCCTCTGCTCGGCACCGGCCAGCGCCAGCAAGATGTCGTAGAGACCACCACCGAACTTCTCCCCGGCGGCCACTGGCTCAAGATCACTCCGACAGAGCCTCTCGACTTCGGCGAGTTTGCACTGATGGAAGTCATCTCCGCCAAAGCCGTCAACCTCAGCGTCTGGGACTTCGGCGTCCACCCCGTCGCCCCCGAAAACCGCGACATCCTCAAACCCGATCCCCGCCACGGAAGCACGTTGGAACGCCACGGCCCAGGTTAGAGCGGTTCCACATAGCAATACCTGCCATAGAAACTGTCATCCTGAGCAAAGGGCGGCGCTTTTTGACGCCGTAGTCGCAGTTGTCTGTTTCTGATCCGTGTCCTCTGTGAGGATCCGTGTTAAGCCGTCAGCTTTTAAGCATCAACGCCGGGAAGAATCGCGCTCCAGGAATAATCCTGCCACCGCCTGCCGCGATCCGCTGTCCGCCGCCGACCGGTTGACCTTCCCCTTGCCTGCCACCGCAACGCTGTCCCGTGTCACCTTCGCCTCATACATCATGGTGTCGGCTGCGCGCAGAATCGTAGGTACGGTATTGCCGTCTTCCGGATATGTCGCCAGCCCAAAGCTCCCCGACACGTTCAGCGAAAGCCCCGCGCCCTCCAGAAACCGTGCTGCCCGCAGGTCTTCGCGCAGCGCCAACGTCGTTCCGCTCGCCGCCGACTTCCCCATTCCCGGCAGCAGCGCCACAAACTCGTCCCCGCCATACCGGAAGGCCGCATTGTTCGGACCCAGGCCACGCTTCAGCAGCCCGCCAATCTCCGAAAGCAATCGGCTTCCGATCAGATGTCCATGGGTGTCGTTTACAGTCTTGAAGTGGTCCAGGTCGACGAACATCAGGCTGAATACGTTTCCCAGTGCTACCTGCTCATCGAGCATTGTGTAAAGATGACGCGCATTGAACAGCCCTGTCACGTCGTCGGTGATCGTCAACTCCTGGATCAGCGTCATCGACCGGGCATTCTGAATTGCAATCGCTGCATAGTCGCACAGAATCCGCAAAAATGAGATCGAGTACTCCGACAGCAAATCGAGCTTGCTGTTCAATAGTTGAATCACGCCCAGCGTCTTGTTCCCCGACCGCACCGGCACGCAGGCAATCGACTTGATCTTCAGATCGGGATGTTTGCTCGCAAAAGCCGACCAGTGCGGATCCAGCGCAACATCCGGCACCACCAGCGGATTGCCCGTCGAGGCCACCCACCCCGCAACCCCTTCGCCCATCGGAACCCGCAGCCCCTTCAGGCTCTCTGCATTTTCCCCAACCGCGATCGCGTAGTACAGCTCATCGCACGTGTCGTCCACCATCAGCATCGACCATCGTTCCGGCCCGAAGAACTGCGCCATCTTGTCCATGATGGCTCCCAGTATCTCCTCCAGCTCCAGACTCGATGTCAGCGCACGCGCCACGTCGTGAAACACCCGAAGGTGGTCCATCTGCCGGCTTTCAATGACTTCAAACGATCGTCTGTCTTTCAATCGCTTTCCTCATTCCGGAAACATATCAGATACCAGATGCTATGTGCTCAAAAGTTCAACTGTGCGCCGTCCTCAAAAAAAATCTTAGCCACCAATATGCACCATGTTCCGCGAAGGCTTCTGAAAACCCGGCTCGCCTATATGATGCCTCTCTTCTTTGCGCAGAACAACCCTGCGAATATACGCAGTAAGCTCCTCATCGGTTCCGCCGCGCACCATCTCTCCATACAGGTCGTGGTCGCTCTGCGAAAACAGGCATGTCCGTATCTTTCCGTCCGAGGTCAGCCTCACTCGGCTGCAGTGTCCGCAGAAAGGGCGGGACACCGGAGCGATGATTCCGATCTCGCCCACGCCATCGTCAAACGTAAACCGCTTCGCCGTCTCGCTCGCCGCATGAGGAGCCAGCTCCACCAGCGGTCGATACGCATTCAGCCGCGCCACAATCTCATCCATCGAGACGACGGCCTCTCGCGTCCAGCTCCGGTCTTCTTCCAGCGGCATCCACTCGATAAACCGGACGATCACGCCCTCGCGCCGCGAAAACTCCGCAAACTGTTCAATCTGTCCATCGTTGAATCCACGCAGGAGCACGCAGTTCACCTTCACCGGCCCAAGCCCAACGTCCTGTGCCCTGCGAACCCCCGCCAGCACCTTATCGAAGCTTCGCGGCACCCGCGTAATCGCAGAAAACGTCTCCGCATCCACCGCATCCATGCTCACCGTAATGCGGTTCAGCCCCGCATCTTTCAGCGGTTGTGCAAGTCCCTCCAGCAGATGCCCATTCGTGGTCAATGCAAGGTCGAGCGGCAAGCCGTTTCCATCCGCGAAGCTTCCATCGGCCGCGGAACTCTCAATTGGAAGATAAGCTGTACGCATCTTCGCCAGCTCGCGCACCATCTCCACCAGCCCCGATCGCAGCAGCGGTTCTCCACCCGTCAGCCGGACCTTCTCCACGCCCAGCCCGACAAACTGCCGGGCCATTCGCAGGTAGTCGGCAACCGGCAGCTCGGTATATTGAGCGCCTTCGTTACCCGTCCGGCAGTACACGCACTTGTAGTTGCAGCGGTCCGTTACAGAGACGCGCAGATCCGTAATCGCCCGCCCAAACTTGTCCCGCAGCCTTCCCCGCATCTGCCGAGACTCTTCCATCGGCTCCAGCACGGCTGTGTTTCCGTCGTCGAGGCTCGGGGAGGGAAGGGACATCGTCGCCGCCATCTGTTTCATTTCTATAAGATGAGATGCGTAGGCTCAAAAAACGAATCAGACTTGCAAGAGGTCTAGTATAGTCCTCCCACCTGCAGACCTGAGTCCTCTAAACGACATACACGGACGGGACGTGCCAGTCCGAACTCATAAACTCCGGAAATGTGGCTCCGCAACCGGATACCGCTGAACGAAATTCCTCCCCGACTTCTCACACAATCAGGCAGATCGACTCCGCTTTAGTAGCTAAGGAACTCGTTGCTTCCCCGCTTCAGCCGCACGCCCGCAATGCCGAACACCAGCGCCGCCACAAACATGATCGCGTTCCAGTACACCATCGGCTTCGCCCACCCCGGCGACAGCGTCCAGTCCTGCCCACTCCAAAGCGTCACCAGCGCCCCGACGATCACACACTGCAGGCAGAGCACCAGGTAGAGTTGCCCTCGACGACGGCGGCGATCCAGTACTTCAACCTGCTCTGGTGTCAGCGTGCGTTCTTCAACGGGAATCAGTGTATTCGCCATGGTCTTCGGGTCTCCGCTTCTCTCTGGTTCAAAACAAGCCGCCATCCCGCAGGGTGTCAGATGTTCTTCTCTCTATTAAATCACAGCCGGGTGCCATCACGACACGATTGCAGTCAACCTTTCTCGCTCTCGCATCGCATCAGGCTACAAAAACGCCACCGACTGAATCCCCACCACGTCGAAGCGCTTCCTGCACCGCACATTCTTGCATCCCATCGGATCGTCCCGCCGAACCATATAGCTCTGCGCCTTGGCAAAACGTGCCTTATCGCGATCATCGGCTCCACGCGGCAACTGTGCCTTCTTTCTCCGCACCACCCAGTCGATCTGGTACTCCCCCTGCTGTCCGCAGTGCGGACACGTCATCACATGGGTTCGCTGCTCCGATTTCTCATCGAAAAAATCCCGTTCTTCCATACCGCACCTCGTCCCGGAAGATGGCCCGTTGCCATCTCCCATCTTCCAATCCTGCATCACTTTGCCCTTCGCAGGCAAGAGTCATGCATAATCACCCATGGGCTCCAACTCCCCGTCTAAGTCTCCAGAGGAACGCCGATGAGCAAGCCAAAGAAACAGGTCTTCTCCAAGGTCAAGGCCGTCAAGGCCAACGCCCGCGCCCGTGTCGGCACTCCGCCGCCCGAGCGCACCCTCCCCGACCCAAAACAGAAGTTAGCCGCCAAGCCCAGACACAAACAAACCTTCGCCAGTCTGCTCAACTCAACAGGAGATGACCAATGAAGATCCTCCGCCTCGCCGCAGCCACTCTCGCCATCGCCATCCCAGCGACCGCCCAGACCATCCAGGTCAACAAAGACAACCGCACCATCGCCATCACTGCCACCGACAAAGTCATCGCCACCGCAGACACCGCCACCGTCCACATCGGCTTCATCGCCTATGGTCCCGACAGCGACGCCGCCTACGCCACCGGCTCTCGTGTATCGAACGCGATCATCAGATCCCTCACCAGCGCAGGCGTTCCCTCCGAAGCCATCGAGAGCGAAAACCAGAACGTCGCCCCGGTGCAGGAGTATCAGATCGACAAACTCACCCCCGCCGAAAAGGCCCAGCGCAAGTTCCAGGTCACGCAAAGCTGGACCGTGCGCGCCAACGCCAGCGACGCTGCAAAGATCCTCGACCTCGCCGTCAAATCCGGAGCCAACCAGTCCGGCCAGATCGACTGGAGCCTAAAAGACGAGAACGCCCCGCAGGCCGAAGCTGCCGCCAAAGCACTCCAGCGCGCCCGCATCGTCGCCGGCGAGATGGCCAAGGGCATGAACGTCAAACTCGGTGCCCTCATCTACGCCAGCAACGAAACCCAGGCCGAGCCGGTACGTCCACTTATGCGCGCCATGGCGGCCGCGCCGATGGCTATGGAACAGAAGGTAGTAGTACCCCTGGCCATCAATCCCCGCCGCATCGAAAAATCCGCCACCGTCTACGCCGTCTTCGCCATAGAATAGGCTTTCCGAGAGAGAGACCCAATGCCCGCATACGTGTACCGCGAACTCACGCCCACCCCGGAAGCCGAAGCCATCTACCGTCGCTGGCTCGCTCGCCTCAACGACGAATTCACCCGTCACACCAAACCTGAGATCCGCTCTCAGATCGTCCGCGACGAACTCATCCAGCTCTATCTCGGCCGGCCCTACGGTGGCCCTGCAAAGGCGACCCTTAACAACGAGCTCGCCATCCACACCCTCGTCGAAAGCCTCGACCCCCGCAACGTCACCCTCGAGCCTGAGTACTACGGCGACATCGACGCCGCCAAATACGCCGAACGCAAACCTCTCATCTGGTTCTGGCAGATGTTCGACCGCTCCCCCGTCGGCCTCAACCACTGGCTCGGCTTCCGCTTCCGCTGCATGCTTGGCCGCCACATCTTCCGCCATCTCGGCAAGCACGTCAAAATCTTCCACAACGTCGAGTTCACCTACGGCTACAACCTCACCATCGAGGACTCCTGCACCATCCACAAAAACGTCATGCTCGACGACCGCGGCGAGATCATCCTCCACCAGGGAACCAGCGTCTCCGACTTCGCCAATATCTACTCCCACACCCACAACATCAACCACCAGGCCGATGTCACCAACAAGCTCACCGAGCTAGGCCCCAACGCCCGCGTCACCTACCACGCCACCGTCCTCGCCGGATCGAACATAGGCGAAAACTCCATGCTCGGAGCCTTCGGTCTCGCCACCAGACCCATCCCGCCCAACACCGTCGCCGTAGGCATCCCAGCTCAAGTCAAAGTACGCAAAGACCCCTCCGTGCAACAACCCAACAAGCCATAGAAGCCGCAAAATAATCTCTGCAGGTGGTCTTGCAGTTGCGGTTGTTCTTGCCGTTGCCTGTCTTTTTGTTTGTCATCCCCGAAGGGGATCTGCGGTTGTTCTTGCCATTGCCCGTTCCCGATCCGCGTCATCCGCGCAAGTCCGCGGAAAGCCTTTACGGTTTCAACACGCAATATTCAGTAGACTTGAACCAACATGCCTCTCAACGTAGTCGTCATCTTCTTCGAGATCGTCGTTCTCATCCTCGCCTTCAGCATCCACGAGTGCGCTCACGCCTGGGCCGCCATGCGCCTCGGCGACCCCACCGCCATGATGCTCGGCCGCGTCA
>JBDTEQ010000108.1:0-18436 GCA_039922475.1 Edaphobacter sp.
AGACAACGTTCGCACCGGAGTCTCGCGATGCGCCGGTGCAGGTGATGGGACCGCTCGAAGCTGCAGGCGGAAGCTTCGATGCAATATGGTTTCTGCGCGGCGGCGAATTGAGCTGGCCGATGGAAACAACCAGCAATGGATTGTTGCCATGGTCGCTGCAACGCGATCTGGGAATGCCGGGGCCTGACGTTTCCAGAGACAGCGAATATGCGCGGAGAATGACGGAACGGATCAGCAGGAGTGCAAAGACTGTGGTGTTCAGTTACGCACGGCAGAACGCCGACGGTAGCCAGCGTCCGTCAGCTGTGCTGCGTCAGTTGGGACTGGAGCAAGTCGATGCACTGCATGTCACTGTAGCCGGCAAAGAGCGAGAGGTGGTTGCAGTTGAGGAGATCGAAGATGTGACCCGCGTGCAGCCGCCGCCGGATCGCGTGATTCGTGGCGGCGCGAGAATTCTGGAGCTGCAGGCAGCATGCGGGTTTCGTGCATTCGCAGAGCAGCGCTTATGGTCGACTGGGCTGGAGTCAATTACAGCGGGAATGGACGCGAGAGAGAGCGGCACCGTTGTCCATGAGGTGCTCAAGCTGTTCTGGGATGCAGTGCAGACACAGACTGCCTTGAAGTCAATGACGATGGAAGAGCGTGATGGTGTCATCGATTGGTGCATCACGCAGGCGCTGGAGAGAACGGAAAATTCGAGCACAACGACATGGGACGCGGCGTATCTCGATGTGCAGCGCACAAGACTGCGCAGACTGCTGAATGGATGGTTCGATCTGGAGTTGGAGCGTGGGCTGCCGTTTGAGGTGAGAGCGAGCGAGAAGGAGTTCAAGGATGTTCAGGTTGGCCCCTTACGGTTGAGCGTAAGGATGGACCGTATCGATGAGGTGGCCGGCGGTGAAGTTCTGATCGACTACAAGACGGGCGCTGCGTCACCGGCCGATTGGTTAACCGAGAGGCCGGACGCGCCGCAGCTTCCCTTGTACGCGATCTTGTCGGAGGCTGAGCGTCTCCAGGGCGTGGCGTTCGGGCTGGTGCGGGCGGGCGACGATCGAGGATTGAAGGGCTACGCCGTCGCGGATGGTGTATTGCCAGGCAAGCCGGCGAAGCTGAAAGAGGCGGCAACGTTTGGAGGTCAGGTGGAGCGGTGGAGGCAGGTGCTCATAGGGCTTGCAGAAGAGTTTTATGCAGGGGACGCACGTGTGCATCCCAAACACTATCCGGAAACCTGTGAGCACTGCGACCAAAGGATTCTCTGTCGCCTGGATGTAGCGCTGCTGGAAAAAGAGGGCGACTGCGACACAGATGCTGCGGGGGAGGTTGGCCGTGGCTAATCTTTTTGTTGTCGCGAAGAGTGGGAACGTTCGCGAGGCAAGCGATGGAGAGCCACCCGACTTGCAACAGCGGGAACGTGCGCTGGATATTCGGCAGTCATGGATCGTCGAGGCTCCGGCGGGATCGGGCAAGACTGGATTGCTGATTCAGCGCTATCTGAAGTTGCTGGCAGACACGAGTGTGGAGCAGCCAGAGCAGGTGCTGGCCATCACATTTACCGTAAAGGCCACTGCAGAGATGCGAGAGCGCGTGGTGGCGCAACTGGAGGCCGCAAGCCGCGGAGATGTATTGAAAGGCAATTCCGACTTCGAATGCGAGACGAGGAGACTGGCCGAGGCGGTCTTGCAACGGGACGCACTGTTGGGATGGGGACTACTGGAACATCCACGGCGACTGCGAATTCGCACGATCGATTCGGTGTGTGGAGAGATTGCGCATTCATTACCAGTCCTGTCGGGAGGTGGAGGCCGACAGGCTCCGGTGGAAGACCCGACGCCGATGTATCGTGAAGCAGCGCAAAGAACTCTAATGCAGCTTGGCGGCAACGATGCGGAGCTGGATGGGGCGTTGCGAACTGTACTACTGCATCGCGACGGCAGCCTTGCGGATTGCGAGAGGCTGCTGATGGAGATGCTTCCATGGAGAAACCAGTGGGGAGAGCTGGTGCCATTGCTGGGCGGAGAATTGGATGACGCTTACCTCGACTCCAAAGTGCTGCCACAGCTGCAGAGAGCTTTGGATGAAGCAATCGGCGAGGGTTTGGCACGTCTTTCCAGCAGCGTGCCGAGCGA
Source organism: Edaphobacter sp. (assembly GCA_039922475.1). Taxonomy (GTDB): domain Bacteria; phylum Acidobacteriota; class Terriglobia; order Terriglobales; family Acidobacteriaceae; genus Edaphobacter. The sequence goes on from JBDTEQ010000108.1 coordinate 2,127, forward strand.
TGTTTTGCGGGATCTCGCGCTGCTCGCCGGTGAGATGGCCCATGCCGGTGGATATAAAGGTGCGGATTCGCCGATTGCGATCTACGCTGGCATGTCCGATGTTCCGGAAGAGATTGCCGATCATCTTGATCGCTGGCTTGCATTGATTCACCTGGTAACAACCGGAGAAGGAAAGTGGCGTTCGGGTTTTCGCAGCGATTATTTAAAGTTCGATCTGGAGAAGAGTCACGCTGCCCGTCTGAAGGACCTGGTCAATGAGCTGCGTGATCATGAAGACGTACTCAACGAGATTAACCGGGTGAAGTGTCTGCCGCCCGCCGTGTATCCTCCCGAACAATGGAGGGTCGCCAAGGCTCTGTTCCGCGTGCTGAGCCGAACTCTGGCGGAGCTGCAGATCGTGTTCGCAAGAAATGGAGAGTGCGATTTTGCCGAGCTGGGACTTTTGGCGAAGTCTGCGCTGAAACATGGCGGCGTTCGCGATCTCTCCGAGGCTCTCGGGATGGAGCTGCGTCATCTGCTGGTTGATGAGATGCAGGACACGTCGACGAACCAGTACGAATTGATTGAGTTGCTGACGCAAGGATGGGACGGGCAGAGTCAGACTGTGTTCCTCGTGGGTGATCCCAAGCAATCGATCTATCTGTTTCGTCAGGCACGAGTAGAGCGGTTTATGCGCATGATGCAGGCGGGAGCGCTCGGCGATCTGCGGCTGGGCTGGCTGCGCCTGACGGCGAACTTCCGTTCGCAGCGTGGACTCGTGGACACCTTCAACCAAGATTTCTCTCTGCTGTTTCCACGGGAAGCGCGCGAAACAAATCCCGAGGAGGTGCCGTACGTTGAGGCGCAGGCAGTAAGAAGCCAGTCGACTGCCGTGGCCCAAAGCATAGTCTGGCATCCGAAAGTGCTCAGCGCTGACGAAGATGCGAAGAAGCAGCGACGGAAGCAGGGACGTGTCGAAGCAGAGCAGGTTCGGGCGATCATCGAAGAATGGCGAGCGCGATCTTTGCCTGAAGGCAGGAGCGAGCCCTGGAAGATTGCCGTGCTGGTGCGAAGCCGCAACGTGCTGGACGATATCGTGGTGGAGTTGAAAGATGTGACTCGGGGCGCAATTCCCTTTCGTGCTGTGGATATTGAAGCGCTTGGAGAGCGGCAGGAGGTGCTCGACCTGTTTGCATTGACGCGGGCATTGCTGCATCCGGCGGATCGCGTGGCGTGGCTCGCTGTACTCCATGCGCCATGGTGCGGGCTTGGGCTCGCGGATCTCCATGTGCTCGCCGGAGCGGATGATCCTGACTGGGCCGAACAGTGCATCGAAAAAGCCGTTGCTGTGCGAGGGGATTTACTGAGCGAAGAAAGCTGTGCGCGGCTAATGCGAGTGTGGCCAGTATTACAAGCCGCACGCGAACCACGCATTGGGTCAACCACTTCACAATGGGTGGAGCGAACATGGCGCTCGCTCGGCGGCGATGCTTATCTGAACTCTGACGAGATGGCGAATGCGCGGCGATATCTGCAACTGCTCGACGAGGTAGAGGAGCAGGCCGGGATGATGGACCTCAGCCTCTTGAAGCGGCGCATGGGCGCACTGTATGCAGAGTCAGCTCCGGTTGCAGATGCAGTCGACGTGATGACGATCCATAAGGCGAAGGGTCTGGAATGGGACGTGGTGCTGGTGCCCGGAATGGAGAAGAGAGCGCCTGCGCATCGGGAGCGGTTGCTGACCTGGAGCGAGATCGATTCGAGCGATACAGAAGCCGCGCATATTGTGCTGGCTCCGATCGCAGAACGTGGAGAGGGATCGAAGGAACTAAATGCCTGGCTTCGTGGACTCGTCAAAGCGCGAGAGGCAGCAGAGAGGAAACGACTGTTTTATGTAGCCTGCACACGAGCAAGGGAGGAGCTGCATTTGTTTGCTTCCCCGAATATGACGGCGAACGGAGAGATACGGCGGGAGTATGGGAGTCTTCTGGCGACAGCATGGCCTGCCGCAGAGAGGCATTTCGCAGCAGCGGCTTCAGAAGAACAAGAGACCCCTGCTGCGATGATGTTCGAGATGCCATTCGCTGCTCAGGCCGAGGACACTGCAGAGGATTTTGTCGGCGATTTAGCCGCAGGTGCAGATGCTGAAGAGGAGGTACGGCCGGCGATTCTGCAGCGCTTACCGCTCAGTTTTGTTCCAACCGCGCGGTTTGCCGAAGTCCGCAGGCTTCCATACGGAGACGATGCCATCGTGCCGGCGCACTTTGAGCGACCCGAAGGATCGTTCGAGGCGCGAGCATTTGGCAATGCAGTGCATGCATTTATAGAGATGGTGACGAAGCGGCTTGCGAACGGGACTGGCGTCGACGCGTTGCTGCGCGAGGTTACGGTCTGGACGCCGCGGATAACCACGATGCTTCACGGGGAAGGCTTATCTCCGCAGGCGAGCGATCGGCTGGCAACGCGCGTGAAGGCGGCGCTCACCAATATGCTGAAGGACGCCGAGGGTTTGTGGCTGCTGGCACCACGCGAAGGATCGACAACTGAGTTTGCTTTGACTTCCTGGGACGAGAGACGCAGCAGCGTGCGGCTGGACCGCGTGTTTTCCGGTGGGCGGAAACCCCTGGATGCTGGAAGTGATTATCTCTGGGTCGTCGACTACAAGACGGCAACGCACGGAGCTCAGGGTGTAGACGAGTTTCTGGCAGAAGAGCGTACAAAATACACCGCGCAGATGGACACCTACGCGCGCGTGTTGCAGGATCGGGTGGAAGCCGGACGGGTGCGCGTCGGGTTGTACTATCCAATGCTGCCGCGGCTGATCTGGTGGGAGCCGAACGCTTCGGATTAAGCGGTCGGGCTATTGTGGCGAACGTCGGCGCCGCGAACCCAGAAGATGACGTCTTCGGCGATGTTCGTCGCGTGATCCCCGACGCGCTCCAGATTGCGAGCGATGATGAGAGCGTTGAGTGACTGCGGGGTCAGCTCAGGTTTCTCCTTGATCAGCGTGCTGAGCGCGTAGAAGGCAGCGTCGTTCATCTCGTCGACCTGATCATCGAGCAGGAGGACGGATTTGGCCAGATCCGCATCGGCTTCAATAAACGCCTGGAGCGCCTTGCGCACCATTGCAGAGGCCAAGGACGCGAGCCTGGGGATGTCCACTGGCAGGTCGATATTGGCGAATGCACCCATCTCGCGGACGCGGATGGCGATATTGACGGCCTGATCTCCGACGCGCTCGAGGTCGGCGTTGATGCGGATGACGGAGAGGATGAAGCGGAGGTCAACCGCCATCGGCTGCTCCATGGCAAGGAGGTCGAGCGCCATCTGGTCGATCTCACGCTCGAGGCGATTGATGGAGGGCTCGGCGCGAAGGACGAGCTCACAGATCGAAAGATCACGCGTGCGGTAGGCCTCGATGGAGCGCTGAATGGCCTGCTCTGCCATGCCGGCCATAATGAGCAGTTTTTCCTTGAGATCGTCGAGATTCTGGTGAAATTTAACGCGCATCAACCAAACCTCCCTGTAATGTAATCTTCCGTCCTCTTGTCCTTCGGGTTAGTGAAGATCTTGTGGGTGGAGTCGAACTCGACCATCTTACCGTTGAGGAAGAAGCCGGTGTTCTCCGCAACACGAGCAGCCTGCTGCATGTTGTGCGTCACGATGACGATCGTGTACTGGGACTTCAACTGGAAGATGAGGTCTTCGATCTTCGAGGTGGAGACCGGGTCAAGCGCAGAGGCAGGCTCATCCATCAGTAAAACCTCGGGATCTACGGCGAGGGCGCGGGCAATGCACATGCGCTGTTGTTGACCACCGGAGAGCGAGGCGCCGGACTTTTTCTTTAGATCATCTTTAACTTCTTCCCACAGAGCGGCCTGCTTCAACGAACGCTCGACAGTCTCGTCGAGGATGCGGCGGTTGCGAAATCCATTCAACTTCAGGCCGCTGACGACGTTGTCGTAGATCGACATGGTTGGAAAAGGGTTGGGACGCTGGAAGACCATGCCGACACGGCGACGGATCTCAACGGGAGACGCATCCTTGTAGATATCGACCTCGCCCATCTTAACGACGCCGGTAGCGCGGGCGATGGGATTGGTCTCGTGCATGCGATTGAGACAGCGGACAAACGTGGATTTACCGCAGCCCGAAGGGCCGATGAGCGCGGTGGCGTGGTTCGCAGGAATGTGCAGATTAATGTCCTGCAAAGTGTGCGTCGTGCCGTACCACGCGTTCAGGTCCTCGACTAAGATGCCGACTCCCACTAGCTTCCTCCCTTGAGTGTGCCGCGGTTGGCAAAGATGCGGACAAGCGTGACGGATACCATGATCATAATGATAAGGACGAGAGAACCGGCCCATGCCAGGCGGTGCCACTCGTCATAGGGCGAGATGGCGTAGACATAAATCTGCAGTGGCAGGGCGGCGATTGGCTCACTGAGCTTGAAGCTCCAGAACTGATTGCCGAAGGCCGTGAAAAGCAGCGGTGCAGTCTCGCCCGCCACGCGCGCAAAGGCCAGCATGCACCCTGTGATGATGCCCGGCGATGCAGTTCGCAGGCTGACTGAGATGACAGTGCGCCACTTGGGCACGCCCAGGCCGAGGGCAGCCTCACGGACCGCATGAGGAACTGTGGCGAGCATCTCTTCTGTGGTGCGCGTGATGGTGGGGACCATCATGATGGCTAGAGCGATGCCGCCGGCCAGCGCGGAGAAATGTTTCTGTTGAATAACGATGAGCGAGTAGATGGAGATGCCCATCACAATGGAGGGAACACCATTGAGCACGTCGGCAGTGAAACGCACGGCGGTGGCAAGAGCTTTGCCGCGACCGAACTCTGCGAGGTAGACGCCAGCGGCGATGCCGATGGGAATACCCATGAGGCTGGCAAGAAAGAGGATCATGCCGGAGCCGACGATGGAGTTCGCCATGCCTCCGCCCTGCTCGCCAACAGGCGCAGGAATATGCGTGAAGAACGCGAAGTTGAGTGAGCTTGCGCCTTTGTAGATGAGATAGAAAAGGATCGCGATCAACGGGAGGATGACCAGCACAGTCGCAAGAATCGACAAGCCGCCGATAAGGTAGTTCATTGCGGTGCGACGAGCATTATTGATGCGCATGGACCTCGACTGGAAGTTCATCGGCTGCGGCTGACTGCTGAAGGGTTGTGTGCTCATGTCAGTGCACCCGCGCCGGCGCGTTACGCGTGACTGCCCATACCATCAGGCGGGCGATGGCGTTGACGACGATGGTGACGAGGAAGAGAGCGAGCCCAATCTCGATCAGCGCACTGAGATAGAGGTCGCCGGTAGCTTCGGAGAACTCTCCCGCGATAACGCTTGCCAGCGTATTGGCCGGAGCAAAGAGAGATTTAGCAATACTAGGATGGTTGCCGATCACCATGGTGACAGCCATCGTCTCGCCGAGTGCGCGTCCAAGGCCGAGCATGATCGCGCCTACGATACCGATACGCGAGTTGCGCAGGACGCCGATGCGAATCATCTCCCAACGCGTAGCTCCCAGAGCGAGCACTCCTTCGCGCTGGCTGTTGGGTACTGAGTTCATGATGTCGCGGGTAAGCGACGAGATGATGGGCAGGATCATGATGGCGAGGATGATGCTCGCCGTCAGCAGGCCGACACCGAAGTTGGAGCCGGAAAATAATCCGGTCCAACCAAACGTCTTTACGAGAAACGGGCCGAGGACATCGCGCATGAGCGGCACAAGAACGAAGACCGCCCAGAGACCGTAGACGACGCTGGGTATAGCGGCGAGCAGTTCCGTGAGGAAGGAGATGGGAGCACGGAGCGGACGAGGACAGAGTTCCGTGAGAAAGATGGCCACGCCAAGCGCCAGCGGAACAGCCATGCACAGTGCAAGCAGCGAAGTCGCGAGAGTTCCGTAGATGAAGGGCAGCGCACCGAAGTCGCCAGCGACCGGGTCCCAGGCCTGCCGCGTGAAAAACCTCCAGCCGAACTGCAACAGGCTGGGGCGGGAGTGAGCAACGAGAATGCCGAAGATAAAAATAACGATTCCAAAGATACTGAGCGCACAGAGAAGCATGACCCCGGCAAAGCTGTTATCAGCCAAACTGCCGCTTCCCCGCTTGTTGAGAAAGTCGCGGATAGCCGACGGTGCCGCATCCACCGCAGACGGCGCCGAGTCCGAGACAAACGTCGCAGGCGGATTAGGCAGAATGGGGGACACGGGTTGAGACGACCTCGGTTCTTGCTCGTCAGTCATGCGGTAAGGACACAATCCTTTTTTCCCTGGTGGTTTGATTCTAGCGATTCGATTGTATCTGGCGGACGGCCTCGATCCCGATTAAATGCATCGACGATGCAAGCATCGCTCTTTGAGTTTGAAGGGCGATTGTTAAGGGGAGGTTACATCACAGTGAAAACAGCGTTAATCGATGGCCGCTAAAGCTTTTGGGAGGGTAAAAAAGAAGGTGCTGCCGGCGTTCAACTCGCTCTCGGCCCGGATGGTGCCTCCATGCGTCTGCACCGTGTAACGTGCAATTGCCAGGCCCAGACCGGTGCCGCCCGACTCCCTGGAGCGCGCCTTGTCGACCCGGTAGAAGCGCTCAAAGATGCGGCTCAGATGTTCGGAAGCTATTCCCGAACCAAAATCGCGCACGCTGAACTCGACCGCACCGCCGGGGCCAACGGGATCGGAGATCGCGCGGGCGCTGACGATAATTCTGCTGTGGGACTCGTTGCGTGCGTGGCCATACTTGATCCCGTTTTCGATAAGGTTGCTGAGAACCCGAAGGATGGCGTCGGTGTCGGCAACAACTTCAGCAGACGTGGTCTCGCCAATCTCGAGGACTGCGTCGGTGTCCCGAACCATCCCGCTCATCGCCTGAACCGCATCGCGCACAAGGATGTCGGCACGCACAGGCGCAGGGTGTAACTCCTGTTCTGAAGACTCCACGCGCGCCATGATGAGAAGGTCTTCGGTAAGGCGGTTCATGCGCGTCGCGTTCTTCAGGATGATCGAAAGAAACTCGCGGGCCTGGCTGCTGAGCGACATCTCATGGTCGAGCAGCGTCTCAACGTATCCGCCAATGGAAGTGAGCGGCGTACGAAGCTCGTGTGAGACATTGGCTACGAATTCGCGTTGCGTACGTTCGACCTGCTCGATGCGTGTGATGTCGTGCAACACGACGACCGCTCCTCCTCCGGGCATCGGCGACGCCGCAACCTCGAAGATGCGGCCCGGCAGCAGCGAGGTCGAGCGGCTTTCGCTGACGATCCTCTGTTCAAGCGCAATACGAACACACCCAAGAACGTCGGGATCGCGGATGATCTGCACCAGAGCCTGCCCTATTCGCACCGCGTTGCCCGGAGAGGTGTCCGGAAACAGCCGCTGCAGTCGCTGATTGGTCCACTGAACCCGCCCTGCCGGATCGACCGCGGCGACAGCGTTCTGCATGCTGTCGATCATCGCTTCGAGTTCGCGACGGCTCTCCAAGGTGCTATTCAAAGCGCGCTCGACGTGATCGGAAGCTACAGAGATCGCGCGGGCAAGGCCGTCAAAGTCGCTGTATCCCGAGTCGAGAACCGCTACATGGTGTTCGGGGATGGCAATCGTCGAGGCTTCAAGGCGCGCGATATTATGTTGTACCGAACGTGCCAGGAAAAAGGCGTTGATTGCTGCCCAACCGATGATGAGCACAACATCGAGCGCCAGGCTGTGCCACGGTAACCATACCCGCACGAGTACGACGAGGCCCAGCGCGACCGCTATTCGGAGAAAGAACGAGAGAAAGAGACCACGCTTCACAAGCTGCCTCTAGGCCCGAGCCGCTACAGCTTTCGGAATCTCAAAGCGATAGCCGGCGCCACGCATGGTTTTAAGATACCGCGGCATCTCGGCATCGACCTCGATTTTTTCCCGGATACGCCGCACATAGACATCCACTGAGCGCGGCGTAACGAAGCGAGCATCCCCCCAGACCGCATCGAGCAAATGGTCGCGGCTGAAGACGCGACCGGGATGACGCGCCAGATAGTCCAGCAGACGGAACTCGGTAGCAGTTGTGGTCACCAGTTCGCCGTCGACGCGAAGCTGCATGGCACCGGCATCGATCTCGACGTTCTCGAACTTCAACAGAGAAGGCGAGGTTGGCCGTTCGAAGCGTCGAAGAACAGCCTTGACTCGAGCAACCAGTTCGCGGGTCGCGAAGGGCTTGGTGATGTAGTCGTCGGCACCAAGGTCAAGGCCGTGAACGCGGTCACTCTCCGCCGCACGCGCTGTGAGAAAGATGATCGGCACGATGCTGAGCGCGGGGTTCTGGCGCAGTCTGCGGCAGAGATCGAGACCATCTCCGCCGGGGACCATGATGTCGAGTAGAAAAAGCGATGGAGGCCGCTGCTCGGCGTCGTAAAGTATTTTATTGATAGCAAGATACGGCTGCACAGCAAATCCTGCGCTTTCAAGGTGATATTGCACCAGGCGGGATATATCGGCGTCATCTTCCAACACAAAGATCGTCTGGCTCAATTCGTCAACCTCGGTCGAATACGCGATTCGATTAACGTCAGATTATCGCAATTCGATCGAAAGATTGCGAACATCCGATGAATCCTTAGGGTTGAAACCTGGAGGTTGGGTACCGACGTATACTCTAAAGTGTCGGCGCAATCGACTACCCGAACTCCATGAAATCGAACTCCAATCTCGTACTCTGTGTGGATGATGAACTGGTCGGGCTCCAGATCAGAAAGATCCTGCTGGAGCGCGCCGGATACCAGGTCCTGACGGCGTCGGACGGACCCTCCGGACTCGAGATCTTCTCTTCCCAACCGGTGGAGGCCGTCGTACTCGACTACTCCATGCCCGGCATGCACGGTGGCGAAGTAGCAGTCAGGATGCGCCAGATCAAGTCGCAGGTCCCAATTCTTCTTTTGTCGGCCTACATGGGTCTGCCCGCCGAGGTGACGTCTCTGGTGGACCTCTATATGACCAAGGGTGAGGGTGCACCCGTACTTCTTGAAAAATTGAGCAACCTGCTTCAACCAATAAATGCATCTCATGACTAAACACAAAAACCGGGGCCCGATGCAGTGAATCTAAATCAGTTCAAAAGCGTTCTACGGCAGGTGTTTTTGTTGCCTGTGGTGGCTCTGCTCGTCGTCGCGGGCGCTCTGTATCTGCAGATTCGCGACTCCAATGAAACTGTCAGGCTTATCCAGGAGTCTGACGCCCGCATCTCGCAGGCAACCCTGGTGTCGAAGCTGATTGTGGATGAAGAGTCCGGCTTGCGCGGCTATGAGACCACCGGCGACTCCCGGTTTCTCGAGCCCTTCACAGAGGCGGAGACTCACGTACAGAAGGAGATTCAGACCCTCAGCGATCTCTCCGGAGCTAACGCCACCCTCAGGCGCGATATCACCGATCTGCACGACAAACAGACGACCTGGCGTGACGCCTTTGCGCTTCCGGTGATTGCCCTGGTTCAGGGAGGCGGCAAGACCAGCGACGTCGATCTCAACCTGCACGGCAAAGCGCTGATGGACGCGGTCCGTCACGACCTCAACGACATCATCCACGATGCAGAGATCAATCGCACCAGGCGAATCGCGCTGTGGCATCGGCAGGTGCATAGCATGTTGCTCTATCTCCTGTTCCTCGCTCTGGGAATGGGGGTCTTGATCGGATTGTTCACGCGCAACCGCCTGCACGCCGTCTCAGACGCCTACAGCGCATCGCTTCAGATTCTGGGCCACCGGGCAGAAGAACTCTTTCAGTCCGAACAGGAGCTGCGCACCACGCTGGACTCGATCGGCGATGGCGTCATCACCTGCGATGCAGACGGCCACATTCAGATGATGAATCCCGTGGCGCGCGAGTTGACCGGCTGGAGCCAGGCCGAAGCCAAAGGGCAGCTTCTCGAAAAGGTCTTTCACATCGTCAATGAGACCAGCCGCGAAGCTGTCGAGACTCCGGTCGCCAAGGTAAAGCGGCTCAACCGCATCGTTGGCATGGCGAACCACACCATCCTCATTCGCAACGACGGAACGGAACTTAACATCGCTGATAGCGGCGCGCCGATACGCGATCAGAAGGGCGAGACCACTGGTATCGTCCTCGTGTTTCGCGATATTACGATGGAGCGCAAGACTCAGGACGCGCTGATTGCGAACGAAAAGCTCGCCGTCGCCGGGCGGCTGGCTGCGACCATCGCGCACGAGATTCATAACCCTCTCGATTCCGTCGCCAATCTGCTCTACCTCATGCGTAACGATGCTTCGCAGGACGAGTCGAAGCAGTTCATGCTCATGGCCGAGCAGGAACTCGCTCGCGTCACCCAGATCAGCCGTGCCATGCTGGGGCTCTATCGAGAGTCCAAGGCACCGGTCGTCGTCGACCTCAAGGAGATGTTGCAGGAGATTCTTCTCCTCATGGAGCGGCGGTTTATCGATCTGACCGTGACCGTGTCGACCAGCATGCCCGAAGCGATCTCTGTGGCGGCCTTCCCCGCCGAGCTGCGACAGGTCTTCACCAACCTCATCACCAATGCGGCCGAGGCTGCGAGCCCGAGCGGCGAGGTGAAGGTCAGCCTTACTCCTCAGTCCGGCGGGACCGACATAGCCGGACAGAAGATGCAGCCCGGAGCGACAGTCACGATCACCGACAACGGCACAGGCATCGCAGAAGATGTACGTCCCCACCTCTTTCAACCCTTCTTCACCACCAAAGGCGAACATGGCACCGGCCTCGGCCTCTGGGTCAGCAGAGGCATCGTCAACAAGCACGGAGGCACGATCTCTTTGGAGAGCAACGTCAGCGAAACTGCGCACGGCACAACGGTCAGCGTCTTTCTCGCGACAACTCCTGAGGTCAATGCCGGCGGCGACTAAGCAGCCGCCATTCGTTAGCTCGCCCGCAGTTGTTCACCCACAATTGCAGCCGCCTTCTGACATGCAGCACGATCGACGTCGTAGTGAGTGACGAAGCGGATCGAGTGGGGACCGATAGCGCTCACCAGCACGCCCTTCTGCTTCAACGCCGCGGTGAAGGCTGCGGCATCCCCACCTTGCCCTTTGCCGCGCAGTTTAAAGATGACGATGTTCGTCTGCACGCCGTCCATATCGATCTCCGCCGCATTCGGTTGTGCTGCAACGGCGTCCGCCAGCAGACGTGCGTTTGCGTGATCCTCCGCCAGCCGCTTCGGCATCTCGTGCAGCGCGATCAGGCCCGCAGCCGCCAGAATACCTGCCTGCCGCATACCGCCGCCCAGCGCCTTGCGATGAATCCGCGCCTGCTCGATCGCTTTTTTACTGCCGACAAGCATCGATCCCACCGGAGCCCCCAGCCCCTTCGACAAACAAAACATCACCGTATCGAATCCGCTCGCCAGCTTCTGCACGCCGATCCCCAGTGCAGCCGCAGCGTTGAAGACCCGCGCCCCGTCCAGATGAACCGGCAACCCAGCTTCGCGGGCTCCCGCCCAGATTCCTTCCAGTATCGGCAGCGGTGTCACCGTTCCGCCTGCCATGTTGTGCGTGTTCTCGACGCACACCAGCGCCGTCTGCGCACGATAGTAAATCTTCGCGCCGATGGCAGGCTTGATGTGATCCCAAGTCAAAATACCGCGCTCTGCGGCCACTGTACGAATCTGACATCCGGAGAAGGCAGCCGTCATCGCCATCTCCCAATCGAGCACATGCGACCGCGCCTCACAGATCACCTCCTGCCCATGCTGCGTGTGCAACCGAATCGCAATCTGGTTCCCCATCGTCCCCGTCGGAACAAAGATCGACGCCTCGCGCCCAAAGACCTCGGCGGCTTCTTTTTCCAGGCGATTGATGGTGGGGTCCTCGCCGTATACATCGTCGCCTACCTCCGCCGAGGCCATCGCCTCGCGCATCGCTGGAGTGGGACGGGTGACGGTGTCGCTGCGCAGATCGATCATGGTATTCGTTCTCTCCTGGTTTCTGGTGTAATTCAATTCTATGTCGGTGAAGCGACCAATAAACGGCTGAAGACTTCATTCGAGACCAGTCGCCCCTGCGAAGTCAATTGCATCCGCTCCGAACTCAACTCCAATAAGCCCGCATCGCGAACCTCAACCAGCGCGGGCATGGCGTCACGTAGCAGCTCATCGCCAAACTCGTCGCGCAGACGATGGAGATCGACGCCTTCATTCAAGCGCAGACCGAGAAACAGCGACTCCTCAAATGCTGCATCGCGTCCGATGACATCCGCCTCAGGCACCACGCGATCCGATGCGTCCTGAAGCAGCGGGAATGGAGCCGCCACCGCGTCACCGCCGAGGTACTCCTCAAGATCGCTGGTATTCGCGAACCGCACAGCTTCCCTTTTAGTTGCCAGCATCGAATGCGCATCCAGACCGAAGCCAATATAGGACTGACGCCGCCAGTATTTAAGGTTGTGTCGAGAACGATGGCCTTGCCGCGCAAAATTCGATATCTCATACTGGTGAACGCCAGCATCTTCAAACGCGATGCATGCTCTCTGATAAAAATCCGCAGCCTCGTCTTCGCTCGGGGTAGCGGCAGCGCCATAACGACTTCCCTGCTCCAACATCTCACGGCCCAGGCGCGACTCCTCATCCACCTCAAGCAGATAGACGCTGATGTGCGGAGCGCCACTCGCAATCGCCTGCTCCACCGAATACTGCCAGCTCTCGGCCGTCTGATGAGGAAGCCCGGCGATCAGGTCGATGTTAATCTCATCTATCCCGGCTGCCCGCACCCGCGCCAGCTCCGCCTCGCATTGCTGCGCAGTATGCAGACGCCCAACCGCTGCACTCTCGCGATCCACAAACGACTGCACGCCAAAGCTGATGCGATTCATCCCCTGTCGCTGCAACTCCGCCAGCGTCTCGGAAGAGAGTTGTCCCGGCGCACACTCCAGCGTAATCTCCGCATCGTTCGCGATATCGAACTCTCCGCGCAGATGGCGGAATATCTCCTGAAACTGCTGCGCCGACAGCAGGCTCGGCGTCCCTCCACCGAAGTAGATCGTGTCTGCACTTCGCGGCAGCGACGCTCCAACATGGGTTGCCGCTGCATGACCTCCACGAATCTCCGCGCAGAGCCGGTCCACATACTGCTGCATCCGCTCCGCTCCAAAGACCCCCGAAGCGAAGTTACAAAACGTACACTTTGCCTTGCAGAACGGAACCGAGATGTAGATGCCGACAGGTTCAGCCATTTCCAACAAACACCCTTGCTTCAATTGTTTCACGGAGATTCTTTTTGGGGTGTAACTTAAACCTATTCGACCGCTCTAATGTCGTAGAGGTAAAAGCTTTATGTCGCAGCTTCGTTCATTCACTGCACTGACAACGCTGCTTGGAGCCCTCGCCGCAATACCGGCCATCGCCTTCGCACAGTCCTCGCAAACCACCCGCACTCCAGTCCTGGTCGAGCTATTCACCTCGGAAGGCTGCTCAAGCTGCCCTCCTGCCGACGCGCTTCTGGCCCGGCTCGATCGCGATCAACCCATAGCAGGTGCGCAGATCATCGTTCTCAGCGAACACGTCGACTACTGGGACGGCCAGGGCTGGCACGACCGCTTTTCCTCGCATCAATACACCGACCGCCAGACGCAATACGCCGAACGGCTGCGCGTCGATTCACCCTACACGCCGCAGATGATCGTCGACGGAACGGATCAGTTTGTCGGCAGCGATGTCTCTCATGCGCGACGCTCCATCGAGCATGCGGCCCAGACAACCAGGATCAAGCTCACGCTCTCGCAGCCGGTCGTCTCGGGACACAAAGTCTCAGCATCTATCTCAATCCCGGCATCCACAACAGCTCCGCCAAAAGGCGACCTCTACGCCGCTCTGGTCGACCCAACCGACACCACCGAGGTTCGCGGCGGTGAAAACGATGGCCGTCGTCTGCAGCATGCGGGCGTGGTCCGTAGCTTGCAGCGGGTAGGCAGCCTGAAGGAGATCGGCACAAAACCCCTCTCATTCACCCTCACCGCCCCGCCAGACTCCAAACCCGGCGAGATGCGCGTCGTGGTCTTCGCCCAGGCTGGCCAGGGTGCCATTCTGGGAGCGGCCCAGGAAACCGTCCGAGGAACGGCTCCAGACGCGGTCGCGGCCTTGGCCCGTTAGCGTTATCGCCTGCCGGAATCCAATAACTGCCATAAACATCTAAAATGGGTAGCGCACATGGCAGACGAACCGAAGCCGAAGGGCTCGAAGGAAGAACCCGCAAAGAAACCCGTTCACGATGACGATGTCGTCGGCAAGGTCTACGACCGGCACCTGATGCGCCGCCTGTTGACCTACCTTCGCCCCTACAAGATTCAGGCAGGGTTGGCCGCGCTCTCCATCATCTTCAAGGCCGGCAGCGATGTGATGGGGCCGTACTTCGTCAAGGTCGCGGTGGATCACTTCCTCGTCCCTGCGTGGACCAACATTCCAGATACTCATCCCTCATGGCTTGCCCGTCATCTCAGCCCGATTGCGATGACAGGCATCACGCAGCTCGGCTGTCTTTACCTTGGGGCGCTCCTCGTCACCTATCTGCTGGAGTTTCTCCAGACCTACACCATGCAGTGGACGGGCCAGAAGATCATGTTCGATCTGCGCAGCCAGATCTTCCGCCATCTGCAGCACATGTCGCCCGCGTTCTTCGATCACAACCCCGTCGGCAGGCTCGTCACCCGTGTCACCTCCGACGTCGACGCACTCAACGAGATGTTCACCTCGGGCGTCCTTGCCATCTTCGAAGATGTCTTCGTCCTCGCCTTTATCGTCATCATCATGTTGAGCATGAGCTGGCCGCTGGCTCTGCTCGCCATCTCGGTCATCCCCATCATTCTCTACGCCACTCAGATCTTTCGCCGTCACGTCCGCGACAGCTACCGCCGCCAGCGCCACGCCACCGCGCGCATCAACTCCTTCACCCAGGAGTACGTCTCCGGCATGTCCGTCGTGCAGCTCTTCAACCGCGAGCGCCGCGCCTTCAACGACTACTCCGCCGTCAACGCCGAGAACAAGCTCGCCTGGACCGACGCCATCTTCGCCTACGCGCTTTACTATCCCATCGTCGAGTTCCTCAGCTCCACCGCAATCGCACTCGTCATCTGGTTCGGCGGCGGCGCAGTCATCCGCAACCTTGGCTACACCGGCGCAGGCCTCCGCAACTCCATCTTCGCTACCGTCACCGTGGGCATTCTCATCGCCTTCATCCAGTACGCCCAGCGCTTCTTCCGTCCCATTCAGGACCTCAGCGATAAATACAACATCCTCCAGGCCGCAATGGCAGCCAGCGAGCGCGTCTTCAAGCTGCTCGACACCGAACCCACCATCGTCTCCCCCGCTCATCCAGTCGCGGGAGACAGTTCAGGCCGCGTGGAGTTCCGCGATGTCTGGTTCACCTATCAGAAGCTCGACGAGGCGCAGCAAAGGCGCGTCGCCTCCGCCAGCGACGAAGACCTCCGCACCTACGCCGACATCGAATGGATCCTCCGCGGCGTCAGCTTCGTCATCGAACCCGACGAAACCGCGGCTATCGTCGGCCACACCGGCGCCGGCAAGACCACCATCATCGGTCTGATGATGCGCTTCTACGACATCCAGCACGGCAGCATCCTCGTCGATGGCGTAGACGTGCGTGAACAGGACCTGAAGAAACTTCGCCAACGCTTCGGTGTCGTCCTGCAGGACCCGTTCCTCTTCTCCGGCACCATCGCCGACAACGTCCGCCTCGGATCGAAGTGGATCACCGACGAGCGTCTCGAACGCGCCTGCGACGACGTCAACGTCGGGGACTTCATCCGCACTTTGCCGCTCCAGTTCGCCGAGCCGGTACTCGAACGCGGCGCCACGCTCTCCACCGGCCAGAAGCAGCTCATCAGCTTCGCCCGCGCCCTCGCCCACGACCCCGGCATCCTCATCCTCGACGAGGCCACCAGCTCCGTCGATACCGACACCGAGATGCGCGTCCGCGCCGCCCTCTCGCGCATGATCACCGGCCGTACCTCCATCCTCATCGCCCACCGGCTCTCCACCATCCAGCGCGCCGACACCATCCTCGTCATGCACAAGGGCCAGCTACGCGAGCGAGGCACTCACCAGGAGCTGCTCAGCCAGCACGGCCTTTATTGGAAGCTCTACCAACTTCAGTACCGCGATCAGGAGCCAGGCACCGGAGCCGACGCCACCACGCCGCTCGAACCCCTCACCGCCGACTAGCCCGCTCAAGAACTAGTACCGTGACCTTCTAGAGTCGTACTCATGGGTGATACTGGTCTTCGTTGTGTCTTTGGGATGGACTGTAGGTATGGGACGTGGGGTTCGATTGCAGTTGTCGTTGACCGTTAGGGACCGTG
>JBDTEQ010000109.1:0-18602 GCA_039922475.1 Edaphobacter sp.
GCATGTTCGAGAGCTTCAACTTTTTCCGGGTTGTTGGTGATGAGGCGGACGGCGTTGATGCCCATCTGTTTGAGAATTGCGGCGGGGAGCTCGAAGTGGCGACAGTCGGCTTCGTAACCTAGTTCGAGGTTGGCTTCGATGGTGTCGAGGCCTTTGTCCTGGAGCTCGTAGGCGCGTAGTTTGGCCATGAGGCCGATGCCGCGTCCTTCCTGCTGCTCGTAAAGAAGGATGCCTGCGCCAGCGTTACTGATGGCGAGCATGGCGAGTTCGAACTGCTGACGGCAGTCGCAACGCAGGGAGTGGAAGACGTCGCCGGTGAGGCACTGGGAGTGGATGCGGACGATGGGAGGCGCGGCGTGGATGTCACCCATGACGAGAGCCACGGCGGATTCAGTGCGGGCCGCAGGAGGAGGGAGGTTTTCGTTGCAGGCAGTGGGGTTTTCGACGATGCCCTCGAAGCCGAGGATACGGAAGTGTCCCCAGCGGGTGGGGAAGTCGGCTTCGGCTGCTTTGGTGACGGTGGCTAACGGCATAGTGCCATTATACGTTTTGGTGCTCATGGACATTGGATTGTGCAGGGAGCGGCTTCGATACAGAACAATGGCAGATTTGCGGTTGGCCGATGCGGATGGCAGCGTAAAGTAGTGATGTGACGCGGACCGATCCCAAGCTGATTCTGATAACGCTGCTGGTGGAACTGGGCGTAGCGGCGGCAGTGTCCAGTTCGCTGGTGCGGTCGACGCGGTTCAAAAACCTGCTGCTGATGGCGCGCCGAACTCCGCGACAGACGGCGTGGCTGGTGGCGATGATCTGTGCGCCGTTGACGCTGGGTGTCTGGGTGCGGACGACGGTGCCAAACTTTCTGGCGGCAGACCTGTCTTTTGAGACGACGATTTTGCTGGGGATTCTGGTGGGACCGCTGGCGGCGATGGTGGGCGGGGCCGTGCTGGCGATTCCGGCGCTGCTGCATCATGAGTACTGGGCGCTGCCGGTAAATCTTCTGGTCGCGGCGATTGCAGGGACGTTTGGACGGTTCACGAACCCTGAGGATGTGTGGTCGTTCTCGCCGATGATCGACCTGAGTATCTATCACTGGGTGACGCGGAACCTGCGGAGGCCGCATCTGGACCGGCAGATTCTGCTGCTTGTGCTGGTTGCGGGGATGCAGCTTGGGACCAGCACGCTGGCGCAATTTTCTCCGCGGCATTTTTTCGCGCTGAACTCGAATGTGTGGTGGGTGGAGCTGTTGATCTGCGCGACGGCACCGATTGTGGTGGGGATTCCGCTGAAGATATGGAATGCGATTCGCGTGGAGCGGAAGCTGGAGGAGCAGGGAAGGCTGCTGCTGGAGGCTCGGCTGGATGCGCTGCAGCGACAGATCAACCCTCACTTTTTATTCAATACGCTGAACTCCATTACTTCGCTGGTGCGGTCGCAGCCGGAACTGGCGCGCGAGATGGTGGTGAAGCTGGCGAATATTCTGCGTGTGCTGTTGAAAGATCGCGAGGCGTTTCTGCCGCTGCGCGAGGAACTTCAGTTTACCGATGACTATCTGGATATCGAGGTCGTGCGATTTGGAAGCAAGCTGAATGTGGTTAAAGAAATTGCGGAGAATACGCTGGACATTGTCGTGCCGGGAATGTTGCTGCAGCCGTTGATCGAGAACAGCATCAAGCATGGGCTCGAACCGCGAATCGGTGGGGGGACAGTGACACTGCGGAGCCGGATAACGGAGGAAGGCCGGTTGATGGTGGAGGTAGAGGATGATGGTGTAGGGATGGCTCCGGAGCACGATAACGCGTCGTCTGTGAGTGGGCTTGTGCGGCCGGGGGCGGGGATTGGAGTGAGGAACGTTCGCGAACGGATGGAAGTTTTGTACGGCGAGCTGGCGACGGTGGAGATCAACAGCAGGCCAGGCCGGGGGACGAAGGTGACGCTGTTGATGCCGATTCTCGACGCAGGGGCAGAGACCTGGGGGCCGATCGGAGGGGCAGCAGGAGAGGCGATCAGCCACCTGGTGCAGGATGCGGTGCGGGCGATGACGCGATCTTGATGGGCACAAATGGGATTGAGGGAGTCCTTGGCAAGGCCATCTCAGAGGCGTCAATTCGCCGACTGGCTGGTGACCGCTTCTACCAGCGCGGCGTGGATTACCTGGAGCATGGGCGGGTCTCTTTTTTAGAGGAATCGGGTAACAGCATCCGTTCCATTGTTGATGGGACCGAGAGGTATTCGGTGCTTCTGACGGCGGACGGGGAAGCGCTCGATTCTTACTGTTCATGCCCTGTTGGGATTGGCGGCGCGTTCTGCAAGCACTGTGTTGCAACGGCGCTGGCATGGCTTCATGGCCCGGTTGCGGGAGGATCAGGCGGGTTTGTTCCGCGCAAGGAAAAGAAGGGCAGCATCGCTGGGGAGGTCGCGTACGACGATATGCTCGACGCGCTTCGCGCAGAAGACAAGGAAGAGCTGATCCGGTTGCTGCTCGACTGGTCCAAGAGCGATGAGGCGCTTCGTCGAAGACTGACCCTTCTTGCCGCCGGACGAAAGGGCGGCGGGGTTCTGATTGCACAGGTGAAAAAGGACCTGGAGCGGGCGATTCGGATTCACGGTTTTGTCGATTACGACGGAATGCCGGGATACGCAGCCCGGGTAGAGGCCGTTCTGGACGATGTCGAGTCGCTGCTGAAGGGCGGTCAGGCGGGCGGCATGATCGAGCTGTGCGAATCCGGTGTACGCAGGCTTGTCGCCGCAATAGAAAAGTCGGATGATTCTGACGGGTCGATGGGCGGATTGATGGAGCGGTTGCAGGGCCTGCATTTGAGGGCTTGTGAAGAGGCGCGCCCCGAGCCGGAGGCACTGGCCGCAAGACTCTTCTCACTGGAGTGGAAGGCTGAGTATGGCGAATGGTCGCGTTCTGCTGAAAAGTATGCGGAGGTGCTCGGCGCGAAAGGGCTCGCAGTCTTCCGAAAGCTGGCAGAGGCGGAGTGGGTAAAGGTCCCTGTAAGGACCGAGAAGCAAAGTTACAGCGAGAGCGGAGATCACTATCGGATGACCTCCATCATGGAGTCGCTGGCCAGACAATCCGGGGATACGGAGCAACTGGTCGCGGTACTTGAACGCGATCTCAGTTCGGCGCATCAGTATCTTCGTATCGCCAGTGTGTATCGGGAAGCAAGCAAGGAGGACAAAGCGTTGATGTGGGCCGAGAGAGGCGTCGAGGCGACTTCAGACTACGACGGCGCTGCGCTGCGGCTGTTTGTGGCTGAAGAGTATCAGCGGCACGAGCGCCATGCCGACGCGCTGCGAATCCTCTGGGTCGAGTTTCGTAATGCCCCGGGACTCTCTACCTACAAATTGCTCCGGAGGTTTGCCGTGAAGGCCGAAGAGTGGGACGAGTGGCGTGCGCGTGCCCTGGCGCATATCCGCCGGACCATCGCGGGGAGACCGGGGGAGGCTCGCGAGAAGGGTGCTATGGTCCAGCGTTGGCGAGACCGAAAGCTGGACCATTCCTTGCTCGTTGAGATCTTTCTCGATGAGCGGAAGATGGAGGACGCCTGGAAGGAAGCCCAGGCTGGCGGTTGCGGGGATGATCTTTGGCTTCGTCTTGCAAGAGAGCGTGAAAAGGTTTATCCAGAAGATGCTGCACCTATCTATCTGCGTCTGGGAGAAGGGGCCATTGTCGGGGCACAAGCCAGCCGCTATGAGCCAGCGATCCAGTTGTTGGAAAAGGCTGCGGCGGCGCTGCACTCCCTGGGGAAAAGTCAGGAGTTCGAGGAACGGTTCGAGGCACTGCGCAAGAAACATAAAGCCAAACGAAATCTGCAGAAGCTGGCCGAAGAGCGGCGCCGTTTTCTCTATCTGCGATAGGCCGTTGGTAGGACCGGAGATTGTGTGCGGGCGATGACGCGGTCGTAGTAGTCCTCGTATAGGGGGATTACGCGGGAGGAGCAGAAGTGGTCCTGGGCGGTCTTGCGTCCGGCTTTGGCCATGGCTTCGAGTCGAGGCTGACTGCTGAGGAGAGCGATGGCAGCGGTGGACATGGATTCGGTGTCGCCTACGTCGAAGAGGAGACCGTTGTGTCCGTCCTGAATCAGCTCGGGGACTCCGCCGACTCGCGTGGCGATTGAGGGGACGCTGCAGGCCATGGCTTCGAGGGCGGCGAGGCCGAAGGACTCCATCTCGCTGGGCATGAGCATGAGATCGGCGAGGGGGAGAAGCTCGTGGACGTTGTCCTGCTTGCCGATGAAGTGAATGCGGTCCTGAACGTTGTGCTCGCGCGCGAGGTATTCGGCGACGCTGCGGTCCGGGCCGTCGCCGATGAGCATCAGGCGCGCAGGCATGGCTTTGGCTACGCGGGCGAAGACTTCGACGACATCCTGAATGCGTTTGACTGGGCGGAAGTTGGAGAGATGGACGAGGAGGTGCTCATTGGGCTCGGCGAAGCGGGGACGCATGGCGGCGACGAGCTCGGGATTGCGGAGGTAGACGTCGCAGTTGACGAAGTTACAAATGACTTCGATCTCGGAGTCGATAGCGAAGGCCTCGCGGGTGCGTTCGCGGAGGTAAGTGGAGATGGCGGTGACTCCGTCGGATTGTTCGATGCCGAACTTGGTGATGGGGAGGTAGGAACGGTCGAGACCTACGAGGGTGATGTCGGTGCCGTGGAGTGTGGTGATGAAGGGAAGATGGAGGCCGCGTGAGGCGAGCATCTGGCGGGCGAGCAGAGCGCTGACGGAGTGCGGGATGGCGTAGTGGACGTGGAGGAGATCGAGCGAGTAGAACTCGGCGACTTCGGCCATGCGGGTGGCGAGGGCGAGATCGTAGGGGGGATGCTCGAAGAGAGGATAGTTCGAGACGGCGACCTCGTGGAAGTGGATGTTGGCTTCGCGACCAGTGAGACGGAAGGGCTGTGAGTAGGTGATGAAGTGGATGTCGTGACCGCGGGCGGCGAGTTCGATGCCGAGCTCTGTGGCAACGACGCCGCTGCCGCCGTAGGTGGGATAACAGGTGATGCCGATCTTCATAGACTTCCTGGGCCGTTCGGAGTGGTTGCGTGGATTCGCATTCAACTGTTGGACGAGGCCGCTGCTTTATAAGACTCGTTCTTCTCGTGCATTCCGGTTCGAGGTGTTGATGTTGTGCGGTGCGCCGCTAATCTTCGAGGTTCCCATAGTTGATGAGTTGGGGGGCGTTTGAATGCAGAGCGATTGCAGGAATTTCTGAGAGCAGTGCGTTGCGTTCAATGTCGCGATGGGTGCGGAGGCGGGTGGTAATGCGGTCGAGGTCGCTGTTGTTGTAACCGGGATGGCAGCAGAGTTCGAAGGTGCCTTCGGTGGGCATTGCGTGAAGGATCTGACGGAGAGACTGGGCGTCGAGGTTGCCGGTGGCGAAGATGCCTATGGTTCCGTCGGTAGTGAGGATTTTTCTGCCGACGATTTGAGGTTGGTGTTGGAAGCGTGTTTTGAGGCGGTTGAGGAGTTTGACCTGAAGGCGACGTAAGCGGTTGCCGTGGCCGAGCGCGAGGCTCCAGGGTTGCTCGAAGGGCTGGCGGATGGCGGCGATGGAATGACGTTCGGCGATGCGCAGAAGCGGTCGCGTGACGGCGGGGAAGAGATGGGTGTGCTTGTGGGTGTCGAGATGAGTGATGCGGATTCCGGCGTTCTGGAGTTTTTGAATTTGGGCGGTGGCTTCGCGTTCGATGTCTTCTTCGCTGATGTGGCCGCGAAGGAGGGCTTGAATGAAGTCGACGAGAGACGAGCGAAAGGCTTTTCCGTCGGAGCCGAGGAGTGTGGGAATGGTTTGAGGAGGAGATGCAGGGAGGCCGTCGGTGAGGACGATGTGGCAGCCTACGCCGAGGGTTGGGTTGGCGCGGACGATGGACGCGGCATTATCGAATGCGGCACCGGTGGCCATGAGTGTGGCGGAGGTGAGGACGTTGGCGCGATGGAGTTCGGCGATGGCGCGGTTGATGCCGGGGGTGAGGCCGAAGTCGTCCGCGTTGATGATGAGTCGGGGAGGCATAGAAGTTGACGACGGCTGGTGCGTAGAAGAGCTACAGGTTCTTGTACGCAGAGCTACGAAGGATGCTCCAATGACTATTTGGCGAAGAGCTGGCCGATATCGGCGAATGCCTTGAATTCGAGGGCGTTGCCGGCGGGATCGAGGAAGAACATGGTGGCCTGTTCCCCGACTTCTCCTTTGAAGCGGATGTACGGCTCGATGACGAAAGCGACACCTGCGCGACGGAGACGATCGGCCAATGCTTCCCAATCTTCCATTGGGAGCACGACACCGAAGTGGGGAACGGGAACGTCGTGTCCGTCTACGGGATTGTGATGAGCTTTATCAGCGCGGTTGGATGGCTTGAGATGGGTGACGATCTGGTGGCCGAAGAGATCGAAGTCGATCCACTGGGCGGAGCTTCGTCCTTCTGTGCAGCCCAAGGTTGTTCCGTAGAAGGCGCGGGCTGCGTCGAGGTTGTCAACCGGGAAGGCGAGGTGAAATGGCGTGAGGGGCACGGTGGTCTCCTGACAACAATCATACGATGTGCGGAGGCCACCGTGAAATGCTGTCAGCGGCGATAGAAAGCCTGGTTGTAGCCGCGGAGATAGGCCTGGCGAAAGGCGTTGCGGTAGGGGCCAAAGGGGCCGAGCGCAGGATCATAACCTGGAGCGTCGTGAAATTTGCGGTCGCGCTGTGGGTGATGGCCAAAGCCGTTGTATGCGTCGCGTGCGCCGTCTTCTGAGCCGGAGCGGAAGCCTTCATGGTCGGCGCGTACGATCAGAGGAGGAGTGCCGGCGTAGGCTGCAGGGGGAGGCGCAGCATAGTAAGGATGGGGAGCGCAGCCAGCCAGAAGAAGAGAGGCGGCGGAGACGAGGGGGAATGCAAAACGAAAGACTTTCATAGCGTCCTCACTATCGGTTTGCGCAATCAACTGCTGCGCGTTTGGATAGATAAACGCATGTTGAAGAGAAATGTTGTCCGCAACTTTCCGGTGATTTATTTATCGAGTTTTGCGTCGAAGGAAGTTTATTTGCGGTCGCTGGGAATGCGCACGACAAACTCGGTATTGCCGGGTTCCGAACTGAACCGGATGACGCCGCCGTATTGCTCGACGATGCGCTGGACGATGCCGAGACCGATACCGGTGCCGACGCCAACCGGCTTGGTGGTGTAAAAGGGGTCGAAGATCTGAGGCTGGCTCTCGAGGGGAATACCGGAGCCGTTGTCGCTGACGCTCACGCAGAGGTCAATGCGGGATTCGTCGAGGCTGGAGGATTTTTTCTCTGACCAGGTGCGGACGCGGATGTTTCCGTGCTGCGGAACGGCATCGATTGCATTGTCAAGGAGATTGGTCCAGATCTGATTGAGGCCGGAGCACTCGGTGTGGAGAGGAGGAAGGTCGGGGGCGAAGTTCTTTTCGAGAACGATCTCTTTTTCGCGGAACTTGTGGCCGAGGATGACTAGGGTCGCATGGATGCTGTCGTTGATGTCGATCGTCTGTTTCTGGCCCTTGCCTTCGTAGGCGTAGGATTTGACTGCGTGGACGAGATCGGTGACGCGACCGATGCTCTCTTCAATGGTGCCGACTAACTGCATGCTGGAGACCATGGCTTCGAGCCAACTGAGGGCATCGGACAACATGGGGCCTTCGAAATCATTGCGGGCGCGTTCGAGTTCTCTGGCGTTTATTCCGACCGAGACGAGGGTGGGGGCCATCTTCCAGGCGTTTTCGATGTTGGCCGACTCCATCCATTCAGCGAGCGCCTCTTCGGCGTCGCTTTGATCGAGGGAGTTCATTCGGATGGGTTGGTTGGCGGTGAGGGCCTGCTTCTGCAGATCGAACATGCATTGCTTTTGTTCTTTGGTGAGATCGCACTCTTTGAATTTGAGGGAGAGCTCGTGCATTCGCATCAGGTTTTCGCGCAACTCCGAGGCGGCACGGCGGGCGGCGGCTCCGGGGTTGTTGAGCTCGTGCATGAGGCCAGCGGCGAGGGTGCCGAGCGAGGCCATCTTCTCCTGCTGCACGGTGGTGCTCTGCAACTTTTGAAAGCGGTACGCCATGTTGCTCAAGATGGCCTTGCGAACTTCAGGGCAACTGGTCATCAGGCTCCAAAACTGGTCTTCGTCGAGTTGGAGCAGATGGCTTGGTGCAGTCGCTTCGACGGTTCCCGCGTTGGGAACGTTGGTGAGCAGAGGCATCTCGCCGAAGGCATTCCCATCTTCGATCATGCCGAAGGTGATGTCGCTTCCATCGGTCTGAGCCTGGTGGACGCGAAGTTCTCCTTTGAGCAGAATCCAGAAGAAGTGAGCGACCTCGCCCTGGCGGCAGATAGCTTCTCCAGTGTTGATGCGGATCTCGCGCACGCCGTCGAGACAGCGGAGTTCTTCGTCTTTGAGCGACGATAGGATAGGGACCTGGCGGAGTTGAGCGACGAGCTCTTTGCTCATCTTTTCGACGACGTTGTTTCGGACGATCTGGACTGGTTCGCTCATCGGGTTATGGGTTTAGTTGCCTTTCAAAGTGTCGCTAGATACTGGTGTACAAACTGGATTGCGATCGAGCCTTCGCCGACGGCCGAAGCGCATCGCTTTACGGAGTTGAAGCGAACGTCGCCGGCAACGAAGATACCGGGAACGCTGGTCTCCAGCAGATAAGGGTCGCGATCGAGTGTCCATGACTTCGGCGACTGGGCCTTGAGATCAGGGCCGGCGAGGATGAAGCCCCTGTTGTCGCGGCACAGGTCGGATGGCAACCAGCTTGTCTTGGGTTCGGCGCCGATAAAGATGAAGAGGGAGCTGGCCTGGCGGGTCTCTTCTCCACGGGGCGTCTTCAGGGTGAGGCATTCGAGGCGGGTGTCGCCGTCCATGGCGATGACCTCGGTGCAGTTCTCGACTGTGATGTTAGGTGTGGCTTCGATCTGGTCGATCAGGTACTTCGACATGCTGCTGATGAGGGATTTACCGCGGACGAGCATGTGGACATGATCGGCGTACCTGCAGAAGTGCATCGCGGCCTGACCTGCCGAGTTTGCGCCGCCGACGATGTAGACTGTCTCCTCCTTGCTGGACATCGCTTCGGTGAGGGCGGCACCGTAGTAGACGCCTGCACCGCTGAGCTTGTCGGCGCCGGGAACGCTCAGCTTGCAGTAATCGACGCCGGTTGCGATGAGGCAGACGTGGCAGGTTACTTCGTGTCCGTCTTCCATCTTCAGGATGCGATATTGGTTTTCCGTGCGGATGGAGGAGACGCGCTGGGTGAGGAACTCCGCACCGAGACGATTGGCTTGGAGGAAGGCACGCTTGGCGAGTTCTTCGCCGCTGAGACCTTCGGGGAAGCCGAGGTAGTTTTCGATCCTGGAGCTGGAGCCAGCCTGTCCGCCGGGTGCGGCTGCTTCGATGATCAGGGTGCGCAGGCCTTCGGAGGCTCCATAGACGCCTGCCGCGAGACCGGCGGGACCCGCACCGACGACGACCACGTCGTAGAACTCCTGCTGGGCCTGAGTGCGCAGGCCGACTTTTCCGGCTATTTCGGTAGAAGTGGGCTGCACCAGCGCTGTGTTGTCGCCGAAGAGGATGACGGGCAGCTTGGTGTCGTCGATGCCCTTTTCTTTAAGGAGTTCCAGCGCTTCAGGATGCGTTTCAGGGTTCAGCCACTGGTAAGGGATGCGGTTGCGCGAGAGGAAGTCGCGGACGGCGTGATCCATGGGCGACCAGCGGACTCCTACGACACGGATTCCTTCGAAGGGAGGTCTGTAGCCGAGCTTCCAGCTCCCGAGCAGGTCGTCCAGGACGGGATAGAGCTTTTCTTCCGGCGGATCCCAGGGCTTGTTGAGGTAGTAGTGAATCTTCGCGGAGTTGATGGCGCGAATGGCGGCTTCGGTGTCGGCGTAGGCGGTGAGGAGGACACGCTTGGCGTTGGGGAAGATGGTGAGGGCCTGCTGGAGGAAGTCGACGCCGGTCATGCCAGGCATGCGCTGGTCGGAGAGGAAGAGGGCGACTGTGTCCTTGCGCTCCTGCAACTGGCGGCAGATGTCGAGCGCGGCTGCTCCGGAGGCGGCGCGGACGATGCGGTAGTCCTGGCCGTAGTGGCGACGCAGATCCTGAACTACGGCCTCCAGCACGCTGGTATCGTCGTCGATGGCTAGCAGAATAGGCTTAGGCATATCTCATTTTTATACTTGCTGAGTTGTTTCTTTGTACTTCGAGATGATATTTCCTCTACGCCCCACGTATCATTCGATTGTGGTCGACGCCTCCAGGGTTCAGAAACATATCGTTTTCTATGAGCAGGTTACGGCTGCCAGGACAACGCCTGAGGGTGAATTTGTCCGAATTGCAGACATTGCCGACTCTCCGCCACAATTCACCGATAAAAGGATTGCGGGCCGTTCTATGCCGGCAGGAGATGAAGATACCGATGAATCGACTAATTCTCGCTGACAATCAGGCGATCTTTCGCGCAGGCGCGGCGCGGGTACTGGCGCTGGAAGATGATATGCGCATTGTGGCCCAGTGCGAGGACGGGGAGAAGCTGTTTGCCGCGATCGATGCACTTCGCGGCTCCGTGCTGCTGGTCTCGTCGAGCATGAAGCTTGATCTCAAGGAGCTATTGGGGAGAGCTCGGTCGGCCGGATGCCGGGCTATTCTGGTCGCAGAAAATACGGAACCGGTTGCGGAGGAGTTGGTTGCCTTGTTCGACGGTGTTCTTTGCCGGAACGTTCAGGGGAGTGTACTGGTGGACTGCGTGCGTCGTGTGGTACAGGGACAGCACTTTGTGCAGCGGTCCAATATCACAACGATGCAGGCTACCGATACCGTCGGCTCGCGCGCTCGCGACCGGCTTACGCCCAAAGAGATGCAGATTGTGGCGTTGATCGTTCAGGGATGCAAGAACAAAGATATTGCGGCGCAGCTTGGGACCAAGGAGCAGGTCATCAAGAATTATCTGCGAAGTATCTATGACAAGACCGGAGTGTCGGACCGGCTGGAGCTTGCGCTCTTTACGATCCACCATCGCGCTCTGGCTGAGGCGGCGGCGAAGGCTGGGTTGTTGATTCAGATGAAGACGGCTTGAGGTTGATAACGGCGTAACGGTGATCAAAGGGATAAAAGCGGATAAGAGCTGAGCTTGAACTGATTTTTATTGGATTGCCAACTGTTCTTGCTCTTCTTTTATCTTTCTTTTATCGTTTTGATCACCGTTACGCCGTTGCTATTTTACGAAGCAGTTATGCGGGTTCTGCAATGTCGAGTTTTTCGGCGATGCTCTTGGCCTGGGTGAACAGGAGAAGGTAATCTGCGCCGCCTGCTTTGGAGTCGGTTCCGCTCATGTTGAAGCCGCCGAAGGGATGTGCGCCGACCATGGCTCCAGTGCATTTTCGGTTGAAGTAGAGATTGCCTACATGGAACTCCTCGCGGGCTCGATTCAGTTTTTCGCGGGAGTTTGTGTAGATGGCTCCGGTGAGGCCGTACTCGGTGTTGTTGGCGATTGCGAGCGCATCGTCGAAGCCGTGCGATTTGACGACGACCAGAACCGGGCCAAAGATCTCTTCGCACGAGATACGCGCCGTGGGGGCAACATCCGCAATTACGGTTGGCGCGATGTAGTAGCCGCCCTCCGGCGTTTCGATTGCGTGGCCACCGTTCAGGACAGTACCCTCTTTTTTGCCGATTTCGAGATAGTTCAACACCTTGCGGTAGGACTTCTCGCTGATGACAGGGCCGGTGTAGACGTTCTCTGCGGGATCGCCGGTCTTGAGTTTGGCGACGCGCTCCTGCAGACGGTCGCAGAAGACGTCGTAGATTTCGGTGGCGACGATGGCGCGGGAGCAGGCGGAGCACTTCTGTCCATTGAAGCCAAATGCGCTGGCGACGACTCCATCGAGCGCTGCGTCGATATCACAGT
This sequence comes from Edaphobacter sp., assembly GCA_039922475.1. GTDB lineage: Bacteria > Acidobacteriota > Terriglobia > Terriglobales > Acidobacteriaceae > Edaphobacter. The sequence continues at coordinate 11,909 of JBDTEQ010000109.1, forward strand.
CAGCTTCGACGATGATCGAGTCCTTGCCGCCCATCTCGAGGATGGTGCGCTTGATGAAGATCTGGCCAGGTTGCGTTTTCGCTGCCCGCTCGTGAATGTCTAGTCCGACAGCTTTGGAGCCGGTAAATGCGATGAACCGCGTCTGCGGATGCGCGACGACAGCGCTGCCGAACTCGGGGCCTTCGCCTGGGCAGAGGTTTACAACACCGTCGGGCAAGCCGGCCTCTTCGAGCAACTCCATAAACTTCGCTGCGATCGTGGGTGAATCCACCGAAGGCTTCAAGATCACTGTGTTTCCGCAGACGATCGAGGCCGCGGTCATTCCGACTACGATGGCGAGAGGAAAGTTCCATGGCGGAATCACTGCGCCAACACCGAGTGGGATGTAGCGGAGCTGATTTCGTTCGCCGGGCCATTGCACGGGCGTTTTGGCCTCGTTCAGCCGCAGAGCTTCGCGAGCATAGAATTCGAGAAAGTCGAGCGTCTCGCCTACGTCGGCGTCGGCCTCGGCCCAGTTCTTACCTACCTCGAGCGTCAACCATGCGCAGAACTCGAAGCTGCGTTGGCGAATCAGTTCCGCGGTGCGGAAGAGCAGTTCGGCACGCTCTGTTACAGGCACCTTGCGCCAGGTTGAAAATGCACTCTGCGCGGCCTGCATCGCCTCTTCGACGTGCTCGACGCCTGCGTGCTGATGGACGCCGATGACTTCAGCGGGGCGGGCCGGGTTCACGGAAATTATCTTTGCGGAGGTCTTCAGGTGCTTTCCACCGATGATGAGGTCGTACTCCTGGCCCAACTTGCCTTTGACGTCGGCCAGAGCAGCTTGCATTCGGCGCTTGTTTTCGGGCTGGGTGAAGTCAACGAACGGCTGGTTGACGAAGGGGGTATGCGGAGTGGAGGACGGAACGGAGTGGGTTAGATTTGCGGTAGCCATGTCGCGTCGATTCTAGCGCGACTGAGGTATCTTCGTCGCCCTGGAGACGATTAAGGGCCGAGAGACCACCGCGCGCTGATTATTAGATGCATGGCGCGGAGCGTTCGATTGTGCAGGTGATGAGCTAATCTCCTGCCGTTAGTTTCTCTGTATCTTTTGACATGGTGGCGGTGCGTTCCAGCTTGTCCCAACTGAAGGGTTTGCCGTCAATAGCACGTTTGACTGTCTTGAAGAGGACGACGGAGAAGAGCTGGCGGTAGCTGAAGCGTTGAATCCAGATATGGAAGAGGAGCCAGCCGTCGCCTCTGCTTGCCGGATGCTTGCGCTCGAGGGTGAAGGCAAGGGCGGATGCAGTGAAATCGATTATGAGAAAGGCTAGAAAGAAGGCCATGAGCTTGTAGAAGCTGTCGGCGGACGCAGTCTCGGGATGGAAGTGCTTGTCGACAAAATAATGGATCACTCCGGCGACAAACATGAGGTCGATCAGGGGGGAGACAAGCGGAAGAATAATCTGGAAGATGAGGATATTGGGTAGTGCGAACAGTCCCATGGCGCGATGCTTGCTGATCGCACCTTTATGTTTGTAGATTGCCTGAAGGATACCGAAGGACCAGCGGAAGCGTTGGCGGATCAGGCCATCTGCATTCACCGGCGCTTCGGTAAACGCCAGTGCGCGGTCCTCATAGATAACGCTGTAGCCCTGTTCGAGGATGTTCATCGTCAGGTCGGCGTCTTCGGCGACCGTGTTGGAGTGATAGCCGCCTCCGGTTTTTACTGCGGCTGTACGCCAGGCGCCGATCGCTCCCGGTACAACCATCACGACGTCGAATAGATCCAGAGCCCGCCGTTCGAAGTTCTGGCTGGTGATGTATTCAAGCGCCTGCCAGCGTGTCCAGAGATTGACGCGATTGCCAACTTTGGCGTTTCCTGCGACGGCGCCGATCTTTGGGTTGGCGAAGTGAGGGACGAGGTTCGTGATTGCATCGTGGGCGATCACGCCGTCGGCATCGATCCCGACGTAGATCTCCTCATTGGTTCGCTCCAGGGCGAAGTTCAGGGCGTCGGCTTTGCCTCCGTTTGGCTTGGTCAGAACGGTGAGGCGGCCAGAGGCGATATCGGCGGGATAGGCTTCGCGCGACACGGTGTAGGTCTTGTCCGTCGATCCGTCATCGATGACGATGATGCGGATGTTCTTGTAGTTCGACATCATGACGGAGCGGATGGTGCGGACGATGACCTTCTCTTCGTTATATGCAGGGATCAGAACAGCGACTCTCGGTTGATAGTCGGGTGTCGCGAAGTTCTTTCTTGTACGCAGCCGGTCGATGATGGCGAAGATGCCGATGATGATCAGGCGTCCGCTCATCAGAATGTCGCCGACGAAGAAGACGCCGACTACAAAGTAGTGGAAGAAGCTGTAGAAAAAGAAGGTGATTGAATCTGCGCGCGCCTGCCAGCGTTGGTGCGGTGTCAGCGGAGGCATCACCTCGGCGCGGGTTTTGCCGACGAGCTCGGATACAGGAACGATCTTGTAGCCGTGTGCACGAAGAGCTTCGATGAGCACCGGGAGAGTCGCAATCGTTACGGTGCGGTCGCCTCCGCCGTCGTGCAGAAGGATGATGGAGCCCCTGTTCCAGGGCTTTGTCTTCATGTCATCAATCTGCTGAAAGACGCTGGCGACAATCTCCTTCGGAGTTTTGCGCGGGTGTTCGTCCCAGTCGTTGGTATCGATCTTATTGCCGATGATGACGTAGCCAAGACCCTGGATTCGCTCGACAGGCGCGGCCTGGTCGTTGGTATCGGGTTCCTGGTCGATGGAGTAGGGGGGGCGGAAGTAAAGTGGCTGGACGCCGAGCTCAGAGGCGAAGAGCCGCTCGGTCAGGTTCAACTCCAGATCTACTTGTCCCTTTGAGATTTCACTGATATCGGGATGAGTCCAGGTATGGTTGCCGATCTCATGACCTTCACGAAAGACTCGGCGCATGACTCCGATATTGTCTTCGGCAACTTCGCCGATCATGAAGAACGTGCCCTTGACGTTGTACTTCTTCAGGATATCGAGGATCTTCGGAGTCCAATCAGGGTCGGGGCCGTCGTCGAAGCTGAGGGCAACTTCGTTCGGATGATAGCCATACTGCTCGACGGTGTAGGAGAGTGGATAGGACTCCATCGACTCCTGCGTGATCATGCGGTAGTCGATCGGTACGGAGTCGTCGTCGTCCATGGTGACGATGCGTTTGCCGTCCTGCGGTTTACGAGTGACACGAAGAATGTCGCCTTCGCCTTCGGTGTCTACGTCGTAGCCGGGCTCAACCTGAGCGAGCTCCTTTACCGGGTCTGAGATCATCGGGCGATCCCAGATCTTCCACATGGAGTTGTCTTCCGAGCCCAGCTTCCAGAGTGCATAGGTCTGGATGCCTACGGTTCGCGCTGCCCGCATCTGATTCAGGATTGTGACAGCGTCGAGAAACCAGACCTGATGGCGCACATGAGCGTCTTCGTCGTCGTAGGCAAAATGCGCATTTAGTGAATCGTCGTCCAGCTCAATTTGCGAGTCGGAGTCTGCTGCTGCCTGCCACGCCTCCTGAGTCGATAGTTGAACCTCACTGAGCACCTTTGCGGGAGTCGGTTTTTTCCTGGAACGATGTTTCCCCCCGGTTTCAGGAGGCGGCGGTGTCATTGTCCAGTCGTAACCGTAGCTGCCAAGAGAGCAGATGATCTTCTCCTTGGGCACGGTCTTCAGGACGCGCTTCAGATTGTCGAGAAACCAGTCGCGCGAGGCGATCGGACCGGGGTCGTCTCCGTTGTGCTCGTCGTAGTTCATCAGAAGAAGGCCGTCGGAGTGGTCTGCGACAGACTTCAGATCCCAGTCGGAGTCGTTGACGGGGGCGTTGACGTAGAGCCGCAGATTGCGAGGATGCAGATCGTCGTACAGCGCAGCGAGCAGTGCCTGAAATCCCGGTTGGGCCTCCGTGGGGATGTCTTGAAAGTCGATCGTGATTCCGCGATAGCTGGGGTTGGCGGCAAGAAACGTGTGTATCTGCTGAACGAAGCTGGTTCGCCTCGCCTGATCGGAGAGAAAGTCGCCGATCTGCGATACCCAGAGGCCCTTTCTTGGATCGTAGTTATTGATCAGAGGAAAGATGTCGAGGTTGACATGATTGGCAGCGACGGTTCGCGCAACTTTGGACTCGCGATCGACCTGGTGGACGGTTCCATTTTCGATGAGCGGATAGGGGGTGTTGTCAGGGGCGTAGGCTTTGATCTGGCCGTCGGGGGTGATGACATGGAGCCACTCGGGAAAGAGCAGGTCGATCTGAGAGATGTGCTGCTTGAGCGAGGAGTAGCTGGCGGGGTCGTCTTCGACGTAGTAGGCGGCGCGAAGACCTTCGCCCGAGTTCAGGGTCACATCGGCGGGTTTGATGTCGGTCTTGCGGTGGGCGGAGCGGTGGAGCTTGAATATCGATGTCGGTTGCTTCGTGAGTGCGCGGTAGTTCCGCTTCTGGGTCTGAAGGAAGAGTTCAGGGAGCGGCTTCATTCGCATCAGGCCAATGACGAAGACGCTGACAAGGACGAGCCCAAGCACGGCGAGAAGGTCGAATATACGCCGCAGTCGCTTCCAGCGTTTGCGTTGTGGATCGTAGAAGACTTGTTTGCTCATTGAAAATACTGGCGGCCCTGCGCATGCGACTGAGTTTTATCGTATGCAGTGGGCCACGCTGAGTCAACGCGGCTTCTACTACTTTCCGCCTCCGCAGTATGATGCAGATACATGACCGGATGGCGACTGAGGACAGGTTTCTATGCTGCGCTGGCGCTTGCAGCAGGTGTTGCGCTGCGTCTCTGGTTCATCGCTCATGCAGCGGTCGTCGATGGCGATACGCTGCTGTATGGAAACATTGCGCGCAACTGGATGCAGCATGGTGTGTACAGCCTTTCTTCGCCGCTGGACATCCCTGTCCCTACGCTGATTCGTCTGCCGGGCTATCCGATGTTTCTGGTGGCTTGTTTTCGCGTCTTTGGCGTTGAGCACTATACCGCGGTGATGTATGTGCAGTGCGCGATCGATCTTGGTACGTGTTTGTTGATTGGCGCGCTTGCCGGCCAGCTTTTTGGAAGACGGGCTGCGATGGTTGCGCTGTGGTTGTCGACGCTTTGTCCGTTTATGGCGGCGTATGTGGCGGCTCCCCTGACTGAGGTTCTTACGCTGGCGTTCCTTGTGGTCGCGTTCTATGGGCTGGAGCGGTGGCGGGTTGCGGGGCTTGGTTTCAACCGGTGGTTGTGGGTGACTGGTCTGGCGATGGCGTACTCGGTGTTGCTGCGGCCGGAGCAGGGGTTGCTGGCGGTTGCAGTGGTTGCGGCGATGGTGTGGATGAGCCGGGCTTCGCAGAGGAGGGTGCTGCCGGTTGCGGTTGCGGCGCTTTGCGTAGTGCTTCCGCTGATGCCGTGGACGGTGCGGAACTGGCGGACGTTCCGTGTGGTGCAGCCGCTGGCCCCTCGTTATGCAACTGATCCGGGGCAGTTTGTGTCGCTCGGATTCCAGCGCTGGTATCGGACGTGGGCGGTGGACTTCGCCTCGACCGAGGAGGTGTACTGGAACTACGACAATGCTCCGATCTGGATCGGCGATCTGCCGACGCGCGCCTTCGATTCCACGGAACAGTACGAGCAGACGGGCGCGATTCTGGACGAGTACAACACGGCTTACAATGCGACGCCAGCGCTGGACGCGCGCTTTGAAGCGCTTGCGGAGGAGCGCATCCACGACGATCCGATCCGCTACTACATTGCGCTGCCGGTTGCGCGTCTGCTGAATATGGCGTTTCGGCCTCGCGCGGAGATGCTGGAGATTCCTCTGGAGTGGTGGAAGTGGAGTGAACATCCGCAGACGACGGTTATTGCCGCGGAGCTTGGGGCGCTCAACCTCGGTTATTTCTTGCTTGGCGGGTTTGGGCTCTGGCGCTGGCGACGGAGCGGTTGGGGAGTGCATGGTTCGTTGTGCTGGGCGATGGTGGGGTATGTGGTTTTGCGTTGCGCACTGCTGCTGACCGTGGATAACTCGGAGCCGCGGTATACGCTGGAGTTCTTTCCTCTGCTGGTGGTGTGGGGGAGTTTTCTGTTTCGCTCTGTGCGATGACCTGGGGGTACCCCCCCATTGCCCGGCTGTAAGTCTCTCAGGATCATTGATTTACCGGGAGGGATGTTCTGTAAATATGCCAAAACAAAGGGGTTACTGCTAAATATGTCCGAATAAAGGGTTTAGGGTGGATTTTCCTTTTTTAAAGAGACTAAACCTCGGATCTCGTCCGAGGCTTTCTGGGTTGCTGTCTTTATTATACGGGATTGGACAGGGGGGAATACGCCAACTGGATGTCGTTTGTTTTCTTATGGTTAAGTGGTTTTGGGGCTTGACATGCGATTTTGGCTGGAAAAACGCGAAAAATAGTTTTTGGGTCGTGTTCGGAAGCAGGGTTCGGAGCTGGTTCAGGGAAAGGCGTAACGGTGATCCAAGGGATAAAAGATGGATAAGAGCGATGGTTGTCTCGCTGTCTTCGGTAAGGAAGATTGGCAACTGCAGATCCCTAACTGCATTACAACAAGAGAACAGGCAACCGCAACGGCAACGGCAACAGCAGGGTGGATTCAAGGACGAAGTGCAACGTGGTCGATTGTATGTGAAGGTTCTTGCCAGAACTGGACGAAGTCGAAGTCTTCTTTTGGGAGGAAGAGTTCTGCTGGGGCTTTCCAGCCGAGGGATTT
>JBDTEQ010000110.1:0-17593 GCA_039922475.1 Edaphobacter sp.
TCGCTCAGTGAGGGAGAGACTTTTTATTCGGAGAATCTGGGCCGGGGTTATCTGCGTGAAGCTATCGCCTCGTATCTGACGGGTCTGCATGGGCGAGAGTTCGGTGTGGATCGGGTTGCGGTGACGACTTCGGGCGTTTCGGCGCTGATGCTGGCGAGCCAACTGCTGGCGGGACCGGGGGACCACGTTGTCGCGGTGACACCACTCTGGCCGAATGCTGTGGAGATTCCGAAGATCGTTGGCGCTGAGGTGGAGTGCGTTTCGCTGGAGGTGCAGCAAGGGCGATGGGTGCTGCCTTTGGAGAAGCTGCTGCAGGCATTGAAGCCGGGAACGCGGATGCTGGTGATCAATTCGCCGAACAATCCTACGGGGTGGACTCTGGAGCCGGAGGAACAGAGGACGATTCTTGAGCACTGTCGCCGATTGGGAATATGGATTGTTGCGGACGATGTGTATGAGCGGCTGGTGTTCGCGGAGGGAATGAGGTCGGCTCCCTCGTTTCTTGGGATTGCGGACGAGGGCGATCGGCTGATTGTGGTGAACAGCTTTTCGAAGGCGTGGACGATGACGGGGTGGCGGGTGGGCTGGTTGGTGGCTCCGTCGACAGTGCTGCCGGAGCTTGCGCCGCTGATTGAGTACAACACGTCGTGCGTGGCGAGCTTTGCACAACGAGGCGCGGCGGTGGCGATGCGGGACGGCGAGCCTTATGTTCTGCAACTGCGTGCCGAACTGGCTGAGACGAAGTGCCGATTGACGGCGGCGATGCGGCAGATCCCGGGTGTTGAGGTGCCGGAGGCGAGCGGAGCCATGTATCTTTTTCTGCGTGTGGCGGGAGAGAATGACTCGCTGAATTTTGCGGAGCGATTGCTCGATCAGGTTGGGCTGGGGCTTGCACCGGGGAGAGCGTTTGGGCCCGAGGGTGAGGGGTGGATGCGATGGTGCTATGCCGCGCGATGGGAGAAGAATGAGCTTGGGGTGGAACGGCTTGGTAGGTTTTTAGCGTCTGGGGTATGACGCTTCGCTATGCTCAGAGGTTAGAATTTGCTGATTGCCGGGGCGATGGCTGCCGTCGCGTAGCAAGTTTTTCAAACCCATAGTTATTTTCTGCCGGCAACTTTTGGAGACCTTATGAATACGACGGCTATGCCATCGGAGATTTCCGTTACGTGGAGGAAGACCATTACGCATGGGTTCCTTTCTTCACGCCATTTCTGGTTGGTGATCATGTTCAACCTTTTGAACTATATCGATTTGCTCGGCTTATACCGTCGCTTTCATGAGGATGCTAGGTTTGCGCCTTATCTGACTGGCTTTATCCTGCTTATTGTTTTTTTGATCAACTATGCGGGTTATTACATTTTGAACCTTTATCGATTGATGAAGCGAGAGTTCGCAAAATCCGACTTTCAAGAAGAGTCTGCAACATCTCTTCTGCAGATAAGCTACGTTGCTTTTCGCCTGTACATCCTATGTTTAGGAATGTCCTTTGTCTTTCTGGCGTCCTTCTTGTATGCCATGAAGTAAAGGCCCGTTTGTAGCCTGAGGTGGCGGACTCTTTTTGAGCCCGTCACCTTTACATTTGGGCACTACGTTTTCACCGCAGTACGTCATCTGGCATCAAGAAATATGCAAAAGCCAGATGTATGCAGAAGGCGTAGTTCTGTTTTAGGATCGGAGCCATGAAGATCTTTCGTGGAATGGGTTTGCTGATTGCCGGGGCGATGGCTGCCGGCTTGTTGACGGCTTCGCTGCAGGCGGCGACGCCAGAGGAGCAGGCGGTGCTGGCTCCGGTGCAGGCGATGTTCGATGGCATGGCGAAGCGCGATGCGGCAGCGATCAAGGAGGCCTGGCTGGCGGGCGGGACGCTGGTATTGATGCGGGATGGGAAGCCGTCGCAGATGACGTTTGAGGCGTTCGCAGACCGCGTGGGACGGCCGGGGACTACGAAGATTGAAGAACGGATTCATGATCCGCTGATCCGGATCGATAACGACCTGGCGGTGGTGTGGGCGCCGTTCGAGTTTCTGGTCGATGGCAAGGTGGACCACTGCGGGACGGACTTGTTCAACGTTGTTCGCAAGGATGGGAAGTGGCTGATTGCGAGCGTGGCGGATACGGGGCGGAAGAATTGCGCGGTGAAGTAGACGCTTTCGTATGGAAACAATCTGGAACGTGCGCTGCATAAGATTGCGCGGCGCGTTCGAGCTCGGCGATGTTGAGCCGCTTCGTCTGCATCATGGCCTGCATTTCGCTGGGGTGGTTGATTCAACAGATCGATAGAAGAAGGAGAAACACCTATGTACGACATGGCGAATTTGAAGAAGTTGAAGGCGCTGGGTAAGGCGGCACCGAAGGCGATGGACGCTTTCTGGCCTTCGATAAGGCTGCGATGGAAGATGGCGCGGTGCCGAAGAAGTACAAGGAGCTGATCGCGCTGGGAGTGGCTTTAACGACGCAGTGTCCGTATTGCCTGGAGATTCATCGAGGGAGGGCGGTGGAGGCTGGAGCGACGCCAGAGGAGATTGCAGAGACGGCGCTGGTGGCGGCGGCTCTGCGTGCTGGCGGAGCTGTGACCCATGCCTCACATCTTGTCGCGGATGTCGTGGAGACGCACGGATAGGCGCGTGTGCCTGTGGGTTTGGATAATGCAGAGAGCAAGCCCACAGGCATGTGCGTTACGCGACCGGACTATTTTGTTGCTGCCAGTTGTTTGAGTCTGGTGCGGAGTTGTTCGAGGTCTTGCGGTGAGAGATAGCGGCCGTCGGTGATGACTGCCGCTATTTTGCGCGTGTTGGCGATATCGTCGAGCGGGTTGGCTTCGAGGAGAACGAGGTCGGCGATGCGGCCAGGCTGGACGGTGCCGAAGTCGCTAAGCTTGTTGTAGAACTTTGCCGGGTTGAGGGTGGCGGTCTGCAGGGCTTGGAATGGGGTGAAGCCTGCGGCTACGAAGCGTTGCAGTTCGAGATGAAGGCTGATGCCTGGGATGACGTCGACTCCGGCGGGAGTGTCGGTGCCGGCGAGGAAGGGGACGCCTGCGGCGTGGAGTTTGCGTACGATGTCGAGCTCGTGGGTGACGAATTTTTCGCGGACGGGAAGCGGATCGGTGTCGAGGGATTTGAGGATGCCCTTTTGTGAGCGGGGCCACTGTTTGGTGACCCAGGTGTGTCCGGCGTAGGCGAGGTCGGGGTCTTTGGTGTAGTCGATGGCGTCGACTAGCCACTGGCCGCGTTCCCAGTAGAGGGTGGGGCATTGCCAGACGTGATTCTTTGCGAGGAGGTTGACGATCTTCGCTTCGAGGGCAGGGTTGTAGGTCTGGAGGAACATGCCTACGGTTTTTTTGCCGGTGAGGTATTTGGTTTCGTCGGGTGAGCTGGCTTCGAAGATGCCGATGAGGTGCTCGAAGGTGTGCTGGCCGGCGGCTACGGCTTCGGAGGCGCGGATGGAGTCGGGGACGTGGCCTTCGAAGATGATGTTGTCTTTTTTGGCTTCGGCGGCGATGGCGAAGTAGGCGTCGCGGGGGAGGCCAGACTGGACTTTGATGAAGTCGACGCCGCGGCTGTGGAGCATGTCTACGGCTTTGCGCCCGTCCTCGGGTGTGGTGATGGCGATGGCGGCTTTGTACTGGGATTTGGGGCCGTCGAGCATGGGGCCGGAGACGACCATGCGAGGACCGAGGAGACGGTGGGCGGCGATGTCGTCGCGGGCTTTGAGGACGGGGTCGAGCGCGGAGCCCATGTCGCGGATGCCGGTGATGCCGTTGGCGAGGAAGAGGGGGAGGATGAGGTCGGTGCCGTCAACGGCGGTGCCACCGAAGTAGACATGGGTGTGCATGTCCCAGAGGCCGGGGATGAGGTATTGGCCGTGGGCGTCGATGACCTTGCCGGATTTGAGATCGGCTTTGGAGGAGGGTGCGACGCTGGCGATGCGGTTTCCATTGATAACGACTGTGGTGTTGGGCAGGGTTTTGCCTGTGACCGTGTCGATGACTGTGGCGTGGGTGATGGTGAGGGTTTGCGCGTTGGTGCAGAGAGGGAGCAAGCAGAGGGCTAGAAGGGTCTGGAGGATTCGCACAGGATGATGGTATCGCGTTGGGTAGTTGGGCGAAAGGTTCGCAGAGAGTTGGGGCGGGTGGAGTGCTTCGGGGTTCTTCGCTGCGCTCGGGACGACTGCAGGAACAGACAACTACAACAGCAGATCCCCTTCGGGGATGACAACAAGAGAGACAACTGCAAGCAGAACGGAAGAAGATTGCAGAGTATCTCGACGCGTTGACGATAGGGAGCGTCTAAGGTGGAGGGGTGCGGCTTGAACGAGGCGCGGATAGAGGTACAGACGACGAAGACGCGCTTGCGATGGTGGCGGAGGCGGTGGATTGTGTGGACCGGTGTGGCGTTTGTGCTGGTGGCGGTGGTTGGCGCGGGGATTGTGATGTGGGGGTTGCGACAGATGCAGCCGATGCTGCGCAAGAAGGTGGTGGAGACGCTTTCGGCGCGGTTTCATTCTCCGGTGGAGCTGGACCGGCTGGAGGTGTCGATGCGTAGAGGCGTAATCGTGACGGGTGGAGGGTTGCGGATTCTTTATCTGGCAGGGCCGACAAAGCCGGATGCGAGACCGAATGCGCCGCCGATGCTGGCTGTAGACAGCTTTGAATTTCGGACAGGGTGGAGGGAGTTGTTGCGACCGACGACGCGGGTGGTTGCGGTGAAGGTGCGGGGATTGCAGGTGAATATTCCGCCGAAGGGAGAACGCGGCGAGGGGATGCCGGATGATCCGAAGCGGAAGAGGCAGTCGATACTGGGGATTGCAGTGGACACGATTGAGTGCACGGATGCGAAGGTGGTGATCGAGACGAGCAAGGCTGGAGATAATAAAACGGGGAAGAAACCGCTGGAGTTCGATATCGGCAGGCTGGTGTTGACCGATGTGGGCGCGAGGAAGCCGCTGAACTATGACGCGGTGTTGAAGAATCCGAAGCCGATCGGGGATGTGCATTCGACGGGACACTTTGGGCCGTGGCAGGATGACAATCCGCGAGATACGCCGCTGGATGGGAGCTACGAGTTCACCCATGCGGACTTGTCTTCGATCCACGGGATTAGCGGGATTCTTTCTTCGACGGGAAAGTTTGGCGGGACTTTGGGCGAGATTGCGGTTGAGGGTGTGACGGAGACGCCGGACTTTCGGCTGGATGTGAGCGAGCATGCGCTGCCGCTGCATACAGAGTTCAAGGCCGTGGTGGATGGGACGACGGGCGATACGCGACTGGATGAGGTGAAGGCGCGGGTGGGGCAGTCGGAGTTGACGGCTTCGGGAGCGGTGACGCGTGGTGTGGGTGCTCCGGGGCACGATACGGATTTGCATGTGGTGATGGAGAAGGGGCGGATCGAAGACATGCTAACGCTGGGGATGAAAGCGAAGCCTGCACTGATGCGGGGAGCGCTGGCGTTGAAGATGCATGTGGAGATTCCGCCGGGAGCGGTGAGCGTTTCGCGGAAGATGCGACTTGCGGGGACGTTTGCGATTCATGATGCGTTCCTGAACGATGCGAAGATGCAGCAGCAACTGGATGCGATGAGCGAACGGGCGAAGGGTAAGCCGCATCTGGCGAATGCGCAGGATGCTGAAGTGGTGGGGTCGACGGTGTCGGGCAAGTTTTCGCAGGCGGATGCTGTGCTCGATGTGAGCGAGCTGAACTTTGCGATGCCGGGGGCACAGGTGGCGATGAGCGGGCAGGTGCATCTGGTGGGGAGCAGGTTTGAGTTTCATGGCAAGGTGCGGACGGAGGCTACGGCGTCGCAGATGACGACGGGGTGGAAGAGTCTGCTGCTGATGCCGTTCGACAAGCTGCTGAAGAAGAATGGTGCGGGAGTGGAACTGCCGATCAAGGTGACGGGTACGGGATCGACGTATGATTTGCGGCTGGATCTTGCGCATGACACGCGGGCTCCCGCTGGAAGGGCCAGTACTCCGCAATGAGCAAGGTGCTTTTGTATGGTGCTTGGTGTGGCGAGCGGTTGGAGAGACAATGGAGGGGCGCTCTGCTAGTGTCAAGTAACAGTGTTGAAGTAACAGTGTTGAAGTAAGAGTGTTGAAGGTAAGTTTTTTTGCAAGCAGCATTTCTCGGAGTTCGATGTCGGGACAGCCACAACTTTACCCAACCCCGGAACCGGTGGTGGAGCGGACGCAGCCTAGCGGCGGAGAGGGTGCGAAGAGAACCGCGCCGGTCTGGCTGCAACGGCTGTCGTTGTTTGTGCTGGTGCTGTTCTGCGTGTATCTGGGCGTGCTGGTGATGGTGCTGCCGTGGTGGACGCGGGTGTGGGACCGCAACGCTTTCATCCTGGCACGGCCGTGGCTGGCAGCGATTCTGCATAACGGCGCGGTGCGGGGAATGATCTCCGGGTTGGGATTGCTGGATATCTGGATTGGAATCTCGGAGGCGGTGCACTATCGCGACTACCGGGGATAAGGAAAGACAGGATAAAGAGACGATGAGTGAAGGTGTGCCCGATGAGATGGAAGAGGCTCCGCTGGCGTATGAGAATCCCGAGTTTTTGAACTCGCCTGAGGGACGGCCTCTGCGGATTATGGCGGAGTATGCGGAACCGATGGCGCGGTTTCGACGGGAGCGGATTCAGGATACGGTGGTGTTCTTCGGGTCGGCGCGGTTTCGGGCGCTGGATGTTGCGAGCTCGGAGCTGGAGCTGCTGGAGAATACAGGGTCGGCACAGCCTGCGCCTGATCATGAGCAGCCAGCCAGACCAGGTGAGATTGAGAGCGGCGAGCCGAGCAGACTTCAGTTGAAGCGCGCAGAGGCCGCGGTAGAGATGGCGCAGTACTACGAAGACGCGCGCAAGCTGGCAGGGATGGTGGCTTCATGGTCGAAGTCGCTGCCGGGCCGGAGACATCGGTTCGTGGTGACTTCGGGTGGCGGGCCGGGGATTATGGAGGCGGCTAATCGCGGAGCGTATGAAGCAGGGTGCAAGACGATCGGGCTGAATATCCGGTTGCCGTTCGAGCAACACCCGAACCCATACATTACGCCGGAGCTGAGCTTCGATTTTCACTACTTCTTTATGAGGAAGTACTGGTTTGCTTATCTGTCGAAGGCGCTGGTGGTGTTTCCTGGCGGGTTCGGGACTTTGGACGAGATGTTCGAGGTGCTGACGCTGGCGCAGACGAAGAAGCTGGCTAAGAAGATTACGGTGGTGATCTATGGGTCAGAGTATTGGAAGCACGTGATCAACCTGGAGCTGCTGGCAGAGAAGGGAGCGATCGCTCCGGCGGACCTGGAACTCTTCAAGTTTGCGGATACACCGGAGGACGCGTTTGCGATTCTGAAGGCTGGACTGACGGAGAACCATCTGGATTCGCAGTATGAGCGAGATCAGCAGCGGCTGGAGCGAGAAGAGATTCCGACGGGACCGGCGCTGAATGTGCAGGAGATACTGGGGCCGGACATCGCGAAGACACGGTAACGGCTGGTAAGAGGTTAGAGCCTGACGCCGTTTTCGCCAATGACAGTAAAGACGTCCAGGAGATGGGTGAGTCCGAGGAGTTCACGGACACGCTTGCCGATTTTGAGGAGCTGCAACTGGCAGCCTGCTGCTTTGGCCGAGGTGTAGAGGCCAACGAGGGTGCCGAGACCCATGCTGTCCATCCAGGTGAGATCGGACAGATCCAGTACGATTCGCTTGTCGGGCTGGATCATTGGGCGGACGCTGGAGTGGAGGATGTCGGTTAGTCCGGAGACGAGCTGGCCGTGGCATCGCACGATGGTTACTGTCTTTTTTTCTTCTACCTCAAGGGTCAGGTGGCGCGGAGCTTGTTCAGGCATGGCTTCTCTTTCGAAAGATCATCGAAACGCGGGTAGAGGGTTCGAGAAAGTCTCTCATGAAACAGTTTGAGCGGGCGGATGTCGATAGGAGTGCATGACGAAAGGTGCGGTTTGACTTCGGCGCTGGTATCAGGATGCGTCCATCTGTGGACGGTCCGGTTCGATTATGAACAATTCTTGAACTGACAGCGTATGGGATATTGGACTAAGTGGTTGACCTGGTGCGCATTCCTGCGATGCATGTCTGGCAGACGAATTGCACGGGTGACGATAGTCCATTGTGCGAGGAGTTCCAATGACATCTTTTTCTCGAGATCTGCAGATTGCGGTTCGCCGACTGCTGAAGTCTCCCGGTTTTGCGATTACGGCTGTGCTGATGCTGGCGCTGGGCATTGGGGCGACGACTGCGATCTTTTCCATCGTCGAGGGCGTTCTGTTGCGGCCGCTGCCTTTTCCGGAGCCTGATCGGCTGATGGTCCTGTCCGACGTTCTCCAGGGCAACGAACAAGGAAGCGGCGACGATGGTGTAACGGTTCAGGACATTCGCAACTATATGCGCGACACCCATAGCTTCACCAACCTGGGTGGATACCAGGGAGCGGGCCTTGAGCTCTCCGGCCTGGGAGAACCGGCAGTGGTGAATGCGACTCGCATGAGCGCAGGCGTATTGCCGGCGCTTGGAGTGCAGCCGCTGCTGGGTCGGGTCTTCACGCAGCGGGAGGATGACGAGCACCAGCAGGTGGCTGTACTGAGCTATGCGACGTGGCAGAGCCGCTTTCAAGGCGACCGGAGCATTCTGGGCAAAAAGATCCTTCTCGATCGCAAGCCTTATGTGGTGATCGGCGTGATGCCGCGTAACTTTGAATTTCCGTTGGTCCCGGGTCATCTGAACCGCAGCGAACTGTGGGTTCCGATCAGCTTTACACCGCAGGAGCTGTCGCCGACCAATGCAGCCAACTGGAGCTACACCATGGTTGGGCGATTGAAGCCGGGCGTTACGACGACGGAGGCGGTCAACGATGCCGAGACCGTAGCGAAGGAGACGATTCGCAACTATCCGGCGTTTATGGCGGGCATCAGCATGCATCCGGTGGTGAGACCGCTGCGCGAAGAGACTGTGCAGGATGCGCGGCCGCTGATTCGCACACTGTTTCTTGCCGTTGCTATCGTGCTCCTGATTGCATGCGCTAATCTGGCTGGTCTTCTGCTGGTGCGTGCGATCCGGAACCGACGCGAGATTGCGGTTCGGCTTGCGCTGGGTGCGAGCGCGAGGACACTGCTTTGGCAGACGCTTCTGGAGAGTCTTGTATTAAGTATTGCGGGGGGCGTAGTGGGGCTTGCATTTGCCGCTGTCGCTCTGCGCGTTGGCGTGAACGCTTTGCCGGAGACCTTGCCCCGTCTGAATGAGATCGGACTGGATTGGCGGGTTGTGGGCTTTGCTCTTGGCGTGGCCGTGCTGACGGGAATCGTCTGCGGGCTTGCGCCGGCGTTTGCCGCCATCCGCACCAATGTGAATGACACTCTGAAGGAGGGTGGGCGCACTGGCAGCCTGGGAGGAGGACATGCTCGGCTGCGCTCGGCTCTGGTGATTGGAGAGGTTGCGATTGCGCTGGTGTTGCTGGCCGCGTCGGGCCTTTTGCTGCGCAGCTTCGAGAAAATGCGAGAGGTAGACCTGGGCTTTCAGCCGGACCATACGCTGGTGGCGACCTATAACCTGCCACGAAACCAGTACAAGACTCAGGCTGTCGTCGATGAGTTTGACCACGAGCTATTGCGACGGCTTCAGCAACTTCCTGGCGTGAAGAGCGTGGGGTTGACTTCGCTGGCACCGGATTCAGGCAGCAACAATAACAGCGTTTTTGTGGCAGAGGGCTATGTGCCGCCCAAAGATACAGAATACGATCTTGCGACGATCATTCAGGTGGAGGGCGACTACTTTCAGGCGATGGGAGTTCCCTTGTTGCGGGGACGATTCTTTACGCTGGATGACAAGGCGGATGGGCAGCTTGTGGTGATTGTGAACCAGAAGCTGGCGGAACAGTCCTGGCCTGGTCAGAATCCAATCGGCAAACGGATACGAGTGGGTACCCCTACGATGAAGACGCCCTGGGCAGTTGTGGTGGGTGAGGTCGCCAATGTGAAGGAAGGTGCTCCCGATTCTCCGGCAAAGCAGCAGTGGTACGGCACCGTAGCACAGGCTGAGGCGATGGAGGGATCACTGGCCACGCCTGGGGGTTTGGATGGGAATGGAGGATTTATTGCGCTGCGAACCGCCATGTCTCCGGAGGCGATGGAGAGCACACTGCGCGGAACGGTGCGTTCGATCGATGCGCAACTGCCTCTGAACCAGGTGCAGACCATGGAACACGCTATCTCGGAGAGCGAGGCTCCGCGACGATTCAATACGGCGCTGATCTCCTTGTTTGCGGCGATTGCGGTGCTGCTGGCGGTGCTGGGTATTTATAGCGTGATTGCATTTTCGGTTGCGCTGCGGGTGCAGGAGATGGCGATTCGCATGGCACTGGGCTCGCAACGCGGAGGGATCGTGCGGCTGGTTATGGCTTCAGGGGCGAAGCTTGCATTGATTGGCTGCGCGATTGGACTGGTGGGAGCGTGGGGCGCGTCGCACCTGCTGCAGTCGTTTCTGTTTGGGGTGGGGGCGCTCGATCCGGTAGTGCTGGCTTTGGCTGCGGCGGTGTTGCTTTTGCTGACGCTGATTGCGACTCTACTGCCTGCCCGCCGTGCGGCTTCGGTGGACCTGACGCAGACTTTGCGGTCGGATTGATTGCGGCTTAGAACGAATTGGGCTGCAGGAGGACAGGCAAAAGCAAAGGCGAAATGCGGGGATCTCTCCACTGCGTCGCGCGATGAACTGCGCGACTTCGGTCGAGATGACAATTCTCAGGGGTATTCCCAAAAACCCGTTGCGAGGTTGTTCAGTTGCAGAGGAGCCGGGAGCTTCAGCGGGCTCTTAGAAGCGGAGCGCGCCTATGTATGCGGTGTATGGCGGGATGGTCATGGATTCGAGATGCATGGTGCCCATGCCGTTGTCGGTGCGCAGGACGGTGCGGAGGAAGCTGCCGCGAAGGTGGAGCTTCATCGTGTCGGCCTTGAGAGAAAGATTCTGCGGCTGGCCGGAGAGATTGCAGAGGATGACGAGGATGGGGTCTGCCGGGGAGATGTTTCTGGGCTTGCGGATGACGATGAGGACGTTCTGATCGTCACGGTTGATGGTGAGGTACTCGCCGGAGTTGATGGTTGTGTTGCTGTGGTGGAGCTCGATGAGCTTGCGGTACCAGTTGAGGAGTGAGTTGGGGTCGGCGTCTTCCAGTGCCGCGTTGGGTATCGAATTTGCCGTTTCGGGTTCGGGCGGTGGAACGGGTTTGCCCTTTGGCGGCGGCGGCGGCGCATCCCAGGTGATGATTGGCGTTGCCGCGTTTGCCGATGCGGAGTCCGACGGTGCGCGTACGCCCAGCTCCTGACCGTAGTAGAGGAGAGGTTGAGCACGGGTGGTGAAGAGGATGGTGGCGAGGAGTTTGGCGATGGCGAGGTCATTTTTGCCGTCGGCGTAGCGGCCCATGCTGCGTTGGAAGGCAGGGCCGTCGGTGGCGAGGAGAGGGATGCTGTGGCCGGCCTGCGCGATGGCTTCGGTGGACTCGATGGCGGAGCGGATGGCAGCGGGATTGAGCGGGGCGACGGAGCCGAGGCTGGCGTCGAGGATGAGTTGGGGAGTTTCCGCATCGGGAGCTTTGTAGGTACGCTGCTGCGGAGATGCGGGCGACGTGGAATCGACATCGCCGATGAGGATGCGCTGACCGAGATAGGTGCCGGCGGCTTTACGAAGCTCGGCGGCCTGGGCGTGAGCTTCTGGAGTGGAGCCGTTGACGTGGAAGCCGGCGA
Organism: Edaphobacter sp.; assembly: GCA_039922475.1. Classification (GTDB taxonomy): domain Bacteria; phylum Acidobacteriota; class Terriglobia; order Terriglobales; family Acidobacteriaceae; genus Edaphobacter. The sequence continues at coordinate 11,735 of JBDTEQ010000110.1, forward strand.
TGCCGCGGTTGAGCCAGAAGCGAGCGACGTTGGGAAGATCGGCGGCGGGAATTTTTGCGTCGAGATCGAGGAGGATGCGGATATTGTGGCGGCTGGCTTCGTGGATGAGGTCGTCGAGATCGTCTAGGGTGCCGTAGGCGGGGTCGATGGATTGGGCGTGGGCGGCGTCGGGTTGGATGGAGGTGAGGAGGAGGGCGTCGACACCGAGGGAGTGGATGTAGTCGAGATGCTGGGCGATGCCGTGGAGGCCGCTGCCGCCGGTGGGGCTGAAGTTGATGGGGTTTACCTGGTAGACGACGGGATGCTTCCACCAGACGTCGGTGCTGATGCCGGAGCCAGCCCAGCCGGGACGGGCGAGGACCTGAGCGATGGCAGGCGTGATGAAAGAACATGCCAGGCAGAGGGCGAGGAGTCGGCGAGGTTTCAATGTGATCATGCGTCTCTAATTTGAGATGCTACGCGAGATGGCAGGTGAAAGGGATTGACCTTCTGTATGCGGTCTAACGCTGGCAGACAGGTATTGCGGGATTTATATCCTTGGGAACTTGTCTTTTGCAGGTGCGAGGTTCTATGGTTCAAAAGAAATCAAGGAGATTCGCATGAAGGGTTTTGCCGTTTTGATGATGGGAGCTGTGTTGTGTATTGGGCAGGCTGGTTTTGCGCAGATGGGTGCGCCAGGTGCACCGCCGGTGCCGGGAATGCCAGGCGTTGCAGGACCACTGGCGGCGAAGTATGGAGTGGATGCGGCCAGGATTCTGCAGGCGGGGGAGACGGATGAAGATGGCTATACCGCATTGGCGTATCTGTGCGATCACATTGGCAAACGGCTGAGTGGGACGCCTCAATTGAATACTGCCGTGGCGTGGGGCGCGGAGTTGATGCGCAAGGCAGGGCTGCAGAATGTGACGGTGCAGCCGGTGATGGTGCCGCGTTGGGTTCGAGGGAATGAGTCGGGCGCGATGATGTACAAGGGTGAGGCGGGGCCGATTACGAGGCCGCTGCACATGACCGGATTGGGGATGAGCGTGGGGACTTCTGCTGGAGGCATTACTGCTCCGGTGGTTTTTGTGCCGAGCTTTGACGCGTTGAATGCGATGACACCGGAGCAGGTGAAAGGGAAGATTGTTGTGTATAACCCGGGCTGGCATGGGTATGGGGTGAATACGCAGTACAGGACGTATGGGGCCTCGCGGGCGGCGGCGAAGGGTGCGGTGGCGATGCTGGTGAGGTCCGCGACTGGACTGGCGATGCAGGTTCCGCATACGGGGACGCTGGTGTATGACGCGAAGCAGCCGGAGATTCCGGCGGCGGCGATTACGGTGGAAGATGCATTGATGATTGAGCGGCTCGCAAAAGAAGGGCCGGTGACGGTACACCTGCAGATGGACGCACACATGGAACCGGATGTGCAGGCTGGAAATGTGATGGGCGAGATTGTTGGAAGCGAGCATCCGGAGCAGGTGGTGGCGATTGGCGGGCACATCGACTCGTGGGATGTGGGGCAGGGCGCGCAGGACGATGGTTCGGGAATTATGGCGGCGTATCAGGCGGTGACGCTGATCCATAAGCTGGGGTTGAAGCCGAAGAGGACGATCCGGCTGGTGTTCTGGGTGAATGAAGAGAATGGCGATGCCGGGGGACGAGCTTACCGGAAGATGATTGGAGAGAAGATCGGCGAGCAGGTGGCGGCGATTGAGATGGATGGAGGCGCAGAGAAGCCGCTGGGAATTGGCTACGGAAGTATGGGTGGACCGCGTCGGCCACGTACCGCGGCGGGCGCTAATGGTACGGCACCGGCTGCGAGGATGATGGATGAGAGCGCGATGCCGGCGGATATGAAACAGTCTGTGGCTGCGCTGCAGGATATCGTTTCGATGCTGGGGCCGATTGGGACCGATACGGTTTCAGCAGGCGGCGGTGGTACGGATATTGAGCCGCTGACGGTGGACGGAGTTCCGGGGTTGAGTCCGCGGACTATTGAGGCACACTACTTCGACTGGCACCACACGGAGGCGGATACGCTGGATAAGGTCGATCCGGTGGAGTTCCGCAAGAATGCAGCAATGCTGTCCGTGGTCGCGTATGTGCTGGCGGATATGGATGGGCGGCTGGTTGGGCGCAAGTCTGCCGCTGCTGAGTAGATTGCGATGATGAGTGAGCGGCTGTCGTGGTTCTCTGCGGCAGCCGCTTTTCTTTGCGCTAGTGGGGTGGAGGCGGGATGGATTTCTCCGCTCGCTCTCAGTCGATGTCGAAGCTGACGCCTTGAGCGAGTGGGAGATCGGTTCCGTAGTTGATGGTGTTGGTGGCGCGACGCATGTACTGCTTCCAGGCGTCGGAGCCGGATTCGCGTCCGCCACCGGTTTCTTTTTCGCCTCCGAAGGCTCCGCCGATCTCTGCGCCTGACGTTCCAATATTGACGTTGGCGATGCCGCAGTCGGAGCCGGTGGCGGAGAGGAACTGCTCGGCTTCGCGGAGGTTCATGGTGAAGATGCTGGAGGAGAGGCCTTGCGGGACGTCGTTGTGGAGGGTCAGGGCGTCGGGGAAGTCGGAGTACCTGAGGACGTAGAGGATGGGGGCGAAGGTTTCGCGCTTGACGACATCGGCCTGGGTTGAGATTTCGACGAGTGCGGGACGGACGTAGAAGGCTTCGGGATTCTCCTTACTAAGGACGCGATCGCCACCCGTGATGGTTGCGCCTGCAGCTTTGGCGTCGGAGAGGGCTTTCTGCATGGCGTTGAAGGCTCGCTCGTCGATGAGTGGACCGACGAGGGTGGTGGATTCGCCGGGGTCGCCGACGACCACGGAGGAGTAGACCTTTTTGAGTTGAGGGACGAGCTGGTCGTAGACGCTGTCGTGGACGATGAGGCGGCGGAGCGTAGTGCAACGCTGGCCCGCTGTGCCCATTGCAGAGAAGGCGATGGCGCGGAGAGTGAGATCCAGGTCTGCGGTGGGGGCGACGATGGCTGCGTTATTACCGCCGAGCTCGAGAATGGCGCGGGCGAAGCGGCTGGCTAGACGTGGAGCTACGGCACGACCCATCGCGGTGGAGCCGGTTGCGGAGACTAGCGGGATAAGCGGAGAGTCGACGAGCTGCTGGCCTACGGCGGCGTCGCCGATGAGAAGCGTGGCGAGGCCTTTGGGAATGCTGCCGAACTTTTTTGCTGCTCGGTCGAAGATGGCTTGCGTGGCGAGAGCAGTGAGTGGAGTCTTTTCGCTGGGCTTCCAGACGACGGAGTTGCCGCAGACGAGAGCGAGGGAGGCATTCCAGCTCCAGACGGCAACAGGGAAGTTGAAGGCGGAGATGATGCCGACGACGCCGAGTGGATGCCAGGTCTCCATCATGCGATGTTTGGCGCGCTCGGATGGGACGGTGAGGCCGGCGAGTTGGCGGGAGAGGCCGGCGGCAAAGGTGCAGATGTCGATCATCTCCTGCACTTCACCACGGCCTTCGGAGTGGAGCTTGCCGGTTTCGATGGTGACGAGGCGGCCGAGAGGTTCGATATTGGCGCGAAGTTCTTCGCCGAGGAGACGGATGAGTTCGCCGCGTCTGGGGGCGGGGACGGTGCGCCACTCTAAGAAAGCGGCGTGGGCTTGCGCGATGGCTTTGGTTGCATCGGCGGCAGTGATGGTGGGGAGTTGCGCGATGGCTTCGCCGGTGATGGGGGAGCGGACGGCGAGAGTGCCGCTGGTGTATGCGGTGGAAGGGACGCCGAGGGCGGTAAGAAGGGATTCGACTTCCTGTTTGATGGTCATTGGGCCTCAATGGTTAGCGTAGATGTTGTTGCGGGCGGTGGCAAACTTTGCGCGGGCTGGAGGGTGGATGCTGGGAGAAAAGCGGTTCGCGCGTGAGGCGAATAACCTACCTGGTGTGAGTATGGGACCGAGTGTGAGGATGGGGCGGGTTTAGGGTTTTGAAGGCTGGGCGAGGACTTCGGCGAGGTGCCTGGGTCGGGCGTTGGTGTTTTGCGTGATCTGTTCGCAGCAACTGAATCCGTCGCTGACGATGATGGCGTCGGCGTTCTTGCGGACGGCAGGCAGGAGGACTCGCTCGCCTAGTTTCTGCGAGAGGTCGAATTTGTCTTTTTCGAAGCCGAAGGGGCCGGCCATGCCGCAGCAGCCGGAGTCGAGGAGTTCGACTTGTGCTCCGGTGAGGCGGAGGAGTGCAATCTCATCCTGCATGCCCATGGTGGCGTGGTGATGGCAGTGGCCGTGGACGATGATTTTTTTGTCGATCTGCGGCGGACGATAGTGGGGAGCGTGCTTGACGAGGAACTCGCTTAGGAGAAATGTCTGATCGCGGAGCTTGATGGCGCGAGGATCGTTGGGGAGGAGGTTGGTGAGTTCGTCGCGGAAGACGGAGGCGCAGGATGGTTCGAGGACGACGATGGGAGTGCCGGCGTTGAGCTGTGGAGTAAGAGCGTTGAGGGTTTTGAGGAGGTAGTCCTTGGCGGTGTCGAGCATGCCGAAGTCGTACAGGGGGCGGCCGCAGCAAAGATGTTGCGTTGGGAGGGTGACGCGAAAGCCGGCGGCGGTGAGGACCTGATGGGCGGCTCGCATGGTGGAGGGGTGGAAGTAGTTGTTGAAGGTGTCAGCCCAAAGGAAGACGTCTTTGCCAACGGTGATCTGCGGTTTGCGATGTTCGCGCATAAAAGGTTTGGCGAAACGTGGCATCGTCCGTTTGCCGTGGATGTGGAGCGTGGATTTGATGAGGTTGCTGATGAGCGGCGCGTTGTTGATGGCGTTGACGAGGCGGGGGGCGATAGAGGCGAGGCGAGCCCAGCGATCGATGCGTCCGAAGGCGTAGTGGAAGGGTGGACGCGACGCGTGCTCGTAGTGGTGAGCGAGAAATTCGGCCTTGTAGGTAGCCATGTCCACGCTAGTGGGGCACTCGCTTTTGCAGGCTTTGCAGGAGAGGCAGAGGTCGAGCGATTCCCTCACCTGCTCGTTCTTCCATTTGTCGGTTAGGACTTCGCCTTGCATGAGCTCCCACAGGAGATGGGCGCGGCCGCGGGTGGAGTAGAGCTCTTCGCCAGTGGCCATGAAGCTCGGGCACATGGCTCCGGCGTCCTGTTTGCGGCAGGCGCCTACACCTACACAGCGCAGAGTTGCAGCAGCGAAAGAGCCTTGGTTTTCGGCGAATGCGAAGTGGGTTTCGGGTTGCCAGGGCTTGTAGTCGGCACCGAGGCGAAGATCTTCGTGGGGCTGGTGCGGGTCGATGAGATTGCTGGGGTTGAGGCGGTTGTCGGGGTCCCAGATTTGTTTGAACTCGCGAAAGGCCTGCATGAGTTCGGGGCCGTACATCTTGGGGAGGAGCGCGGCACGAGCCTGACCGTCGCCGTGTTCGCCAGACAGCGAGCCGCCGTGAGCCACCACAATATCCGCAGCCCGGTCGATGAACTGGCGATAGGCAAGGATGCCGGCTTCGGTCTCGAAGTCGAAGTTGAAGCGCATGTGGACGCAACCCTGGCCGAAGTTGCCGTACATGGGGCTGGTGTAGTTGAACTCGCGCATGAGGGCGTCGAGGGCGCGGAGATAGGAGCCCTCGCGCGCGGGATCGACGGCTGCGTCTTCCCAGCCCTCCCAGAGCATGGGCTTGCCGGGGACGAAGGCGGTGGCTCCGAGGCCGGACTCGCGGATGTGCCAGACGCGGTGCGCTTCATCGGCGGTGTAGATGCGGCAGGTGGGTTTGGCGGGGAGATCTTTGAGTGACGCGGCCAGGGCATTGGCCTGTTCGTCGGCTTCAGTCTGGGTCGCTGCGCCGAATTCGATGAGGAGGAAGCCTCGGCCTTCGGGAAGGAGAGCGAGGTCGTCGAGCAGCTTGTGCTTTTGGCGGAGGGAGTCGAGGAGAATGCCGTCCAT
>JBDTEQ010000111.1:0-32157 GCA_039922475.1 Edaphobacter sp.
ATCATCTCAAACTCGAGATTGGCGACGATGCTGGCGAGGGGGACGGGGGGATGGGCGAGAAAGGCACGGTTGCCGAAGCCGCCGATCTCTTCAGAGCCGAAGAGGGCGAAGACGATGGTGCGGCGAGGTCGGGGGCCAGTGGCGAGGATGCGGGCCAGCGTGAGAACGGCCGTCGTTCCGGAGGCGTCGTCGTCGGCACCGTTGTAAATTGTGTCGCCGGCAGCGTTTGCCGGGCCGATGCCGAGGTGATCGAGGTGAGCGGTGAGCAGGATTACCTGGTTGGGCGAGGTGGTGCCGCGCAGGATGCCGATGGCGTTCCATGTCTCTTTGCGGGGCACGTCTTGAAATCTGGAGAGGCGCTGCTGGATTCGAGCCGGCAATGGATCGGGGAGCGCAGTCTTCTGGAGGAAGGTGCCGTTCTCGCCACCGGGTTCGAGGCCGAGGGATTGAAGCTGAGCGGCTACGAAGAGGGCTGCGATATGCTCATCGCGCGTGGCAGAGCCTCGGCCGTGGAGTTCGTCATCGGCAAAAAAAATCATGTCCGCGTGAACTTCGCGTTCGAGTGCGGCCGATGTCGTTTGTCTCGCTGGTGCGTCGAATGAGTGGGATTTCTGCGCGCGGAGGGTGGGGGCGAGGGTAAGAATCGATGCAAGCGCCGCTAGGCCCAGGAGGCGCAGGCGTGTAGGTGGGTACATTGTGGAGATTATAGAGGAACGTCAATTGGATTTAGTCTTGGAGATGCTGGCTGCTGCGGAGATTGGACCAAGAGGCTTGAACGTGATGGAACAAAGGACGAGGATGCGGCGGTGGGCTGCGGTCGCAGCGGCTCTGGCGGTGCCGGGTTTGATGGGGTGTGCGGGCTTTTTCCCTCCGATCAATGGTGGTGGAGGGGGTGGCGGGAGTACGGGGAACCAGGTTTATGTGGCGAACCGGACGGCGAGTTCGCTAGGCGGGTTTTCGATAGGGACGGGAACGTTGACGACGGTGAGCAACTCTCCGATGGCTGCGGGATATGTGCCGCTTTCGATGGTGGTGACCCCGAAGAATGGGCTGCTGTATGTGGGAGCGGCAAATGGAATTTTTGTGTATTTCATCAATGCAAATGGATCGTTGACGGCTCCGAGCACAGGCGCGCAGCAAGTGGCGGTGTGGGCGGCCTCGGTCGACGTCTCCCCGGACGGGCAGTGGCTGATTGCACTTGACGGGACGACGCAACAGCTCGATATCTTTCAGATCAACGCTTCGACGGGCGCACTGACGTCGGTGACTTCTCCAGCGACGTACTCTGCGACGTCGGGAGTATGGCAGCCGTCGCAGGTAAAGGTGTCGCCGGATGGAACGCTGATCTTTGCCGCACTGGGGACAGGCGGCGATGTTGTCTTTACGTTCAATACGACGAATGGGACGGCCGTGTTGAGCCAGACACTGGCCACTGGAAATAAGACGACGGGAGATTATGGGTTGGCTGTGAACTCAAAGACGAGCTATCTCTATATTGCGCGGAGCGGGGCGAATGGAGGGGTGGCAGTTTTTAGCATCGGGTCGGGTGGGTCGCTGACTCCGGTTACGGGAACGCCGTTCGCAGCGGGGAGCGGGACTTTCTCTGTGGCGCTGAATTCGACGGGCACGTATGCGTATGCGGCAAACCGCACGGATGGGACGATCTCTGGTTACACGATTGTGCCGGGAGCGACTGCGGCGGCGTTGACTTTGACGCCGTTGAGCGGGTCGCCGTATGCGAGCGGGAGTGGGGTGCAGTCGATTGGGATCGATAGGACAGGGAAGTATCTGCTGGCTGCGGCTGTGGGGGGCGCACCCGATCTGACGATGTACAGCTTCGATATTACGGTGCCGGGAAAGCTCACCCCGGCTACCAGCGTGACGACGGGTACCGCGCCTGCAGGCGCCAGCGCTCTCACGTTAACGCGCTGAAAGGTTGAGTACTCCTTTGAGTAGGGATCTCGGAATTTACCGGCAGGTATGCAGAATTTATTCCTGTCGCCAGTAGTATGGATAAAGGGTGTGTGCAGTGCTGGAGAGTTTTTCGGCTATTTTGTCTTTGCCTCGACAGTTCGGTGTACGGCGACAGATGTTTCGGTGTGCGGCTCTGGCGGTGGTGTTGGCGTGCATGGCCATGGGGATGGGCGGTTGCTCGCGATTGCGGCCAAAACCTGCCGCGCAGTATGTCTATGTGACGGCTAAACAGACATATTTGCGGGACCGGGTTGCAGCAGTTTCCAACCGTACTGCGACGGTGGATAACGGTGAGAGACTGCAGGTTCTGGAGCATGGCCGACGGTTTGTGCGGGTAAAGACAGCCGGCGGGGAGCAGGGGTGGATTGAAGAGAGGGCCGTTGCGACGCAGGCGGTCTTCGACCAGTTTGAGGCGCTGAAGAAACAACATGAGGACGATCCGACGGTTGCTTCTGCGTCGGTGCGGGATGAGGTTTATCTGCATATCAAGGCGGGCCGGGAGACGGAGCGATTTTATCGGCTGGCTGAGGGCGAGAAGCTGAAGCTGCTGAGCCGGGCTACGCTGCTGAAGCCATTGCCACCGGGAGTGAAGCCGGCAAAGGCTGTGCCTGTCCTCGACAAAAAGGGAAAGGTCCAGATTCCCGCGCAGGATGAACCGGCTCCTCCAGTGATGGAGGATTGGTGGCTGGTGCGGGATTCGAAGGGAGATACTGGCTGGCTGTTGAGCCGGTATATGGATGTGGATGCTCCCGATTCGATCGTGCGCTACTCCGAAGGTCAGCGAATTGTTGGAGCCTATATTTTAACCACGGTGAACGACCCCGATGCGGATCAGGCCGACAAGGATATCCCGATCTATGTGACGGTGGTGAGCCCTTACAAGTCGGGTTTGACGTATGACTTCAACCAGGCGCGCGTGTTTACCTGGAATGTAAAGAAGCACCGGTATGAGACGGCATTCCGGGACAAGAATATTGAAGGTTATCTGCCGGTCACGGTGAAGATGGCAACCGATCCGTATGGGAAGTCTCCGACTGCGACGATGCCTGCGCCGACTTTTTCGTATCGGGTGCTGTCCGATGAGGCTGGGCCTGTGATTCCCGATCCGGTGACCGGTGTAATTGTGCCGGGGAAGACAGTGCTGAAGACTTATCGGCTGGAGGGCAATGTGGTGCGGCGAGTGATTGCGCCGGGAGCGCCTACGGGTGGCGAGGCGCATCCGGAGAAAACGGTTGAGAAGAAGAAAAAGGAGATCAAGAGAGCCGTAAGAGGCAAGAGGCGCTAGCGTCTTTTCTGCATCAGGCGTAGAAGCTGGCGATGGTTTCGACGACCGTCTGTTGCTCGTCTTCGCGTAGTTCCGGGTACATGGGAAGGGCGAGGACTTCGTGGGCAGCGGCTTCGCTGATGGGGAAGTCGCCCTGCTTGTAGCCGAGACTGGCCAGGCTGGTTTGCAGGTGCAGAGGCACGGGGTAGTAGATCTCGCTGCCGATCTGGCGGTCGGTGAGGTACTGGCGGAGTTCGTCGCGGCGCGGGGCGCGGATGACGTACTGGTGGAAGATGTGGCCGGCGCGCGGATCGGTGATGGGGAGGACTATGCCTTCTTTTGTGAATGCCGCCGTGAGATTGGCGTTGCGGAAGAGCTGGTCGTAGCGGGCGGCGTGGTCGCGGCGCTGCTGGTTCCATTGGGGAAGATAGCGGAGTTTGACCTCGAGGATGGCGGCCTGAAGGCTGTCGAGACGGGAGTTCCAGCCGATCTCTTCGTGATAGTAGCGGCGACGCATTCCATGGGCGCGAAGGACTCTTGCGTGGTCGTCGATTTGCGCGGAGTTGGTGGTGACCAAGCCTGCGTCACCCATAGCGCTGAGATTTTTTGTGGGATAGAAGCTGAAGGCTGCTGCGTCGCCGAGTGAGCCGGCAGGGCGACTATTCCAGGTGGCTCCGAAGGCTTGCGCGGCGTCTTCGATGACGAGAAGATTTGGATGATCGTGCTTTAAATCGAGGCCAAAGGCGTCCATGTCGACGCACTGACCGTAGAGATGGACGGGGAGGACGGCTTTGATCTTTGCGCCTTTATGGGTGCGGAGGAGTTCGGCGACAGAGGCAGGGGAGAGGTTGAAGGTGGCGGGATCGATATCGGCCAGGAGAGGCTGCGCGCCGCAGCGAAGGATGGCGCTGACACTGGCGAAGAAGCTGAAGGGGGTGGTGATGACGGCGTCGCCGGGCCCGATATTGGCCGCGGCCAGGGCGAGCCAGATGGCGTCGGTCCCGCTGGCGCAGCCGATGGCGTGGGGGACAGCGCAGGCTTGAGCGGCGGCCTGTTCGAAGCTGACGACCTGGGGGCCGAGGATGAAGCGCTGCGAGGTGCAGACGGCCTCGATGGCATCGAGCAGTTCTTTCCGGATGCCGGCAAACTGGCGGGAAAAATCAAGCATCTGAACGGGTTGCGGGTTGTTAACTTGCACAGATGTCATGGTATATCGATGCAGGGTTGAAGTGCTGACTCTCGTTACGCCTTGGGGTACGTCTAACTGGTCTGGAATCGCCGCAGTTTTCACTGAAGGTGCAGTGGGGCGGTTTCCAGGTTGATAATTGCCGTGGATGCTCGTATTGTTGACAGTCTTAGCTTCAGGCTCAGTGGGTTGGTAGGCTGAGATTCCTTCTGAAGTCGATGGACTACGGCAGAACCTTTATCGCAAAGCAACGAATTTCGTTAAGGAGATCGGCACCATGGAATCAAAGCCGGCACAGAACATTCAGGATACTTTTCTCAATACGGTGCGAAAAGATAAGAGTCCGATCACGATCTACCTGGTAAGCGGCGTGAAGCTGACGGGGAAGATCCGGTCGTTCGATAAATACTCGGTGCTGCTGGAGAACAATAGCCAGGAGCAGTTGATCTTCAAGCACGCAATCTCGACGGTGGTGAGTGGGCGAGCGGGCCTGCATGGAGATGTAAGACCGGAGGGTAAACCGGAAGTGCGTGCGACAGTGGGTTCCGCACCTGCTGCTGTGCAAGAGGCAACCGGAACCCAAGGCCGTTAGCCGTTGATCGCAGGAGACAGGAAGACGAAGACAGTGCGCCGCAGTCTCGTTGCAGCGCAAGCTGCCTCCGTGCGTCGTGGGGAGAGCAATCTTCCCCAGGCGGAGCGCGCCGTGCTGGTCGCGGTGGAGTTTACGGGCGAGCGACGGAAGCTGACTGCGGCTGCGCGCGTGGCGCGGAATGCGGCAGCGGTGTTGGCTGGAAGTATGCTGGTGCAAGAAGGGCAGGGCCTTTCTCCGGCTGCCGCGCCGAGAGCTGCAGCGGACCTGGACTTCGATGCTTCGCTTGCAGAGTTTGAGGAGCTTGCCCGGAGCGCTGGAGCTGATGTTGCCGCTACGCTGGTTCAGCGGCGGCCACGGCCCGATCCGGCGACGCTTGTGGGAGGCGGCAAGCTGGAAGAGATCGAGGGGTCGTTGCTTCGACGGGGGCCGATCTGGTGCTGTTCGATCACGATCTGACGCCGTCGCAACTGAGGAATCTGGAGGCAAGGCTACCGTGCCGGGTTATCGACCGGACGCAGCTGATCCTCGATATCTTTGCGCGACATGCACGGACGCGGGAGGGGCAGTTGCAGGTGGAACTGGCTCAGTTGGAGTACCAACTGCCGCGGTTGGCCGGACGTGGGAAGGCGATGTCGCAACTGGGTGGAGGCATTGGGACGCGCGGGCCGGGTGAGACGCAGTTGGAGACAGATCGCCGCAAAATCAACCTTCGCATCGATCATGTCAAGGAACAGTTGGAGTCGGTGCGGCGGATCCGCAGACAGCAGCGCCAGCGCAGAGAGGCCGTTCCGGTGCCGGTGGTCGCTCTGGTCGGCTATACCAACGCGGGCAAGAGCACATTGTTCAATGCACTGACAGAGGCCGGAGTGCTGGAGTCGTCGCGGATGTTCGCTACGCTCGATCCCAAGCTGCGGCAGTTGCAGCTTCCTTCGCGCAGGAAGATTCTGCTGTCGGATACAGTCGGATTCATTCGCAACCTGCCGCATACGCTGGTGACAAGCTTTCGCGCGACGCTTGAAGAGGTGGAACGGGCAGAGTTGCTGCTGCATGTGCGGGATGCTTCAAGCGCGATGGCTGAGGAGCAGAAGGCGCAGGTACAGAAGGTGCTCGGAGAGCTGGATGTCGCGAAGAAGCCGGTGATCGAGGTGTTGAACAAGATTGACCTGGTTTCGAACGAGCACGAAGTACCGATGGGAGCGCCGGGAAGTGTTGCAGTCTCCGGATTGAAAAAACTGGGCCTGAACAACCTGCTTGCCGCAATCGACGCCGCGCTGGTGGTGGATCCGGTGATCGAGATGAGATTCCGTCTGCCTCAGTCGGAGGGAGCGATACTGGCTGCCCTGGAAGCTGGTGCGATTGTCGAAGATAAACGATTCGAAGGAAACTTGGCGTATGTGACTGCCAGAGGCCCTTCCTCTTTGCTCAGTCGATTTAGAAGATTTCGAGAGCGTAGTTGATCGTGTCTAGAACCTGTTTAAAAACTCTGGGTTTGTGGATTTGCGACGTGAAAAACAAGCAAAGACAAGGGCGAAATGCGGGATCTCTCCGCTGCGTTGCGCGATGAGACTGCGCGACTTCGATCGAGATGACAGCTTCTCATCAAGTTTTTGAACAGGGTCTTGGCGGGGACAAAGCGAAAAGTCAGCCGTTAACTAGCATAGGCCGCCTGAAGGGGAGCGGAGGTGGTGTCCCCAGTCACGCGACCTATGTGACCCAGATAGTAGGGTCCAGGTAGTGATTGAAAGTCTAGTCCTTTCGCGAGGAATGTCAAAGGCAAAAAGCCGGGTAAACTCCGGGGGAGTTTTGAAGCACAGAGCGGTCGTGCGGAGATCGGGCTGCTGGATCGATTATCAACGAAACCTCGGTTGACACTCTCGTCAGCGCTTTGCTAAAACTAGGTGTACCTCGCATTATCGTGCACCGTCATCACCAGCGTTTTCAGCAACACAATCTAGCTGTGTGAGACAGCTGACCACAGGACTCCTAAGCAACCCCAGTCGACCTACTCATGGACCAGATACTGATTGAACTCGGTGGACTTGTGCTCGGCTCTGTGCCGACGATGGTCCTGTTTATTTTGTTAGTGATCGCTTATGGCGTGTTGGTTCGCCGTCCGCTCGATCGCGTACTGGCCGAGCGCCGTGCACGTACCTCGGGTGCTGTAGAGCAGGCTCGCAATGCGATTGCCAGGGCCGAATCCAAGACAACAGCCTACGAAGACAAGCTGCGTGCTGCGCGGGCTGAAGTCTTTCAGGCTCGGGATCAGAAGCTGAAGCAATGGCATGCAGAACGCGAAGCTGCTCTTACGCAGATTCGACAGCATACTCAGGAACGCGTTCGTGGCGCACGACAAGAGATTGAGCAAAGTGCCCAGGAGGCGAGGCTTCAGATCGTAAGTGTGAGCGATGAGCTGAGTTCGCGGGTTCTTAAAGCAGTGTTGCCGACCGACGTTCGATCTGCGGAGGCTGCACGGTGAATCTCCTCCGATTGCACTCCAGTCTCAAGAGGCTTTTGCCCGGGCTTGCAATAGTCGCGATGCTGTTTGCGCCCATCTGCTTTGCAACAGCGCAGGAGGCGGGTCCTGGCACCGCGGTAAGCGGGCGGAGCAGCACTCCCGAAGCACAGTCTTCCCAGACGAATAAGCAGGAAGCCAACGAGAACGATGAGTTCCTCCATTCGGCTGCAGTTCAGAAGCTGGGTGCAATGCTGGGCCTGAATACCGAACAGGCTGCGACAGCGTTTACGGTATTAAATTTCGCGCTGTTAGCCATTGGCATTGGCTGGTTTCTGTACAAGACTCTCCCAAAGACCTTCCGCAAGCGCAGCACGGCGATTCAGAAAGATCTCGTGGACGCGCGTACCGCCACTGAAGAGGCCAGTGCACGATTGAGCAGCGTCGAGGACCGGTTAAGCAAGCTGGATGAACAGATTGCCGCCATGCAGACTCAGGCTGAAAAGGACTCTGCACACGACGAACAGCGGATCAAAGCCGGCATCGAAGAAGACAAACAGAAGATCCTCGCAGCCGCCGAGCAGGAGATCGCGGCTGCAACTGCCCTGGCGCATCGTCAGATTCAGCAATATGCCGCCGAACTCGCGATCGACCAGGCAGCGCACAAGCTGGTAGTCACTGCAGAGACTGACCGCCTTCTGGTGCAGAGCTTCGCGCGCCGGTTGATGGGCGATGACTCGAAAGAGGGGGCGAACTGATGTCAGTTCTTTCGCTGCGCTACGCTCATGCCTTCGCTTCTGTCGCTGCTTCGTCGCATCTCGACACCGCGGCAGCCCAGCAGCAGCTTAATGACTTTAGCGGCACTCTCGCCGGCAGTCGCGAACTTCAGGAGGTTCTGATGAATCCCTCCATTGCCATTGAGCAGAAGCTGAAGGTTCTCGACGCAATCGCCGGTCGCATTGGCATGTTCCCGCAGGTGCGCAACTTTCTTGCGGTCATTATGAGCCATCAGCGTCTCGCCGAGCTGAACGAGATTCTTGCTGAATATCACGCTGTCGCCGACGAGCAGTCCAGCATGGCCGAAGCAGAGATTACGAGTGCGCGCCCATTAAACGATCAGGACCGCATCGAACTTGAAGCCCAGGTGTCGAAGCTTGCAGGCGGTCGCATCCGGGCTACCTACCATCAAGACGCAACCTTGTTGGGCGGTGCTGTAGTCCGCATTGGATCGAAGGTTTACGACGGCTCCATTCGGGCGCAGTTGCAGCAGTTGAAGCAGAAGCTTGTGAACGCGTAAAGTACATCGCTGACACCAGCGCTAGATTTTCAGATTTGATACGAATCGAGTAGAAGGAAGACATGGCACAGATCAAGGCAGATGAAATAACTGAACTGCTTCGCCAGCAGATTACGAACTTCAAGCAAAAGATCCAGGTTGATGAGGTAGGCACCGTCATTTCTCTCGGCGACGGAATTGCGCGGGTCCATGGACTCGACAAGGTGATGGCCGGCGAGTTGATTGAATTCCCCCACGGTATTGCCGGTCTCGCCATGAACCTCGACGAAGATCAGGTTGGTGCGGTGCTCCTTGGCGACTACACCGAGATCAAGGAAGGCGATACCGTCAAGCGGACCGGCAAGATCATGTCTGTGCCTGTCGGCGAAGCTCTCATTGGCCGCGTCGTCAACGCACTTGGCCAGCCCATCGACGACAAAGGCCCGATCAACACCGACAAGTTTCTCCCTGTCGAGCGTCTCGCACCCGGTGTTATCGATCGCCAATCCGTCCGCGAGCCTATGGCCACCGGTATTAAGGCCATCGATACCATGATCCCCATCGGCCGCGGCCAGCGCGAACTGCTCATCGGCGATCGTCAAACTGGCAAGACCGCTATCGCGCTCGACACCATCATCAACTCCGCGAAGAATAATCTTATTTGCATCTACTGCGCCATCGGTCAGAAACGCAGCTCCGTTGCGCAGGTTGTTCAGACTCTTGAAGAGCACGGCGCGATGGCCTACACCATCGTTGTTGCTGCCACTGCATCCGAGCCTGCACCGATGCAATACCTGGCTCCCTTTGCGGCCACTGCCATGGGCGAGTACTTCCGCGACAGCGGCAAGCACGCACTGGTCATCTACGACGACCTCTCCAAACACGCTGCCAGCTATCGCGAGATCTCGCTTCTTCTCCGCCGTCCGCCGGGTCGCGAGGCCTATCCGGGCGATGTCTTCTACCTCCACTCGCGTCTGCTCGAGCGTAGTTCCAAGGTTTCAGAGAAGCTTGGCGGCGGTTCGCTCACGGCGCTTCCCATCATTGAGACGCAGGCGGGCGACGTGTCCGCTTACATTCCTACTAACGTGATTTCGATTACGGACGGCCAGATCTTCCTCGAGACAGACCTCTTCAATTCGGGCGTTCGTCCTGCGGTCAACGTCGGCCTCTCGGTTTCGCGCGTCGGATTCTCCGCAGCCATCAAGGCGACCAAGCAGGTCGGTGCAACCTTGAAGCTTGACCTCGCACAGTATCGCGAGCTTGCCGCCTTTGCGCAGTTCGGTTCCGATCTTGACAAGGTTACGCAACAGCAGCTCAGCCGCGGTCAGCGTCTCACCGAGCTGCTCAAGCAGCCTCAGTTCCAGCCACTCACTGCTGAGAAACAAGTCGCTATTCTGTTCGCCGGCGTCAACGGCCTTCTGGACGACGTCGAAGTGAAGGATCTGCGCGCCTTCGAAGATGGGTTCTATCCCTACCTTGAGTCGGCCCAGGCTTCTATTCTCACCGACATCGCCACCAAGAAGGCTCTTGATGACGACATCAAGAAACGCCTGACCGATGCCATCAAGGAATACAAGGCGAACTTCCTCGCTGATCGCAAGGACCAGAAAGAGACGGCTGCGGCCAAGGCGTAACTGAAAAACAATGGCAAACGTACTCGATCTTCGACGACGCATCCGTAGTGTGAAGAACACGCGGCAGATCACGAAGGCCATGAAGATGGTCTCGGCGGCCAAGCTGCGGCGTGCGCAGGAGCGCGCCATGTTGGCTCGACCCTACGCACAGATGATCTCTGCGGTCCTCGAGTCCCTCGTTCGCCGTACCGACATGTACGACGATGACACCGGTGAAGTTCTGCATCCTCTCCTGGTGGAGCGCGAAGAGAAGAACGTCCTCGTCATCGTCGTTGCGGGTGACAAAGGGTTTGCCGGTGCGTTCAACTCGAACATCGTCAAGGCGGCACAGAACTTCGTCGATGCAAGGCGGGCTGACGGCCAGAACGTCGATATCGAACCTGTTGGCCGCAAGGCACGTGACACCTTCCGCAAACGATACCCCGCTGCCGTCTACGAGAAGAAGGAAGAGCACTACGACAACGATCTCGCTACGCACTACGAGATCATTCGTCACCGGGCGCAACCCATTGAGGTAACAGGCGATCATCCGACGATGCTCCTGAAGATCAACATCGATGATGTGAGGGATATGGCCCGTTCGATCATCGAGCGGTACACGCGGGCAGAGATCGATTCGGTCTATGTCGTCTACAACGAGTTCAAGTCCGTGATCTCTCAGCGAGTTGTGGTCGAAAAGCTTCTGCCCATTCGCAAGCTGGGCTCACGCGAGATCACTGTATCTGAAGAGATGACTGAGGAGCAGAAGGAAGCTGCGGGCCACGCCGCCAGGACTGCGGGTATCAGCCTGCACGAGCCTGAGGAGTCGGCCTTTGAATCCGAGGCGAAGAAGTTTGGCACCGCGGAGGTCGACTACATCTTCGATCAGTCGCCGGAGAGGTTGTTTCGTCACCTGATGCCGCGCTATGTCACTACCCAGATCTTCCATGCATTTCTGGAGAGTGTCGCTGCCGAGCATGCAGCGCGTATGACGGCGATGGATTCGGCGACGAACAATGCAGGAGACATGATCGACGCGCTCTCGCTCACGATGAACCGTGTGCGGCAGGCGGCGATTACGAAGGAAATTATTGAGATTGTGAGTGGCGCAGCCGCTCTGTAAGCAACAGGCAACTGCGGAAACGAAAGAGACCTATGGCAGAGAACATTGGAAAAGTAATTTCGATCAGCGGCCCGGCCGTTGACGTTCAGTTTGAAGAGTCGAAGATGCCTCCCATCTTCCAGGCCCTCCGCATCGTCAGCGAAGGCTTCGACGTCCCCACCCCGCTCGATGTCGTCGTCGAGGTGCAACAGCACCTGGGCGAGGGGCGCGTGCGCTGCATCGCCATGGTCGCGACCGAGGGGATGGTTCGTGGCATGAAGGCGATCGACACCGGTTCGGGCATTACGGTTCCCGTTGGCCGCGAGACGCTGGGTCGCGTGCTCAATGTGCTTGGCCAGCCTGTCGACGAGCTCGGTCCTGTCAACGCCAAAGTACACATGCCCATTCACCGGCAGGCTCCTGCGTTCGACGAACAGTCGACCAGCGAAGAGATGTTCGAGACCGGCATCAAGGTTATCGATCTCATCCAGCCGTTCCTGAAGGGCGGCAAGATTGGCCTGTTCGGCGGCGCCGGTGTCGGCAAGACCGTCATCATTCAAGAGCTGATCAACAACGTCGCCACCAAGCACGGCGGTTTCTCGGTATTTGCCGGTGTCGGCGAGCGCACCCGCGAGGGTAACGACCTCTGGATGGAGTTCCAGGAGTCAGGCGTTATCGACCTCAAGAATCTGTCGAAGAGCAAAGCGACGCTTGTCTATGGACAGATGACCGAGCCGCCGGGCGCCCGTCTGCGCGTTGCCCTTACTGGCCTTACCGTCGCCGAGCACTTCCGCGACGAAGAAGGAGCGGATACGCTGCTCTTTATCGACAATATCTTCCGCTTCACCCAGGCGGGTTCCGAGGTTTCTACCCTGCTGGGTCGTATGCCTTCGGCGGTAGGCTACCAGCCGAACCTTGCTACCGAGATGGGCGAGTTGCAGGAGCGCATCACCTCGACCAAGAAGGGCTCGATTACGTCGGTGCAGGCGGTTTACGTGCCTGCAGACGACCTGACCGACCCCGCACCGGCGACCACGTTTGCTCACCTCGACGCGACCACCGTGCTCTCTCGTCCACTGTCGGAGCTTGGCATCTATCCGGCCGTCGATCCTCTGTCTTCCACCTCGCGCATTCTTGCTCCACGCGTCGTCGGCCAGGAGCACTACGACGTTGCCCAGGGCGTGAAGAAGATTTTGCAGCGGTACAAGGATCTGCAGGACATCATCGCCATCCTTGGTATCGACGAGCTTTCGGAAGAGGACAAGACTACGGTCGCGCGCGCCCGCAAGGTGCAGCGCTTCCTCTCGCAACCCTTCCATGTCGCCGAAATCTTTACGGGCATCCCGGGCGCTTACGTCAAGGTTGAGGATACGGTTCGCAGCTTCCGCGAGATTATCGAAGGCAAGCACGACGCCATTCCTGAGCAGGCGTTCTATCTGAAGGGCGGCATCGAAGATGTGCTCAAGGCCGCAGAGAAGATGAAGCAGACGGTATAGCCATGGCGGATACTACAACGAATTCGGAGCTGTTGGCGGTTCGACTGGTTACGCCGGATCGCATCCTGCTGGATGCTACGGCGGCGTCGGTCGAACTGCCGTCGATGTCGGGTTACATGGAGGCGCTCTACGGTGCCGCTCCGCTGCTGGCGGAGCTTGGCGCAGGCGAGGTGCGGCTTCATGGTGGTACTTCAGGGGACCAGAAGTTTTTTGTCGCCTGGGGCTTCGTGGAGGTGCTGCCGGAGCGGGTCACAATTCTGGCCGAGACCGCGATGCATCCTAACGAGATCGATCGCGCTGAGGCCGAGAAGGAGCTTCAGGAGGGCGAGAAGCTCTGGCAGGAGGCAGGTGACGACGGCGAGAAGTACGATGAAGCCAACGCACTGACCCGCCAGGGTGAAGAGAAGATCGCTTCTTTGGACGGTAAGAGCCACTAGACCGATTCCTTTATTACGCTGATCTGCCGGTTGTCCTGTGTGGCTTGCTCTCCCTTTTCTCTATCCTTTTTGGGGGGTACCCCCTCCCCTATGTAGATGCGAGTTTCTTTTGTTTTCTTCGGGTTACGGGATGTTGCGTCCTGTAAATTCGTCTTGACAAAGGGGTTATATGCTAAAATCGTCTTTCTAAACGAGTTAGCCCCGGAGGGTATCCGGGGCTTTGCTTGTTTTGATCTCTATATCCAGTATAGCGGTTTGGGTATAACTAATACGCCAACTCGATCTTGTTTCGTTTGTGGCGTTTAGGTAGTTTTGGGACTTGACATGCGATTTCCGGGCTGAAAACGCGAAAAAAAGTTTGACCTTTCTGGAAGTGACTTCGATTGAGTGATTTCGCCGATTGCCTACGGGAGCGAATTGACGATGGCTATGGCAAAACCGTCGTAGCCCTTGCTTCCCACGGTCTGCAGTGAAGTGGCGTCTAGATGGGGGTTGGCACCAACCATCTCAAAGAAGCGGCGAACGCCCTGCACTCGTGGGTCGGGGTCTTTGGGATCGATGACGGCACCGTCGCGGATCACGTTGTCTACGAGGATGATGGTTCCCGGACGGGAGAGGCGGAGTGACCACTCCAAGTATTTGGGCATATTCTCTTTGTCCGCGTCGATGAAGATGAGGTCGAAGGGGTGAGCTGCTTCCTTTTGCAGTTGAGCGAGCGAGTCCAGGGCGGGGCCGAGACGAAGTTCGACGAGAGAGGAGAGGCCGGCGCGGGCGATGTTCGCTTTGGCGACTTCGGCGTGCTTCGGTGCGGCTTCCAGGGTGATGAGTCTTCCGTCGGACGGGAGAGCGCGCGCGAGCCAGATGGTGCTGTAGCCGCCGAGGGTCCCGATTTCGAGGATTCTTCGTGCGCCCCGAATCCGCGCCAAGAGGTGAAGGAGCTTGCCTTGATTGGGCGCGACGTCGATGGTGGGAAGACCGGCTGCGGCATTTGCCTGCAGGGTCTCGTCCAGGATGGGGTCATGTGGAATGAGGTTTTCGACGAGGTAATGATCGACTGCGGTCCAGAGTTCCTGACTCATAACAAGAGAGTAGTGAACCTCGTGTGCTTTCCGCAACCCGGCCTGTTGGATGACGCGTCCAAAGAAAGCTTGAGGCTGTGACAGGATTGGCCAGTAGGACTACAATTTCGAGCGCTGTGAAGGTATCGATTGTGAGGGAGTGAAGGTTATGGCGACGATGAGTGCGATTCAACCAGGAAGCTATGGGTTTCCGGTAACGCTTCGGAAGCGGTATGACAACTTTATCGGCGGCGAGTGGGCCGCTCCGCTGTCGGGGCAATATTTTGAAAATGTTACGCCAATTACTGGACAGGTGATCTGCGAGATTGCGCGGTCGAACGCGGCGGATGTCGATCGTGCGCTGGACGCGGCACATGCAGCGAAGAAGATGTGGGGTAAGACCTCGGCGGCTGAGCGCGGGCGGATTCTGGAGAAGATCGCGCAACGCATGGAGGAGAATCTCGAACTGCTGGCGACGGTGGAGACGTGGGACAACGGCAAGCCGATTCGCGAGACGATGGCGGCGGATATGCCTCTGGCGATCGATCACTTCCGCTATTTCGCGGGTGTGATTCGCGCGCAGGAGGGTTCGATCTCGGAGATCGATGCGAACACGGTTGCGTACCACTACCATGAACCGCTGGGCGTGGTGGGGCAGATCATTCCGTGGAACTTTCCGATTCTGATGGCGACGTGGAAGCTGGCACCGGCGCTGGCAGCAGGGAACTGCGTTGTGCTGAAGCCGGCAGAGCAGACGCCGATGTCGATCCTGGTGCTGATGGGGCTGATTCAGGACTTGCTGCCACCGGGTGTGTTGAATATCGTGAATGGCTTCGGTCTGGAGGCGGGTAAGCCTCTGGCTTCGAGTCCGCGGATCGCGAAGATTGCGTTTACGGGCGAGACGACTACGGGCCGCCTGATTATGCAGTATGCGTCGCAGAACCTGATTCCGGTGTCGCTGGAGCTGGGCGGCAAGTCGCCAAATATCTTCTTCAAGGACGTGGCGGCGGCGGACGATGCTTTCTTCGATAAGGCGCTGGAAGGGTTCACGATGTTTGCGCTGAACCAGGGCGAGGTATGTACCTGCCCATCGCGCGCGCTGATACAGGACACGCTGTATGACCAGTTCATGGAGCGGGCGCTGGGACGCGTGAAGGCGATCAAGCAGGGAAACCCGCTGGATAAGACGACGATGATTGGAGCGCAGGCCTCGAGCGAGCAGATGGAGAAGATTCTTTCGTACTTCGACATCGGCAAGCAGGAGGGCGCGCAGGTGCTGGCCGGCGGCAAACGTTCGATGCAGCCTGGCGAGTTGTCGGATGGTTACTACATTGAGCCGACGGTATTCAAGGGGAATAACAAGATGCGCATCTTCCAGGAGGAGATCTTCGGGCCGGTGGTTTCGGTGACGACGTTCCATGATGAGGATGAGGCGTTGGCGCTGGCGAACGACACGCTGTATGGTCTGGGCGCTGGATTGTGGACGCGGGATTTGAATCGCGCGTATCACTTCGGGCGGGCGATTCAGGCAGGCAGGGTCTGGACGAACTGTTATCACCTGTATCCGGCTCATGCGGCGTTCGGCGGATATAAGCAGTCCGGCTTTGGGCGGGAGAACCACAAGATGATGCTGGATCACTATCAGCAGACGAAGAATCAACTGGTGAGCTATAGCCCGAGTGCGCTGGGATTTTTCTAGAGGAAGAACGACAGGAGAACCCCTGCCGGGGATGCAACAAGAAACGCGAGAACGGATGAGCGATGGCTGTTGTGCCGGAACAGGTACTGACGACGCCTGCTGCTGAGGAGTTGATGAGCAGGCTTGAGAAGAAGCATGGGGAGCTGATGTTCCATCAGTCGGGAGGCTGCTGCGATGGCAGCTCCCCTATGTGTTATCCGCGGGGAGAGTTTCTGGTTGGCGATAGCGATGTGCTGATGGCGACGCTGGGCGAGACGCCGTTTTATATGAGCAGGAGTCAGTTTGAGTATTGGAAGCATACGCAACTGATTCTGGATGTAGTGAAGGGGCGTGGGGGGATGTTTTCGCTGGAGAATGGCGAGGGTGTGCGGTTCCTGATCCGTTCGAGGGTGTTTACGGATGAGGAGATTGCGGCGCTGCGTGGTGCGGGGCGAATCTGATGCGGGCAAAGCGTAACGGTGATCAAAGGGATAAAAGCGGATAAGAGTGCTTCGCGGGGTTTTTGGGCTGGCGGAGAATTATTTTTTTGCGGCGAGGCACTTTGCCATGATGGCGGAGTGGAGGCGTTCGCGTAGTTCGGGGGAGACCTCGTAGATCTCGGTGCCCTTGTAGACCTCGATGGTCTGATGGGTGGTGTTGAGGACGACGCGGCAGTGCTGACAGCCTGCGGTGTGTTCCTGAATCTCGGCACGGAGTTCGGTGCTGAGCTGCTCGTCGAAGTAGTCGGATAGATGGCTC
The DNA here is from genome assembly GCA_039922475.1 of Edaphobacter sp. Taxonomy (GTDB): domain Bacteria; phylum Acidobacteriota; class Terriglobia; order Terriglobales; family Acidobacteriaceae; genus Edaphobacter. The sequence continues at coordinate 16,888 of JBDTEQ010000111.1, forward strand.
AACAGGTCTGTACAGTTCATACAGGCTGGCCCTCCTGCTTCTTGCGGAAGTACCGGCTGAGGCGTTCGCGCAGTTGAAGGCGCGCACGCAACAGCCTGGACTTGACGGCGGGGACGCTCAAGCCGAGTGCCTCCGCTGTCTCTTCGGTAGAGAGATTTTCAACGTCGCGCAGGGTGAAGACGCTGCGAAAGCCTGGAGGGAGGCCTTGAATTGTTTTGCGGAGGATGTCGGCGAGCTCGGCCTGGTTGTACTCCTGCTCTGGGTTGGGACGCCACTCGGCGAAGTCGCGAGGGATGGAACCTTCTTCAGTCTGGACATCCTCGTCCATGGAGACGGTCTTGCTGGTCTTGCGCTTGCGGAGGCGCATGAGACTCTCGTTGACGGCGATGCGGACGAGCCAGGTTGAGAACTTGGAGTTTCCCTGGAACTGGTCCAGCTTCTCGTAGGCCTTGAGGAATGCATCCTGCGTAATGTCTTCGGCGTCTTCACGGTTTTGAGTAATATGCTGCGCTACACGGAAGATCTGGCGTTCGTACTGCCGGACGAGCTGCTCAAATGCAGCGGTGTCCCCCTGCTTTGCGCGGGCTACGAGCGCTACGTCGGGGTGAACCTCTTCCGTTACTGGAGATTGGATGGCGGGCATAAGCGAAAAGGTGCGAAAAACGCACGCTGAGAACCTCCGCCTGAAGAAGCTGCGGGGAATCAGCGTGTCCTTAGTGTAAACGCCGTCGAAGTAGAGAGCAAAGATGGGGTTGGACTCCAGCGGCGTTGTGGGTGGGGAATCGGTTGCCGGACGGGCCCGAGCGGCGTCTTATAATCGGGAGGTTCGCACGGGAATGTATTGATGGGCGTATTGCTGAACGTATCTGGAATGGTTCGCGAAAGAATGCCGGTGTCGAGTTTCTCGAACGCGGCTTAGAGTGGATGTGTGGGTTTGAATTGCAGGCAGGTAATGACGGGCATCCAGCGCAGGCTTCTGGGTGCGTTGGCGGTCGTCTGTTTCGTCGGCATGGTCGTGCCTTTTGCTGCGGGTGGGATGGGAACGCGAAGGCAGGAGTCGACGGCAAAGGCCGGGCAGACGAAGGCAAAGAGCGAGCAGGCAAAAAAGCCATCCGCCAAGAGCAAGGCAGCTTCGAAGGCCGCAACGAACAAAGGCAAGAAGGCCAGATCCAGCAAGGGCGCTCATGAGAAACATTCGGCCAGCAGCAAGACTCGTGTGGCGCGGATTTTTTCGCGGAAGCCGACTGCACAGACGATCCGGCTGAACAGCGCGTTCAAGGCTTCGGAGCAGTTGCGTCCGATGGCACAGCAGTTGGCGGCGACGCGATCTGCCGCGGCTTACAGCGGAGTGGAGGGGTATGCGCGGATGCATCCCGGAGAGGGCGCGTCGGCGGCCTATCTTGCGCTGGGACACGCTTACATGCTGGACCATCGATATGCCGACGCGGCGGAGACGTTTCACAAAGCTGGGGTGAGCGGAACGGCTCTCGATGACTATGCCGACTATCTGGGAGCGCAGGCGTCTGTGCAGGCTGGGCATGGGTCGGATGCCTACGCGCTGCTGGACCATTTTGCGGAGAGGCATCCGGAGAGCATCTTCAAGACGAATGCGCCGGTGCTGCTGGCGAATGCCCATTTGCAGCAGAACGATCCGCAAGGCGCTCTGCGGGTGCTGATGCCGCTGGCGGATACGGCGGTTGGGTCGCATGCAGACTTCCGCTATGCGCTGGGACGGGCTTATCAGGCGGCGGGAGATACGACGCATGCTGCGGCTGCTTTTCGGAGTTTGTATGTCAACCTGCCGTTGAGCGTGGAGGCGGCGCAGGCGCGGACTCAGATGCAGGCGATGAACATGCCGCTGACTGCGGCTGAGCGCAAGATTCATGCAGACCAACTGTTCAATGCAAAACGTTATGTGGAAGCGGGCGAGGAGTATCACTCGATCGAGCACGATGCGGGATTGAGTGCGGCTGACCATGATGCGCTACTGATCTACGCGGCGGCCTGCGATATGAAGTTGAAGCATCTGAGCCGACGAGATGTCGAGAAGCTGCCCGATACATCGGACGATAGCGCGGCGTTGAAGATGTATCTGCTGGCGGAGCTTTCGCGCAGCGAGCATGATGAGGCGACGCATGACCAACTGATTGCGCAGATGGTGCAGCGGTTTCCGACGAGCCGGTGGCTGGAGGAGGCGCTGTACTCCGGTGGCAATATGTATCTGCTGAAACATGATGCGAAGCAGGCGACGTATCACTACTCGCTGCTGGTGAAGATGTTTCCGAAGAGTACGTATGCGGCTTCGGCGCACTGGCGGACGGCGTGGATGAACTACCGGCTGCACGACTATGTCGAGGCGGCGCGGTTGATGGACGAACAGATCCAGAGTTATTCGGCTGGTATCGAGGTGCCGAGCGCGTTGTACTGGCGAGGGCGGATCTACGAAGAGCAGGACCATAACTTCGCGCAAGCGGCGAACTACTACCGTGCTCTGACCGCGTCCTATATCAACTACTACTATGCGATTCTGGCGAGGCAGAGGCTGAATGTGTTGAAGGGGCAGACGGCGACGACGCCTCCGGCCGCGGTTCTTAGCGCGGTGCCGAAGCCCGTTGTGCCGTTTCTGACTGGGGAGTTGCCGGAGAATGAGCCGCACCTGATCAAAGCAAGGCTGCTGGCCAACGCGTCGTTGAATGAATACATTGCGCCGGAGATTCAGGCCAGTCCTACTTCGAATGAGTGGGGATCTCTGGCCCAGGCAGAGATCTATAACTCGTATGGTGAGACGGCGCGGGCGTTGCAGGCGATGAAACGCAGCGGAATCTCCTTCTTTGCGTTGCCGCTGGATCAGGCACCGACCGTGTACTGGAAGGTTCTGTTTCCCCAGCCTTACTGGAGCAACCTGGTGGCGAGTTCAGAGAAGAGCGGGCTCGATCCTTATCTGGTGGCTTCTCTGATCCGGCAGGAGTCGGAGTTCAATCCTGGAGTGGTCAGCCGGGCGAATGCGTACGGGCTGATGCAACTGCTGCCTTCGGTGGGGAAATCGATGGCGAAGAAGGATGGGATGAGGGGGTTCAGCACGAACAGACTGCTGGACCCGGTGGTGAATCTGGAACTGGGGACGAGAAACCTGCGGATGGTGCTGGACCGGTTTGGCGGGCAGCAGGAGTATGCGCTGGCGGCCTATAACGCGGGTGATGTGCCGGTGCGGCAGTGGATGGCGGCGGGGGACTACAAAGACATCGCCGAGTTTGTCGAGTCGATTCCTTATACAGAGACGCGAGAGTATGTTCAGGCAATTCTGCGCAACCGGGAGATCTACCGCGCTTTGTACGCGGCAAAGTGAAGAGGAACCAGAGGAACGTCACTTTATGCAAATGCGGGATTGACAGAGGGGGAAAATCCGTTATTCTTTGCACGAGAAGTAGTGCACTTGAAGAAGCGGCGCAAAAATCCATTTTGGAGGTCTCTTCCGCAGCCGGAGGTCATAGTTGGCGTGACAACGCCAGTCCCGAACGAAGACAACTGTTTGAATGAAGAGGCGAACATGGTAGCGGAGTTGAATCTTCTGGAAGTATGGATCCCGGAGCAGATGCAGCCGGGTACGCTATTTCTGCTGGAGCAGGCGGGTGAGCTGGGCAAGGCGGATAATCCCTATTGGGCTGTGCTTGCCTGTCCATCGTGCGGGTCTCTGGGTTTGATTACACGGCAACAGTGTGCGGGGCTGGAGTCGATGATCTGCGGGTCATCGGAGTGCTCGGCGGAGTATTTTCTTGAAGATCAGACGATTCGCTATCGTCAGGCGAGCTGAGGCTGGCCGCATCGATTGGCTGCGTAGTAACGCGAATTATTTACTCGTGTCGCAGTGCATCGACCGGGTCCATGTGGGAGGCGCGCATGGCTGGGAGCAGGCCCGAGACGATGCCGACAACAGCGAGGATTGCGAACGAGACCAGCATGATGGTGGGTGAGGCGCGCAGCAGAATGTCGCCTTCGTGGTTTGCTGTCTTGTAGATGTCGGAGTACAGCGGCATGGGTGGGATGAGATAGGCGACGAGGATCGCGACGACCATACCGACGACGCCTGCGAGGAAGGTCAACGTCAGGCTTTCGAGAAGAAATTGCTTCAGGATGTCTTTGCGCCGAGCGCCGAGCGCTTTGAGCAGGCCGATCTCTTTAGTCCGCTCGGTTACGGAGACGAGCATGATGTTCATGACACCGACGCCGCCTACTCCGAGTGTCATTGCGCCGATGATTCCAAGAAGAACATTGAGCGCGGTGCCGAACTGCATGATCTGGGCGGAGTCGGCGATTGTGTCCCAACTGGGAACAGCCTTTTCATCCTTGGGGTCGAAGTGATGCCGGTCTGCGAGCACGGTGCGCACTGCGTCGAGTGCCTTGAGGTGCAGCCCGGGCGCACTGGGTTGAAAGACGATGCTGTCGGGATTGCGCTGGTTGCGGAGCACACGCATCATGTCGAAGGGGACGAATGCGTTCTCGTTGTCGGGGCCATTGTTGGACGAATCCTGGATCTTGTTCTTTAAAACGCCGATGACCTGAAAGACGTGGCCTTCGATCTCAACCGATTCCCCGACGGGAGGGTATCCATTGAAGAGCTTTCGTGCGGCGTGCGGGCCGAAGATGACGACCTGGCGATGATCGGTAAAGTCTGCGGGCTCGAAGTAGCGGCCTTGGTCGATGTTCAGCTTGCGCATGCCGCCGTAAGGGAGATCGATCGCCTTGCTCTGAATATTGACGACCTTGGAGCCGTACTTGAAGCTGAAGGCGTCGTCGGTCTCTGAACTGACTGCTTTGAGGAAGGGGACTTCGTCGCGCACGGCCTCTGTGTCGCCGTCGAGAAACTTGATGCGCCTGCCGGAGCGCTCTCCGCCTGCCTGCATGCTGGTCTGGCCTCCCCAGACCATGATGACGTTGTCGCCGAGGCCGAGGAAGCCGTTGAGGACGCCTTCGCCAAGGCTTTTTCCGTAGCTCAGCAGAAGTACGACCGTGACCAGCCCCCAGACGATTCCGAGCATGGTGAGCCCGGAGCGGAGGCGGTTGCGCAGAAGCGATTCGATGCTTTGGCGAACGATCTCACGCAGGTTCATCGCTACTCCGTTCTCAGGCATTCCATCGGGCTAAGGTGGGCGGCGCGCAGTGCAGGATACATGCCCGCGAATATGGTGATGGCGGTAAGCGTGGTGAGCGACGCAGCGATTGCAAGGGGCGAGATGACCGGGTGAGGAACGAAATCTGGCAAGGGAACCAGCCGCAGCAGAAGACACAGGCCGACGCCGATCGTCAGGCCCACGATTCCGCTGACGAGTGTGATGATGGCGGATTCGGCCAGGAACTGACGCTTGATGTCGATGGCCGTCGCGCCGAGGGCTTTGCGAACACCGATCTCTCGCGTGCGTTCGGTGACTGCGACCAGCATGATGTTCATGACGCCGATACCGCCGAGCGCAAGGGTGAGAAGAGCGACGGCTCCGAAGAAGAGCGTCATCACGTTGAAGATGCGCTCGGTGAACTTCGATCCTTCGAGCGTGTCCCAGATCCAGAGAGCTTCCTTGTCGTCGGCGTCGTAGTGGTGCCGTCCGGCGATGATGCGTTTGACCTGAGTGATTGCTTTTTCGTGCAGGTCGGGGGAGACGGGTTCGATGACGATGTTGTTGACGAAGCCGCGAATGACACCCGGCGCTTCAGGCGGAGGAAAGTCGCGTGCCATCGCAGAGTAGGGTGCGAAGAGTTGCGAGTTGTCCGGGCCGCTACCGTAGCTGCCGTTCTGCTTCTTTTTTTCGAGCACGCCGATGACGGTGTATTGATAGCCGGCGACCATCAGGGATTGGCCGATGACGGCCTTGCCGGGAAAGAGTTGGCGGTTGGCCTCATCTCCCAGGATGATGACGCGCGCGCCTTCGGCTTCGTCTTCTTCGTTCATCAGGCGGCCCTGATCCACGGTGAGGGAGCGGAATCGCTGATATTGGGGCCAGACACCGCGGACTGCACGGCTTGCTGAGTTCCATTGACTGACCTCAGAGACGGTGCGACGGATTTCGGGGCTTACGGTTTTGACCAGCGAGGCCTGTTGTTGAATGGCGATGGCGTCGTCGATGGTCAGGTTGATGTCGCGCCCTGCTGCGTATCCTCCAGCCTGGGAGCCGGTTTTTCCACCGAAGATGATGGCAATGTCGGTGCCAATGCTGCGAAGACGGGCCTTTTGATCGATGTTGAAGCCGATGCCGAGACCGACCAGAAGAATTACTGAGGTGATGCCCCACACGATGCCGAACATCGTCAGGAAGCTGCGAAGCTTGGTCTCCCAGAGCGCGGACAGCGTTTGTTTGAGAATCTCGTGGAACGGCATGACGAAACTAACCCCAGGTTAAGAATCGGATCTCTACCGGGATTACGCAAGAACCATCGTGAAGGTTCCTTAACACAGAAGATGTATTGGAAGATGCGGTTAACATGGAGCTTTCGCTGGGAAGTGGAACAGCTTCACGACTACATTCTCTTTTCAGCCAATACAGGCCTCCACCCAGACGAGGCGATTCGTCTTCAGTTCCGCGATGTAACCGTGGTTGAAGACGAGGGCAGCGGCCATACCATTCTTGAAATCGAAGTACGCGGGAAGCGAGGCGTCGGCTATTGTAAGAGCACGGCGGCTGCAGTGCGACCGTTCGAGCGGCTGAGCTTCTGCTATCAACATCATGAGAGCACGTCCTAAGAAAAGGGCAAGCTCCAAGAAAGGCCCCGACCGAGTGGAGGCCGTCCGTTTGGCCAAGGAAGCATAGATCATCACCACTTGCTCTATGATGTGGGTTGTCGTCATTTTTGCGCGGGCGTGGTGAAATCGGCAGACACAGCGGACTTAAGGAAATTGAGTGCCCGCTCGGGAAACCGGCGGAGTAGAACTGCTCAAAGTCGGGGAAACCTTGAATGGCAATCCCGAGCCAAGCCCGGATGTTTTCGGGAAGGTGTAGAGACTAGATGGGCAGCACCTAAACCTCTAGCGAGGAATGGTGAAGGGATAGTCCAGACCACGAACCCGCTTTGGCGGGGCGGCGAAAGCCGAAGTGGTATGAAAATCCGCAGACCCTAAACAGGTCGTGGGGGTTCAAGTCCCCCCGCCCGCACCACTTTCCTCAGCGAGGCCAGGATGGAAACCATCCTGGAATGTTTTGGGGACGGAACCGGCCTGTTTTGTCCGGCACCGGGCCAGCACAGAAGTTTGTTGCATTATTCTGACATGGAACTAAAACAAGGCCACGCTGGGAGAGATTCAACCATCCGCAACCAGCGCTCGCAATTCTCCGCAATGAGGAATGCCCGGACGGAGGCGTCAGCGGTGCGGGTATGTCCGGCCTGTTTGCCGTTCTCTTGAAATGCCTACATCTTTTCGGCCACTACGGCCCATACTCCAGATGCCTGCTCGCGCTCTCGCAGCTCAAAGCTGCTTTCCCGCAGCTTCATCTCTACCCACGCAAGGCTTAGACGGAGCTTGCGATAGGCGCTCTTGTGCAGCGTCCACCCCTCGCCTTCGCGCACGTGGATCAAATCATGTACGATGACCGTCTCCGGCTCGAACTCCAGGAAGCAGGTCATCACCCGATCGCTATCTCCACGAATGGGTATGAAGCGGTCCACGCCGAATAACTCCTGCGAGAGATCACGGAAGCTAAGAATGAACTTCCCGCCCGGAACAAGCCTGCGGTTCACCTCGGCGAAGAGATTGGTAATGCATTCGCGGGACGGCAGATGCGGTAAAATATCCCCCATACATACGGCAACGTCAACCTGATTGGGCAACGTGCCGCACTCAGCCAGCGCACACAAATCCTGCTCCACCGTTCGTACTGGCAGGTGCCCAGCATGTTGCCGCAGCTCGTCCAGCAGAGCAGAGCTGGCATCGACGGCTGTTACCGAGAAGCCCAGCCGCGCCAGCGCCAACGTCTGACAACCGGGCCCGGAGGCCAGGTCGAGCGCCTCACCTGTCGCCCCTGGAGCGAAGCCGAAGCGCGTAAAGATTGACTGATGTGCGGCGACCTTATCTTCGTAAGGGCCCGACATCCAGGTGTAATGGCTGGCAAGGAATGTCTCGTAGTGTTCGATGGCGCTAACCGGCATTTGGCCCATAGAGAACTTTTCTCCAGATCACACTCCGGCGCAGTCGCATTGCGCGGTGCGGAGGCCGAATGCCAACCGCATCACTTATACTAGCCGCCAGGAGTCAATACCCCTATGAGTGTAGCCGAACAGGATTTGAAAACCCCCATCCGTCTCACCGAGCAGGTGAAAGCCGGAGGCTGTGCCAGCAAGATCAGCCCCGCCGTGCTGGACCAGATTCTCAGCAAGCTGCCGAAACAGGTAGACGAGCGCGTTCTAGTCGGCTTTGAAACCGCTGACGACGCCGGCGTGTACAAGATTACGGAAGACATCGCCTTGGTGCAGACCGTCGACTTTTTTACCCCGATGGTGGATGACCCCTATACGTTCGGCCAGGTCGCTGCCACCAACGCGCTCAGCGATGTTTACGCCATGGGCGGTACGCCGCACACCGCGCTTGCGATGGTATGTTTTCCCGAGAATGCAGATTTGGACATTCTTGAAAAGATCCTGCAGGGTGGCATGTCAAAGATGGTCGAGGCCGGATGCAGTGTAGTGGGTGGCCACTCGGTCAAGGATCCCGAGATCAAGTTCGGGTACGCAGTTACGGGTTCGGTGCATCCGGATAAAGTATTTAAAAATGCAGGGTCGCGGCCCGGGGATGTCCTTATCTTCACCAAGGCAATCGGCACCGGGGTCATCTCCACTGCCTTGAAACGCGGTGTGGCGCAGGAAGCCTGGGTCAGGGACGCGACGACCAGCATGACTACGTTGAATCGTGTCGCCGGAGAGGTTGCGCAGCGTTTTCCTATACACGCCGCGACCGATGTGACCGGCTTTGGACTACTGGGTCACCTGCGCGAAATGGCCCTGGGCGCCAAAGTGGGGATTGAGATCACGGCCGCCGCCGTGCCTCTGCTGACCGGCGCGCTCCAGGCTGTCGCCTTGGGGACGATTCCTGGCGGGCTGAATGCCAACCGAGCGTTTGTGGAGAGCTGCACGGATTTCAGCCCAGATATCCCAGACGACCTCAAGACGCTGCTCTTCGACCCACAAACCGCCGGAGGCCTGCTCTTCAGCCTGCCGGAACGCGATGCCGATGATCTGCAGCGAGCTCTGCTGGCGTCCGGGGTAGCCTATGCTGCACGCATCGGTCGTGTCGGCACCCGCGCAGAAATTGTCGCGCTCCTGAAGGTCATCTAAGCCGGAGCGGATTACAAGCAGGTGTAGCGTTTGCGACCCCATTCATCGCTGAGGACGCGATGAATGGAGCCCCGCTTCTCATCTCCCCTGGAAGAGAACGGCTCTAAGTGCGAGCCATCACGATGGTAGTGCAGGCGCTTTCTCCCTTAGGCAGTTCGCGGGCGGGCGCCATCTGGATCGTCAGCCGTTTTACTTCCCCGCGCACGATGGGGCAGTAGTGATCGGGTTGGTCGAGCGCGTTGTGCAGCTTGCGCCGACCTGCGCAGCCGCCGTGGCAGGAGTCGCGAAACTCGCACGGCACACAGGCCGGCGGTAGCAAACGCGCCTGCTCGAAGGCTGGCGTGCCAAGAATCGAAGGCCCCATTTCGAGTAACTGAGTCAGCGGTTCGCCCGGTCCGCCCCAGTAGACGCAGGGCTGCGTGGTGGCGCGTGGGGTCACCCGCACCGTGCCGACGCCGCATCCGCCTTTGCGTGGCGGCAGCCCAGCCATGGCCCGGACCAGGGGTTCCCCGATCGCGATTACATCCGTCGCGGCGAACAGAGCGGCAAATCCATCCCAGTATTCCTTGTAGGTCAGCGCGTAAATATCCGAGCGTACGGACTGGTACACATTGATGCGCAGCGGCGCGTTGAGCCGTTTGGCAACTTCCGCAATCTCCGCCATGCGCAGGTAGTTCGCCTTCATCATGACGGCGATGATGGTAACCGGCACACCGAGGCGCATGCATCGCTTTGCCTGCTCCTGAATAAGCGCCCAGTTTCCCGCGCCGCGCTGGCGATCCTGCTCCATCTCGTTCGGGTAGTCGAGTGAAAACTCGACATCGTGGAAGGCGGTGAGTTCCTCATCGGCGAGGACGGCGATGCTGTGTCCATTCGATGTGATGGTCAGCTTGATCGGCTGCTGCCGGAGAAAGGCGAGCATCGCACGAAAATCAGGATGCATACCGTTTTCGCCTGTTCCCAGATTGACTGAGCGTACCGGAAGCGAGTGCAACACAGCTTCTATCTGCGCCAGGTCAAGCCGGTCTACCCGATCGGGGTCGCGATAACAGAACGAACAGGTGAGGTTGCATTCATTGGTCAGACCCAGCCCCAGCGAGAAACTCTGGGTCGAGGAGTCTGAGGAACGGTCACTGACGGAATGAGATTGTGCCTGTAGCAAGGTGGTCCTCTTCGCATTTGGTGGAGCGATTGATAAGCAGCCGATACGTCCTATTCTGGCATGGCTGTCCAGATTCTAGTTCCTGCCCAGTCAGTGGCCATTACGAGCCCGTAGATCACGACGATCAGGGTAGCGACCCGTGGGTAAAACCCAAGCTGAACGTCGTTGTACATGATCTGTCCGAGGCCGCCGCCGCCCACCAGCCCGAGGATAGTCGCTGCGCGCAGATTCATGTCCCAGCGCAGCACGGTATAGCTGGCCATCAGATGTTTGGTCTGGGGCCAGATGGCCCACAACAGCAGCTGCAGTGGACTTGCGCCGAGCGCCCGCAGCGCTTCGACAGGCTGCATCCTGACCTCTTCCATAGTATCGGCATAGAGCTTGCCCAGAACGCCAGTCGTGTGCAGACCCAGAGCGAGTGTGCCGGCAAATGGCCCGATGCCGATGGCAATAATGCAAATCAACGCCCAGACGAGCTCTGGAATTGAACGCAGAACGCTCAGAATCCCGCGGCTTGCCCAGTAGACGGTCCGGCGTGCGGCAAGAGACATCCAGTGCCGTTGGTCCGGCGCACCCGGCGGCGGTAGAACCAGGCGCGATGTGGCAAAGAGCGCCAGCGGCCCTCCTAGTACGACGCCTACCAGGGTTCCAAGGAGGGCGATCGCAAGCGTCTGCAGGACCGGAAGCCGAAGACTTGCCAGAAAAGTAGCAGAGAGGTCGGGAGGTACCAGGCGTTCGGCAAAGTGCAGCAGGTCCTGCGGAATCTGGAGTGCGCCCTGCGTGACCAGCCCGAGGAAGCCCGAGAAATAGAAGCTCATGACGATAGCGCAGAAGATTGCCGCAAGCACCGCAGCCCCACCCCAACGTGTGGGCGAACGTTCCGCCTCGGCCACTGAAAAGTCCTGTGCGTCGAGCGATGCCATTATCTTGAACGATGCTGGGCGCGGCGTCGCCTCGCCGCTGAGGAAGCGGCGCAGACTGCGGCTGATCAGGTCTGTCAGCGACAGGATGAGGAGGAATGCCAGCAGCAGCGTTGCCACCTGGCGGTAGTTGAACAGGCGCATCGACAAGTTGATCTGATAACCGATGCCACCCGCGCCGACGAAGCCCAGGACAGCGGCCGCGCGTACGCAGCACTCGAACGAGTAGAGCGTATAGGCGGTCATGTTGGGCAAAGCCTGCGGCCAGATCGCCGTGAGAAAGATTTGTACTCTGCTTGCTCCGGTCGAAAGCAGGGCTTCGACGGGCTGCGCCTCCACGGCATCGAAGACGTCGGCGTAAACTCGGCCGAGCACCCCTGTGTAAGAGATAGCCAGTGCAATCGTTCCCGCCAGGGGACCAAGTCCCAGCGCAGCAACCAGCAGCAGCGCCCACATCAGATCTGGCACCGCCCGCAGAAAGCCAAGGACAGACCGAGCTGAGATGCTGAGCAGATTCAGGACCTGGTAGCGAACGCCGTCGCCCGCCGACGCTGCGACCGCCCCGGTTCGCCATAGGCTCGAGCAGGCCATCATTCCGAATGGAATGCCGAGCAAGATAGAGAGCACCGTACTGGCGATTGCAGTTGCAACCGTTAGGAAGGCAGCCTGGGCTACCGTCCCGAGGAAGGTAAGCGACAAGTCGGGGGGCAGCGACTGTGCGACGAAATGCCCCACGTCATGGAGAGTGCTTCGATTGAAGAGTAGCTGCGGAGAGATCTCAGCGTACTTCCACGCCAGCGCAACGGCGACAGCGAAGCCGATCCCGAGCCACCGCGAACGGGTGGAGAGTACCCGCTGTCGAAGCTCTGCGATGGGTGCCGTTCCTGAAGCCATTGATTTGCGCCTTTAAAGTGGGGTCTGCTGCACGTTACCGCATTAATGAATCGGAGAAGGATACGGCACTCTCAGCTCTCAGACACAGCGAATCCTGCGACGCCGACCTGCGTCCGCGGTCGATCCGCGATCTGTTGGCGAAAGTGCATACAGGCAGCGCCATTGTTCCTTTCCAACATCGGGCGGAGCGGCGTCGAAAAACACCTTCCCGGCTTGCAACGCAACCAGCCGCGGCAGGCACTCTTTGGCGATCTCGACCGAGTGCAAGGCAACGACGAGCGTTCTCTTCCCGTCGCTTGCGATGCGGACCAGCAGCTCCAGAATGTTGCGGCTCAGTTCCGGATCAAGCGAGGCGATCGGCTCGTCAGCAAGGATGACATCGGGCGACTGCATCAGAGCGCGCGCGATGGCCACCCGCTGCTGTTGGCCGCCTGAAAGCTCGCGGGCCGGGGTATTGCGTTTGTCCGCCAGCGATACCAGCTCGAGAGCATGCAGGGCGCGGTCCGCATCCTCTGTCGCAGGCGATATGCTGTTGCGCAGTGTATGCAGCAACGTCCAGCGCCCGAGCGCACCGGCCAGCGTGTTCTCCAGCGCCGTCAGCGAAGGTACCAGATTGTGCTGCTGGTAGATGGTTGCGGTCCGCCGTCGCATGGCGCGCAGTGTGCTCGCACCCATGGCCGCGGTGTCGCTGCCATCGAAGCAGAGAGATCCGGAGGAAGGCCGCAGCGTCGCGTTCAGCAGGCGAAACAGGGTGCTCTTTCCCGACCCGGACGGCCCCAGCACAGCCAATTGTTCGCCCTGGCGCACGCCAAACGTGACCCCATCGAGCGCCATGACGAAGGGGTAGGTTTTGCTCACGTTGTCGAGAGCATAGATCATTGTGTCGAGCGCACTCTTCATTGCAACAAACCGTCATCCTTGGCGGCCTGCCGGAGCGGGCCATAATCGGCAGCTTGCGCGACCGCGTATTTGTGTGCGTTGAGTGAATCGAGTAGCGTCTTGTCCTGTGGATTCGCCTCGTCGAGTCCCAGGAGTGCCTGCGTGAATTTTTCGGCCAGCGCAGCATCCAGACCCGCGCGAGCGACCCATACATAATCGAAGAATGGCGGGGTGGTGTAGAAAACCCGGACCTGCGCCGGGGTGATCGCTCCTGCTTGCATCATCGTCTTGTAAACCAGTTCATCCATCGCCCCGGCGTCCACCCGCTGATGCGCCACGGCCAGTGCGGTTGCATCGTGACCGCCTGTAAAGATCGCTTGGTCGATCACCTTCGGATCAACCTTCTCCTGGCGCATATAGTAGCTCGGCATCAGGTGCCCGGAGGTGGAGTTGATGTCGCCAAAAGCGAACGTCTTGCCCCCCAGGTCAGCCATGCTGTGGACGGGAGAGTTGGTCTGGGTGATGAACAGGGAGTGGAAGTTCTTGTCTTTCAAACGTTGCACCAGGGGCCGAACACCCGCGCGGGCCGCAGCCTGCAGATAGGTGAAGCCGCCCAGATAAGCGATGTCGACCCGATTGCTGCCGATGGCTTCGACGACGGCGGCATAGCTGGTCGGCACCGTCAGGTCGATCTTCGCGCCTGTCTGCCTGTCGAGGTAATCCACCAGGGGCTGACTCTGGCGGATGATCTTGCCTACGTCGGTCGTCGGGATCATGCTGATGCGCAGAGCCGGCCGCGTCGGAGCCGACTTGCATCCGGCAAGCAGAAGAGTTGTGCAGGACGAGAAGACGAATTTCCGACGATCCACGATAATCTCTCCGATTCAGCCTTTGCTGCGCCCAACGCGGGCGGCTGTCTATGGTTCTACATCAAGAACGCCGAACATCAGAAATCGGACTCAGGTGAGCCGTTTGAGCCAGACAAATCTGCCCGGGGGCAGACGATCGATAAGAGCATCGGCACCCCAGCTTCTTCCCGGGTGAACGATCAGGAACGTGATCTGAATGACGATCAGGAAGTAGTACTCCCAAGCCCACTCGCTGGGGACACGGTAGAGGCCAAGCCAGAGGTTGATTGCCATCAGCGCACCCAGAATACTAGACACGCGGCCAAACAGACCCAGTATCATTAGCACAGCGATCGCTACCTCGCACAAGTAAACCTGAGGCGCGAAAACCGAAAAGTGTGGAATGACCACATACTTGACGAAGTGGCCCTGTAACGGGATGGCGGCTCCATCGACCATTTGCTTCATCCAGTACAGCAATCCGCCGCTGCCGTTCGAACCTACACCATAGGTCGGCGGCGCCTTCCAAAGCGACTGCTGCCACCACATCCCGCCGATTGTGATGCGAGCGAACCAGATCCACGCATGTCGCAATGTTCGCTGCTCAGGGAGGCGCTTCAGATCGTAAACGGCCAGCCCGAGAGCGGTCAGCAGCAGAATCCAGAAAATCGGCTCCAAAGGCCCGCTATGAATCAGGAAGTCCCAGACGTCGTGAATCGGGTTGATTTTCACATCGTTCTCCATGCAGCTGGCATTTACATAGTGGCACTGAAAGCGCAAATACACCTGCCCAGCCGCCTTTGCGCTTGCCCCCGATTGTATCGCCAACACCATACGGAAATTTTTCTTCCTGAAGTGTCCCCTGCTACGTCGCAGTTTTTACTGACAACTCACGGCTGTACTCCGCCGCCATAGACCGCTTGAGAGTGTTCAAAACCGAAGACGACATGCTCCCGTCGTTCTCGAACTGTTCTGCGCAATAGTGGATTCGCGTCCCGGACCACTTCAGAACGTATTCATAAAATCTGGATCGTTTGTGAATATTCTGACCATGGCCGCGTTTATTCCACATTTCTCGGTTCAACTGGAGGGGATGCTCGTTCAGCGATTGCGGTGGACGGCCCCGGCAACATCTATGTTGCGGGCAATACCTACTTCACGAGCTACTACCATGCCCAAAGCAGCAATCTGCAGGACGTGCCGCAATATCCCGTGGACCAGCACGGACACAGCGGGTTTCGACGCAACCGATTGC
>JBDTEQ010000112.1:0-14767 GCA_039922475.1 Edaphobacter sp.
ACTGCTCCGTCTCCGCAGGCGTGATGAATCGAAACGTATGTGCGCTCACAAAGTTATCTTTCAGCGTGTTCTCGATCTTCGGCATATGACACGCAACGCACGAACTCCCCGCGCTCCCTTCCGCATGGTGCGTGTGCTCACTCACCGTCCCGCGCAACCCCGCAGAATTATCCATATCTTTCGCATGGCACGACAGGCACACCGCATTGCCTCGCGCCTTCAGGTTCGACGGATTCTCGTCACTGTGTACCTCGTGGCAATCGAAGCACCGTATCTGCCGGTGATACATATTGCTCTGCACAAAATCGTTCCCCTGCATCCTGTTCTTATGCGCGGTCAGATCGGCGTACTGAAAAAAGTTCGTCGTCCCCGGCTTCAACTCCTCCAGCCGCCAGTAATCCACCAGCCGTTCGCCCGGCACAAACCCCACCGGCCAGTCGTAGTATTTTCCCGCAATCGGATTCGTCAGCGGCTGCCCCTGGCTGTGGCACTGTATGCACGTATCGTTTCCCCGCACATAGTCAAGCCGGTTCGGATTCACGATATTCTCTCGCGTCGGATGCGCCACATGCAGGCTCCCCGGTCCATGGCACTTCTCGCACCCCACATTCCACTCCGTCACCGTGTGCGTCTCGATGTTGTAGTTCACCGAGTGGCACCCATCGCACGTCGGTCCCGTCGGACGGTCAAAGTTCGTCGGCCCATAGAAAGGCACCCACCAGTCCGTCCCTTTCTCCACGTGGTACGGCAGCCATTTATGCTTCGCCACGTCCCACTGCGCCGGCAAAGGATAATAGTCATCTCCGCGCTTGGTAAAGTACCGCTGCTTCCACCGGCTCCCATACGTAAACGCCACCTGGTTCAGCCCAAACGTCACCACCGGATCGGGATGAAGAAAATCCGCAAGCACCGCCTCCGGATGCTCCTTCGGATCGCGAACCACATTCGCCATCCGTGTCTTCTTCCATCCTTCATACGTCGCCGCGTGGCAACTCCTGCAGCTCTCCGATCCGACAAACGTCGCCTTCGCAACCTGCGCTCGCCCCACGTTCGGCAACATCAGCAGCAAAGCCACGCCAATCGCCCGCGCCATCGGCAGCCCATCGAAACATCGCATCCACTCGCACAACCAAACTCTCATCGATATGCGGCTCATCAAAAAATCCACCCTGACGACAACAGTGTACGTTGGCCCCAAAAACAACCGTCAAGCCCCGAAGCCACCTAGCCAATTGACAACAGGCGACATCCAGATGGCGTATGAGTTCCCCTCCAAACGCTATAATAAAAGAAGGAGAAAAGCGAAGCCAGCCTAAAAAGAGGCCAGGCAGCCCGAACAAAATAAACGGCTTCTCCGCAAAATACCCCCAAGGGGAGGGGGTACCCCAAAGATGCCCATCGCCAAACTCACCATCGAACTCGAAATCCCCCACGCCCAATCCCTGAAAGACCGCCGCCAGGTCCTGCGCTCTCTCAAAGACAAGCTCCGCCACGGCTTCAACCTCGCCGTAGCCGAGCTCGACGAAGGCATCGTCTGGAACCGCGCCACTCTGGGCATCGCCGTAATCTCCTCTTCCACCAGCTATCTCACCGGCCAGCTCCAGCAGATCGACCAGGCCGTACACCGCATCGCCGCAGGATTAAGCGCGGAAATCATTGATTCCTACGCCGAAATCCTTCCAGAATAACCCTGAAATCCACAAATAGCCGCCCGAATCCACAGAAATTCGACTCCCAAAGGCAATCGGCGCTAGGTGGATCGCTCCAATTTTGATATCCTCAACCGTTCACCCTTGTCCAACCCTTATGCCCGAGCAACGAGCCAGAACTTACCACCGCAACCGAGTCGCGAACACCTTTTCTGAAGAGATCGGAGCCATGCTCGAAGGCGAACTCTCCGATCCCCGAATCGCTCCCGCCTACGTTACCGACGTTGTCCTCGCACCCGGCGGCAAATCCGCCCGCATCTTCGTCGCAGTCCACGGCAACGAGGAAGAAGAAGCCTCCACTCTGGAAGGTCTGATCACTGCCCGTGCCTACATCCGCTCCCAGCTCCGCGACCGCATGGGCGTCCGTCACGTCCCCGACCTCACCTTCGCCATCGACCGCTCCAAGAGGATGACTGGCCGTATGGAAGAGCTCCTCGCCCGCACCCGCAAACGCGACCAGAAGCGCGCCGCTGCCGAATCCGCTCAGCCGGTGGCAGCCAAATCATGACTCCAGAGCTTGACGAACTCCAGCAGCCTCCCCCGCAGGCTCCTACGCATGAGAGCAGTATCGCCGCCCTCATCGCGACCTTCCGCACCCATCCCCGCTTCCTCCTCACATCGCACGCGCGCCCGGACGGCGACGCCATCGGCTCCGTCCTCGCCCTGGCCGAAGTCCTCGACCAGCTTGGTTGTCAAGTCGACATCGTACTCGCAGACCCCATCCCCTCCACCTACAGCACCCTTCCCAATCTCCACCGCATCCACCACACCCCCTCAGCAGGCGACATCGTAGCCGACCCAAACGTCCCGGCCATCCTGCTCGAGTGCGACGGCATCGCACGCACCGGCCTCCTCGGCCTCGAGGGTCGTCCCCTCATCAACATTGACCACCACGCCAGCGGCCGCCCCTTCGGCTCCGTCAACTGGATCGATGAGCACGCCTGCGCCGTCGCAGCGATGATCTATCGCATCGCCATCGCCGCCAACGTCAAGATCACGCCGTCCATGGCCACCTGCCTCTACGCCGCCATTCTCTCCGACACCGGCGCCTTCACCTACTCCAGCACTACGGCCGACACCTTCGCTCTCGTCCACGATCTCGCCGCCCACGGGGCCAACCCCAGCCAGATCGCCCGCGACATCTACTTCTCCAACCCCGCCACCAAAATCCGCCTCCTCGGCATCGCCCTCTCCAACCTCCAGACCGAAGACGATCTCGCCTGGACCTGGGTCACTGGCAAAGACATGGAACGCATCGGGGCAATCGCAGAAGACTGCGAAGGTGTCGTCAACTATCTCATCAGCATCGCCGGTGTCGAAGCCGCGGTCTTCCTTCGCGAAGTCGCAGACGCCAGTCAGTTTCGGTTGAGCATCCGCAGCAAAGGGAAACTCGATGTCGCCCGGATCGCCGAACACTTCGGTGGGGGTGGCCACCGCAACGCCAGCGGCTGCACCCTCGACGGCCCCCTCGATGCTGCAACCGACCGCATCCTCGCCCAGCTCCGGGCAGGACTCTGTTAGCCTTGTCTCGCCCTGATTGATAGATAAATGAATGATATGCAACAACCTGTCGCGTCCGGCGCAAGGAATGGTCATGCAGCCTTCCTGTGGCTTCGCCAGAGACTGCCGACGGAAGTCACCGTCCGCGAGTTCATCGTCCTCTTCACCGTAACGATCTTTTTGCTGCTCTTCGGCCTCGTCCCCATCTTCGGCGGAGACCAGCTTGGCCTCGTAGGCGCAGACGAGCCCCGATATGCGCAGATCGCCCGCGAGATGCTCACCGCACACTCCGACGCCTGCCACGCGGTCAATGCCAAGATGGTACCCCGCAGCCTCCGCCCGGAGGACATTCGCAACTCCTTCCATTGCATCCTGGGCGGCACCGTTACCCCCATCCTCTACGGCAAACCCTGGCTCGAGAAGCCCGCCCTCTACTATTGGCGCGCCATGAGCTTCTTCAAGGAGTTCGGCGTCTCCGACTGGACAGCCCGTCTCCCATCCTCCTCCGCCACCCTCGCCCTCGTCGTTCTCGTCTTCCTCCACATGCGCCGGTTCCGGCCGGGGGGCCACCTCGACGCAGCCCTCATCACAGTCTCCTGCGTCGCCATCGTCAGCTTCGCCCGCGGAGCCTCCACCGACATGCAGCTTGCTGCGCCATTCTGTATAGGAATGCTCGGCTGGTACGCCTGGTATGAGACCGGAAAGAAGTTCTGGCTCTTTGACCTCTACTTCTTCGGTGCCGCCGCTACCCTTGCCAAAGGCCCCGTAGCTCCCTTCCTCGCGCTATGCATCATCGTTCTCTTCGCCGGCCTCCGTCGCGAGTGGTCTCTTCTCCGCCGCACAATATGGTGGCCCGGCGTCATGTTATTTCTCATCATGGTGCTCCCCTGGTACATCGCCGTCCAGAGGCGCAACCCAACCTTCTACCGTTTCTTCTTCCTCGAGCACAATCTAGAGCGCTTCGCGACCAATCGCTACCAGCATCATCAGCCCTTCTTCTTCTATATCGTCGTTCTCCTCATCGGTCTCATACCCTGGACCGTCATAGCCATCCGCGCCCTGGTCGACTCGATCGACGTCTCCATCGCGGAGTGGAAGGTCCGCCACAACCCCAGCCGCTATCTCGGGCACTCACGCGCCGGCGACGCCTTCCCCGAGTTCCTCGTCCTCTGGACCCTTTTTCCCATCGTCTTCTTCTCCTTTTCCGGATCAAAGCTTCCCGGCTACATCCTCCCCTCCATCCCTCCTCTCACCATCCTCACCGCCGACTATCTCAACCGCATCCGCCGCGAGGGCCTGCCGAAATGGCTCCTCTGGTCCCATGCCGCACTCTGCGCGCTCATGGTCTTCGTCCTGATCCTCGCTCCCCAGCACATGAAGTACGAAACCCTCGTACCCTCCGTGTCATGGCTGTTTATAGCTGCCGCCGCCGCCCTTTTCTTCGGAGCCATCGTCTTCCTCATCATTCGTCGCTGGGGAGTCTCTCAGGTATGCAATGCGACCCTGATCCCTGTCCTTGCAAGCCTGGTCTTTCTCTTAGGCTTCTACGGCAAAGAACTTGACGTCAACTACTCCGCCCGCCCCCTCGCCCGCGAAATCCAGCAACTGGCCCCGAACGTCAAGCTTGTCGCCACCGACCAGATCAGCGGGAGTTCCAGCTCCGCCATCAAGCGCGACATGGACTACGGCCTCGCCTTCTACCGCGACCGGCCCATGATCCACTACGACACCGATGGCGTCCCTGACGCAGAGCATCTCCTCGTCATCCGGGCAAATGACACCGCCAGCCTTGACCAGTGGCTCGCCGGACGCGTCTACACCCCGCTCTTCCTCTATGAATCGCAGGGCCTCGAAGTCTACCGCGTCTACGCCAAACCGTGAGGGGGGCCGATACTGGCTCGCATCCTCCCCTTACCCATCTCCATCAAATTCCGATAAGCTCAAACGAATACTTTCAGAGGGGTATGACCGTCGCGACCCAACTCGAGATCCTGGACCTACGCCACTTCTCTGCGCGTCAACTACGCCCCCTGCTCGAAACCGAGTCGCGCATCTGGCAGGAGCGCCTGCGTTGGAACTATCAGAGCTCAACCGAGCTCCTTCTCCAGTACCTCGACTCACGCATTCTTCCCGGCTTCGTCGCTCTCGATCGTGGACGCATCTGCGGCTTCACCTTCTGCGTCTACGAAGGCCAGAAAGCGGTAGTCGGTGACGCCTTCGCCATCGCAAACGATCCTGCAGTAATGCTTCAGATCGCCCAATCCCTGCTTCACCAGCTCTTGCAACTCCTGCTGCACTCTCCTGGCATTCAGCGGGTCGAGTCGCAGCTTCTCCTCTACGACGCCGGCTCCATCGACGAGCCGTTCCTGACTGCCGGCTTCACCATGTACCCCCGCCTCTTCATGCAGTACGATCTCCCGCGTCCATCGCCATCACAACCTCTGCAGCTCCTGAATCTCCCGCCGCAGATCGAGCTCGTAAGCTGGTCGCCCGACCACTACCAGGCCGCCGCCGAACTCATCCACCAGTCCTACCTTGGCCACATCGACGCCAGCATCAACGATCAGTACTGTTCACTCCACGGCTCGTTGCGTTTCCTTCACAACATCGTCCGCTTCCCGGGCTGCGGTGTCTTCGATCCGGACGCCTCCTGGGTTCTCCGCGAACGGCGCACAGGCGCTCTGGTTGGAATGCTGTTATGTTCCCGCGTAGCCGACGACGTCGCCCACATCACCCAACTCTGCGTCGCCCCCCCCTATCGTGGACAACGCCTCGGTGTAACGCTCCTTGAACACTGCATCCGCCACCTTACCCGCTCCGGCTTCGCAGCAATCACCCTCACCGTAACCGAAGCGAATCACCAGGCCGTCAAGCTCTATAAGAACTCTGGCTTCTTCGTCCGTCACCGGTTCGACGCCATGGTCCTCGATAAATCCTGAGAATTACAGGCCGTCATCCTTCGGCGTCTAGCTGTCAGGCTTTTAACTGTCACCCTTCAACTTTTTAGCTGTCATCCTTCGCCGAAGGCGGAGGACCTGCTGTTGCTCGGCCCTTGCCTCTCTTGCTCATCCCCGAAGGGGATCTGCTGTTCCCTGCCTTTACCCAGCCCCACCTATAATTCCAGCATGTGCCGGAACATCAAAAATCTCTTCAACTTCGATCCGCCGGTAACGGAACTGGAGATTCGCGACGCGTCTCTACAGTTCGTCCGGAAGATCAGCGGCTTCAACAAGCCCTCCAAGGCAAACGAAGCCTCCTTCAACCAGGCCATCGACGAAGTCGCCGCCGCCTGCGACCGTCTTCTCATCTCACTCGAAACCACCGCTCAGCCAAAGAACCGCGAAGAAGAGAAGGCCAAGCTGAAAGCCCGTGCCGCCGAACGCTTCGGTACCGCCTGACTCTCTCGCCGTCTACTCGACGTGGTAGTTCGGAGCCTCACGTGTGATGATCACATCGTGTACATGGCTCTCCCGCAGCCCCGCATTTGAGATGCGGATAAACCGGGCCTTCGACTGCAGATCCGCAATCGTCGCGCACCCCAGATATCCCATGCCCGAACGCAGCCCGCCAACAAGCTGGTACACCATCCCCTCCAGCGGCCCACGATGCGGCACTCTACCCTCGATCCCTTCCGGCACAAACTTCGCCAGCCGATTCGATCCGCCATTCTCCCGAGCCGTCAGCGAAGGTCGTTCCGTACTCGCTGCATCGGTCATATCATCTTTGCTCTGGAAGTACCGCTCGCCCGACCCTTGCGCCATCGCCGACAGCGAACCCATCCCGCGATAAGCCTTGAAGCTGCGCCCCTGGTACAGAATCGTCTCCCCCGGACTCTCATCCACCCCGGCAAACAGCGACCCCATCATCACCACACTCGCGCCAGCCGCAATCGCCTTCGTCACATCGCCCGAGTACTTGATCCCACCATCCGCAATCACCGGAATATTCCGTTCCTTGCCCGCGCGATAGGCCTCTGAAATCGCCGTAATCTGCGGCATCCCCGCTCCCGTCACCATGCGTGTCGTACAGATCGAACCCGGCCCGATCCCAACCTTGATCGCATCCGCCCCAGCATCGATCAGCGCAATCGCACCTTCGTAAGTAGCAATATTTCCCGCCAGTAGATCGATCTGCGGAAACCGTTTCTTCACCGCAGCCACTGCCTCCAGCACCCGCGACGAGTGCCCATGCGCCGAATCGATCGCCAGCGCATCCACCCGCGCCGCAATCAGCGCCTCGGCCCGCTCCATAAAATCACCTGTCGCCCCAATCGCGCCAGCCACGCGCAACCGCCCCTGCGAGTCCTTCGAAGCATTCGGATACTTCAACTTCTTCTGAATGTCCTTGACCGTAATCAAGCCCTTCAACTCATACTCATCATTCACCACCAGCAACTTCTCCACCCTGTGCTGATGCAGAATCTTTTCCGCCTGCTCCAGAGTCGTCCCCACCGGCACTGTAATCAGGTTCGTCTTCGTCATCACCGAATCGATCGTCAGATCCGTCCGCGAAACAAACCGCAGGTCGCGATTCGTCAAAATCCCCACCAGCTTCTTGTTCTTCGTCACCGGCACACCCGAGATCTTGTACCGCCGCATCACCTCCAGCGCGTCGGCAATCGTCTGCTCCGGCGTAATCGTCACCGGATCGACGATCATCCCACTCTCCGACCGCTTCACCTTATCGATCTCGCCCGCCTGCTCCTCAATCGTCAGGTTGCGATGCACCACACCCAACCCGCCCTGCTGCGCCATCGCAATCGCCAGCCGAGCCTCAGTCACGGTATCCATCGCAGCCGACATCAGCGGAGTACTCAACGTAATATTCCGCGTCAACTGCGTCTGCGTACTCACCTGCGTCGGCACAACTTCGCTATAAGCAGGCACTAAAAGAACGTCATCAAAAGTAAGAGCTTCGAGTAAGGGGGAGCTGATCATATGTTTTATCGTTCCCGCCTTTCGGCCAGGCTTGCAACAAGCCTAAATTTCGCGGGATTTGTTCGATTGTAGAGTCGCTACCAACTCATAGCAACTTGGATGGTCCAATTTCCCCAAAGTTTCACACCCGAAGATCGTCTTTTCTCGTCCTCAGACGCAACACCAATCTTGTCTCCCTATTCCGCGACGGATAGTATGATCCTGCAAACCATTTCATCTTTTGGAACGGAAAGCGCCTTAGGCCGAAGCGTTGGCTTCCTCTAAACTCGGAGGCCCATTCTTTGTCAGCACCACCACCTTGGAAAGATCGGGAGTCAACAAATGAAGCTGACACGACGCGGATTCAATGGGATGCTCGGGACGGTCATACTGGCAGAAACATGGCAAGTCGCATGGCCGGCATTGGGCAAAGGGTCAATGATCACTGGTCCGGCTGCTGCCGAAAGCGATAAATTGGCTTCTCTGAGCCTCACCGAAGTGTCGGAGATGATCCACGCGCGGACCGTAACTTCGACGCAGCTCGTAAAGGCGTTGCTCGACCGGATCAACGTCTATAACCCGAAGGTGAACTGTTACATCACCGTCATGGGAAAGGAGGCGCTCGCACAGGCTGAGGTACTCGACGCGGAGCAAACAGAGGGCAAGTTTCGCGGGCCTTTGCATGGGATTCCCCTCGGGTTGAAGGACAATATCGACACCGCGGGCACACGCACCACAGCGGCTAGTCCCATGTTCAAAGACCGTGTGCCGACCGAAGATGCAGACATCGTGACGCGGCTCAAAAAAAACGGCGCCATCATCATGGGCAAACTCAATCTCCATGAATTCGCCCTCGGATGCACAGGGGACATCTCCTACTTCGGCCCCACGCGCAATCCCTGGGCGCTTGATCACGTCACTGGTGGATCCTCTGCTGGATCAGCCGCGGCACTTTCAGCCGATCTGGTCTACGGCGCGCTCGGAACTGACACAGGCGGCAGTATCCGCTGCCCCTCAGCCTGGTGTGGAACGGTTGGACTGAAGCCGACCGTAGGACTGGTCTCGATTCGTGGCATCATTCCTTGCAGTGCGCCACTCGATCACTGCGGGCCGATGGCGCGCACAGTAGAGGATTGCGCCCTCATGCTTGGTCAAATGGCGGGATACGACCAGCTCGACATCTTCAGCGTGCCAAGCACACCCGTCGACTACGTCAAAGAGATGCACCAATCGGTCAAGAGCTTTCGCCTCGGTACCCCTGCGAGCTTTTACGACCATGTCGAACCCGAAATCGACCAGGCGATCAAGGCTGCACTCGAAGTGCTGACAACGCTTACTGCAGGCGTAACATCGAGCGCTCCCCTCTGGGACGGACTGCCCGGCGGCGGTACAGGGGACGCAGAGTATTACCACCGCGAACTGATCGAGAAATACGGCCTCAACTATATGGCCCCCACCCGCCCTCGGTACGAGCGGATGGAGAACCCTCCTCCGGGCGCAAAGGTTGCGACCGCAGCCGACAGCGCAAAAGCTCATCAGAAATTGGCGCTGACTCGTCGAATGATCGACGCATCGTTCACCAACTTCGATCTGGTAGTTGTGCCCACGACGCGTCTCCAGGCCCCGAAGATCAACGACTCCCTTGCCGACGAGATGAAGAACGCATCCCGGACAACCGGCGGCAGCCACACAGGAAAGATCTACGACTGGTTTTCCTCCGGCGGCGGATGTTTCAATACCCAGCCGTTCGACGCCTATGGAATACCCGCAATCTCGCTCCCCTGCGGATTTACGAAGGCAGGAATGCCGATCGGACTCATGATTGCAGGGCCGCACTTCACAGAGGGCAAGGTGTTGGCTCTGGCCTATGCCTACCAGCAGGCAACCGATTGGCATAAGCGGCAGCCACCCCTCAAAGCCGACACAGTTGTTCCGCCGATCATCGAGGGCAAGCCGGACACGAAGCCAGGAGATGCAAAGTCTTCGGAGGATTGAGCGCGCCAAATCGCTTACCGCCAAGCTGACCTTCAGGTTATGCTGCTCAAACGCGTCTATCGATTCCGGATTTTAAAAACCCTCGACGACATCGATTTCGGTAAAGCCGAGGTGCACAAGTCTGATGTTGGCATGGAGATATGGTTCGAAATGCAGTGGATGGCCGTAGCGCCCCATTGAAATCCAGCCCAATTCGTTGTATCCTCGATATTGCAGACGATTTTGTTCCGTCGTAAGAGTGTGCCGTGACCGCACCGGTGATTTGACGGAGGAGATGAGTGGGCCAAAGCCCACTTTTTATTTGCTCTAAAGAACGTTCTGCACAAGCGGCAAAATGAACCGGAAACAGCATTTATGGCAGTCCAGATTGACGAAATTCGAGCAACCGCGCAACGTGTCGCCGCCTCACACAACCTGGAGCTGGTCGATTTAGAGTTTCAGGGCGGCGTCAAGTTCCGCACCTTACGCATCTTTATCGAGAAGAACGCAGCAGAACGGGCCAAACTGGCTGAGCAAGCCGCAGCCGGAGCATCAGAACTACCGAAGGGCGTCCCAGTCGAGATGCTCTCCGGTGTAACCCACGAAGACTGCGCGACCTTTGCACAGGACTTCGGCACCGTACTCGACGTGGAAGACCTCATCCCAGGGTCCGAATACACCCTGGAAGTCTCTTCGCCGGGGTTGGAACGCAAGCTCTTCCGGCCCGAAGACTTCACCCGGTTTCAAGGCAGTCTGATCAAGCTTCAGACCTTCACTCCGGTCAACAAGAACAGGCAGTGGCAAGGCCGTCTCACGAAATTCTCCGACGGTGTCCTCACGATCGACCTCTCTGCCGTCAAGCAGAAGGGCAAAGCAAAGAAGGCAGCGACAGAATCGACCGTCGACATCGCCCTGGCAAACGTAGAAAAGGCCAATCTGGTCGCAGACATCTAGGAGGTTGCTGAAAAACTCGTTGTTGTTGTTTTCGGAGGGAGCGTAGGGCTTTAGCCCTGCGAAAAGATCCCGGCTTTACTTGGGGCTTTAGCCCCGGGCCTTCTTTCCGATACAAAACGCAACCCGAATCTTTCAGCACCCACCCGCAACAACAGGAAACAAACCCGGCCTAACCTCCGGGGAAACAAAGAAGGACGAGTGAACTAATGGCAAGTGTTCTGTACCAATCAATCGAAACGTTGAGTCGCGACAAGGGAATCGAACCCGCCATCGTCGTAGGCGCAGTTGAGGACGCCATTGCCCTCGCCACGCGCAAATACTACAAGACCCAGGAAAACATGCGCGCTGAGATGGACCGCGAGACTGGCGAGATCCGTGCCTACGTCTTCAAGACCGTCGTCGAAACGCCCGAGCAGGTCGAGGACGACATCAACCAGATGACCCTCGAGCAGGCCCGCGAACTCGCACCCGAAGTCGAAGTCGGCGGTGAACTCCGCTTCTACAAGGACACCACCCCACTTGGCCGCATCGCCGCCCAGATGGCCAAGCAGGTCATCTTCCAGAAGGTCCGCGAAGCGGAGCGCGACACCGTCTTCAACGAGTACAACCACCGCGCCGGTGAAGTTCTCAACGCCACCGTCAAGCGCCTCGAGCCCATGGACGTCATCTTCGATCTCGGCAAAGCCGAAGCCCGCATGCCCAAGCGCGAGCAGTCCCGCCTGGAGCAGTTCGCCGTCGGCGAGCGCGTCCGCGTCGTTCTGCTCCGTGTAGATCGCGCCGCCAAAG
The DNA here is from genome assembly GCA_039922475.1 of Edaphobacter sp. Taxonomy (GTDB): domain Bacteria; phylum Acidobacteriota; class Terriglobia; order Terriglobales; family Acidobacteriaceae; genus Edaphobacter. Next base: position 11,840 of record JBDTEQ010000112.1, read on the forward strand.
GCCCGCAGGTGATCGTCTCCCGCGCCGCGCCAGCACTTGTCCAAAACCTCTTCCAGTCCGAGGTCCCCGAGATCTACGACGGCACTGTCAGCATCAAGGCCATCGCCCGCGAAGCAGGTGAACGCACCAAGATCGCCGTTCAATCCCGCGACAAGGACGTCGACCCCGTCGGTGCCTGCGTCGGCATGAAGGGTATGCGCGTCCAGTCCATCATCCGTGAGCTGCGCGGCGAGAAGATCGACATCATCGAGTTCTCCGAAGAGATCACCACCTTCGCCGAGAAGGCTCTACAGCCCGCCAAGGTCAGCCGCGTCTCCATCACTGACCTCGCCGACAAGCAGATTGAAGTCATCGTCGACGACACCCAGCTCTCGCTCGCCATCGGCAAGAAGGGCCAGAACGTCCGTCTCGCCGCCAAGCTCCTCCAGTGGAAGATCGACATCAAGAGTGAAGAGGAGAAGCGCCAGGAGGTCGAGCAGCAGATGCAGGCCATGGGTGGCGGACCCACCACGCCCATCGAACAGGTCACCGAGCTTGGCGACGCTGTCCTCGAAAAGCTCATCGCCGCCGGCATCACCACCGTCGAAGCGCTCGCCGACATGACCCCCGAACAGCTCGAAGAGGTTCCCGGAATCGGCGAAAAGACAGTTGAAAAGATCTCCGTCGCCGTCCGTCACTACTTCGGTCAATACGAAGAAGGGGAAGAACGGCCTGAACCTGCAGTCTCCGCAGTAGCGGCAGAAGCAGAGGAGAGTTCCATGGAGAAAACGCCCGAAGCCATCCTCGCTGAAGAGGCTGGCTCGGGAAGAGCAAAGGAAGTCAGCAATATCTCTGCCGAAGACATCGCCGATTTGGAAGATGCGACCTCCGGCAACGATGCCTTTAGCGAAGCCGACGCGCGTGAAGAACGAATTCAACTCGATAACGACACCGTAGACACCCTGGTAAACGACAGCCAGGAGTTCTCCGATGAAGGTATCTCCAACGAAGGCCACGACGGTGATTAGCGGACGCGCACCATTACGTTCTCTGGGTCGAGAAGTCTCGAACTTCAGAGGCTACACTTACAATAAAGATTCAACCCTCCATGAGGCTGATATGAACAGCTAACGGCGCAGGGAAGCGAAAAGGAACGGATGAGTAAAGTTCGAATTAACGATCTGGCGCGGGAACTGGAAGTTAAAAGCAGGCCAATCCTCGATGCGCTCGAAGCAATCGGCGTAACCGGGAAGACCCACTCCAGCTCCATCGAAGCCGACCAGGCCGAAAGGGTCCGGGACTACTTTAAAAACGGCGGCAGAAGCACCACTGCAGCCAAACAGCCCGTCGACACCAAGCCAAAGTTCGACCTCTCCAAAGTCTCCAAACCCGGCGACGCCCTCAAAGCCATCCTCGAGCGCAAGCAGGCCGATGAAGCAGCCAAAGCCGCTCCGCCACGCCCTGTCGCCGTCGTTGCAGCCCCGGCAGCGGTCCCGGCCGCAGCTCCGAAAGCCGCAGCAACGCCTCCATCCGCCGCCGTAGCAGCAGCCCCGGCAGTCGTCCCCGTACAACCACCTCGCCGTGTCGTACCTCAGCCACGGCCTCAGGCACCGATTGTCGCCCTCCCACCGGCTCCTGCCATCGCAAGCAAACCTCCCGTCGGCCCCGTCATCGCTCGGCCGCCAGTCACAGTTGCTCCGCCACCTCCCCCGGTTGCGGCTGCTGCTGCTCCCGCTGCAAAGCCGCCGGCTCCCGCAGCTCCGCCTGTGGAAGCACCAGTCGTCCCTGCATCAATAGCGGCGACGCCTGCAGCTACCCCGTTGGTGGCGACACCGTCGACCGATGCTCCGACCGCACCTGCAGCGACGCCTGCCCCTCCAAGTTCAAGTGTGCCCGTCCGCCGCGTCATCATGCCGCAGACAGGCCCCCGCCCCATCTACACCGCTCCGGCCCCTGTTCCCGGAGTGCCCCAGCGTGGCCGCCCTATCTTCGAGCGCCCACGCCCGCAATCTCCCGGTGCCCCTGGCTCACGCCCCATGTCCTCGACCGCAGCCGGCGCACGTCGTCCGATGCACCCCACCCGAACCTTCCCTGGCGGCCCATCCGGCCCCGGCGGAGCGCCCGGACGCCCCGGTTTCACCCCCGGCGGTGCTCGTCCGGCATTCGGCGCACGCCCCGGCTTCGGAGCGGGTCCCGGCGGTGCCCCTGGTGCAATGCCCGGGCCTGGCGAAAAACCTGGAATGCGCCCCGCAGCCCGGCCAGCCTCACGCCGCGGCGGTCAACGCTACGAAAAGACCAAAGAAGGCCCGATGAAGGGCTTCCAGCCGCCGCCGCGTTTTGGCGGTGCGCCCATCTCTCGCGAGCCGCTCCCCATCACCAAAACCATCACGGTCACCGAAGGCATCAGCGTCAAGGATCTTGCCGAGAAGCTCGACGTCCGCGGCAAAGACCTCATCGCCACCCTCCTCATGAAGGGTGTCTTCGTCACCGTCAACCAGTCTCTTGAAGGTGAGTTGGTCAAAGATGTCGCTCGTCAGTTCGGCGCCGATGCAACTATCATCTCCGTCGAAGAGCAGCTCGAGAACGAAGCCATTGAAGGCTTCCTCGAAGACACCACCGGCATGGTCGAGATCGTCCGTTCGCCAGTAGTAACGGTGATGGGCCACGTCGACCACGGCAAAACCTCGCTCCTCGACGCCATCCGTTCGACCGACGTTGCCGGCGGCGAAGCCGGAGGCATCACCCAGCACATCGGCGCCTACAAGGTCAAAATCACCAAGCCCGACTCGCCCGCCTTTGGTCGCGAGATCGTCTTCCTCGATACCCCCGGCCACGAAGCCTTCACCCGCATGCGTGCCCGCGGAGCCAAAGTCACCGATATCGTTGTCATCGTCGTCGCAGCAGACGACGGCGTCATGCCCCAGACCCTCGAAGCCATCGACCACGCCC
>JBDTEQ010000113.1:0-12200 GCA_039922475.1 Edaphobacter sp.
CGTTTTCTTTCAGCAACGTCCGATCAAAGCTTTTCATTCCTTCGGGCTCGGCGACGATTGCAACCGCAGGGTGGGCTCTTCCCGCACCGGAGACCACCGTTGCGAACCTTGGCGACGCGGATGGAGCCGGATATCTCTATCTTGGATTGAGTTCCGGCGTCTTGGCTCAATGGAAGACGCATGACACCGCCGTTGCACTCGATGATGTGATTCTCGAAGCCGCACCGGGCAGCCTGTCGATCATTGCGGCGTCATCAACCGCGAAGCCTTTGTCCTACCTCACCGAACTATGGGAGGAAACGCCCGTAACACTCAACCGCAAATCTACGGTTGAGTTCGTTTATGCCAGACCTGCCTCGATCGTTTATCTCGCAAGTGCTAACACTGAATTGCTTTACTTCACAGGAACAGTCAACGCGTATCTTGATCGTCCAATTGAGGCTAATGGTTCGCGCTTTCCGCTTACCAAGATGAGTGCTGTGATCCTTCTGTTTGCGGAGACCACGCAGACTCGCGTTTTTCTGCTGGCTGTTCCTAATGCAAAGCCCTCGCTTTACTCCAAAGAACTTTCGATAGCCTTCAAGAATGCTCTTCTGGGTATTCAACCGCCTTCCTTGCTTGCCCTGATCGGAAAACTGCAGGCGGAGACCGACACCGTTCAACAATGTCGTGTATCGCTCTTCTTCAATGCGCGCTGGTTACTGCCTACACTACCTGACCCTTACGCTGCCAGCTTCGATACAGTGCAGACTGTTCGGTCGCAGGAGAGCGCGAACAGCTCTGAGATTCTGCTCATCCAGATTCAGTGGAGTGGAGCTGCCAACCAACCAGTGATTCATCTCGCTCTTGCTGCAAGCTCGCAAGCGAACAGCGGATTGGGATTTCTTGCGAATGTTAGCTCAGTTCGGCAAGTAGGCGAGTATGTGCTTCTCGATCTGTCGAGCCGCGCAGATCTCTTCGGCGTGAAGATCGCTCGCGACTTCGATCAATCTGACAGTCAGTCTCTCCTTAACGCGCAAAACAACAACGCGCAAAACAAGGTACCGATTTATGGATTCACGGACCTATCGCTTGCATTCAATCAGGGGTTGCTCGCTACTTTCGCACTTCCGCAGACCTCCTGGGAGCCGATGGTTTCGGAAGAGACCCCTAACGGAATCATCGCGGCGGGACTTGATGCTGCAGATGGCGGTCCGCTTGTAGTTCATTCCGTTAACCTGCAGCAGTTAGTTCCAGTGGCTCCTATTCCGGTGCTGACGTCGCAGATCGCGAACGTAGCTGCGGGCAAACCATTCCACGCCGACTTCAGTCTTCCATTCGGGCTCACCTCGCGAATCGAACAGCCAAACCGACTGGTGAAGACCAAGAACGGCCCGCGTCCGCAGTTCTTCGTCGACTTCGGCGCCTTTGAACTCACACGACCCGATTTCGGAGATCAGAATCTTCGTGGCGGCCACCAACTCACTCTCATTTCACCCTCCAACACAACTCCACCCACCGCCGATCAGCCGGACGCCAGCTTCTATGGATTTACGCATGTGTTCCCGTTCCCTGCCGACATCGTATCCGGGCTGCCCACAGGCTACGGGTATACGGTTCTCAGCCAGGATGTCGGTCAAATCTTCGAGGGTGAGTTCGGCAACTCCGGCACGCCTATGAAGAACGGCGTTCCTCTGCGACGCATTGACTTCTCCGGATACGGTGCAAGCATCTTCAGCGAATGGACGGATGACAAACATAATCCTCCCGATATCATCAAGGTGCAGTTCAGCACAATCACAGGCAGGACAGGCTACGAAGTCGTCAAGGCCGCGACCATCCTTTACCCCTACTGTGTGCGACTTGTTCGTACCGTCACGATTCAGCGCAAACTTGCTGGCTGGGTTGATCGCAAAGACAGTGGATGGCAAGCCGCTACTCCGGGTGAGTTCAAGTTCCTTACGCCTGACTTCGCGGGGCACGTACACAACGGTGCGGTTCTCGGCGTGTATAACGTTCGCAACATCCGCGAGCTCAACGACGTCATTGACAATATCGCGGGCATCACTGGGCCCAATCCCCCGCCTCCCGATCCACCAGACCCCAGCCCTCCGATTCCGTTCAGTTTCCGCAAGGTCCTCTTCGACGCAGAGATTGGCGTCGACTCGCGACTCCATGTTGTCTCAGGTGGCACGGTAAGTGCCGTTCCCGGAGCAACTACGAACCCCCTCACTCTTGTTCCCTCACGAGATCTTATTGGATACGTCCAACTCGCTCCTACCTTCGACCCCGGAGTTCCACATAAGGACTACTCTGCTCATCCCGCACAGATCAGAGATCTCATTGCCAAAGCCGGGCCGTTCACACCTGATCTCCCCTGCGTTGTAGAGATCGCCAAGCTAGGCACGCTACCGGGCGTCGGACTCCGCTGCACGACTGTCGAAGTCAATATGGCTACCGAAGGCGCGAATTCGCCTGCTGTAGCAGTCGCTGTACGTGGAGCACCACAACTTCCCCGGGATGGCGCGTGGGGCGTGGGTAAACGTGGATCAAGCGAAGCCGCTCCTGGTCTGCTACCGCCAAACTCATCGGTTCCATTGGTACAAAACGCCTTGGACACTTCTGCATGGCACTTCGCCGACGCTACCGATGTTCTGCAGCTTGATAGTCCAGACAATCTCTATAGTTTCCTTCAGTCCACCGGTACACAGAAAGTTTTATTCGAACGGCCTTCCGTTCCGCAGGCTGGAGTAGCTAGTGGCGGCGGTGGAAACGCTCCGGGCATCCAGCTTCCGCAGCCTCCCAACTTCGGCGACATGGGTGCGCTCCTCAACGCCACTGGCCTCTTTCCCGATATAGCCAACGCACTCTCTCTTAGCACCGGCGTCGTCGAGCAGATAGAAAACCAGGCTGGCGGATTCAAATACAAGAAAGTTTTCACGTATCCACTTGACTCCAACACCCCGTCAGGAGCTAAGCAGCTCACGCTTGCCAATCTCGCTGGCATCTTTGAACTTGACCTTGCTTATGCCGACATCTCCAAAGGAACCACCAAACCGACAGTCATCACGCTGATCATCGATCCAACTGCTTCTCCGCGCTGGTCGATCTCCATTACGCCGCTTAGTTTGCTGGTTACAATTCCCAGCATCTCGACCAATCCGCTTCTGTCGATCATCGCCGGTTATAACTCTGATCCCAATCCCGCTCTCTATGTTGATGGATTCATCGGTGACGAGAACACGAAGCCGCATGTAACGAATCTGAACGTCCAATTCAGCGGTGTGCTGGATGTGATCCAGGCAGTCTTCAGCCGCATTGAAGCGATCGCATCGTTTCTTCCTGGAGGCAAAGCAGCCGGACTCAAGATTGGATTGTCCGATGGCAGGCTTACCGTCGAAGACAGCTTCGCCCTGCCCACTCTACCTCTCGGACTTGGTGAACTCAGCGGCATCAGCCTGGACCTTGGAGTTGGGATCCAGTTATCGCCTCTGAACGCTGCGTTTACTGTCGGCATTGGCAGTCCGGACAATCCCTTCAACTGGATCGTCTCTCCGCTTTCTGGAAACGGACTTATCGATCTGGGTCTGAAGGACAATAAGCCCAACATCGATCTTCAAGCCGGAATCGGTCTTGCCCTCGCCATCGATCTCGGCATCGCATCCGGCTCCGCCGCTATCGTCATCGCACTCAATGTCGATGTGAATCCACCTGCCATCACTCTGATGGTTTTACTCACTGGCCAAGCCTCCGTCGATGTCCTTGACGGTCTGGCGAGCGCCTCGCTCACTCTTACTGCGGGCATTGGCGTTAGCATCGACCCGATTCCCGTTCCGCCCGCGTTGAAGATTATAGTGCTTCCTCCAGAGATCGACTTTCCCGCGGAGACCATCACGATGCTCGCCACCGTCTCTGTTGGCATCCACCTCTCTGTTTGCTGGGTCGCCAGCGTGGATTGGGACGGTTCCTGGCAGTTCAGTCAAAGCTTCACGACACCTGAAATCGACGTCAGCCTTTAATACCGGAGCATCTTATGGCACTCAATGATCTTCGTCTCAGCCTCATGACGTTTCCCCAGCGCGTGACGCCTGCGGGCACACGCTTTACACTCGACCTCCGCCTTCTTCTGCTGCCTCTTGGAGATCCCACTGCTGCCCTTGATGCAGGATGGCAGGCCTTCGCTGGAACTGCGTTTCAACTTAACGCCTGTGTGATCGACAGCCTGGCTTCGTTGCCCACCAACAGTTCTCCCATCGCGCTTCAGTCAGCTTTCACCGCGACGCCGCCAGCCAGCGCGACCGCTCTCTTCAACCTGCTCAAGAAGAACCTCACTGATAAAGGCGCGACGGTCAATACGAATCCACCCGCATCTCCCGATGGTGTTCGGATAAGAAAGGCGCTTCCCGCAAGCTACACAAATGCCTTTCCTTTCTCTCAACCTAGAACGAATGATCTTCTCGTCGGTGACGGCTTCGGCTGCGCGATCCGCGGCCAGAAGCCAAATGTCGACCCCGACCCACCGAAACCGATCATCGCCTGGGGACAAATTCTATCCTTCGCGCTCCGCCAGCCCGTTCTTGCGCAAGCCCTCGGACTCATCTACCCGATCTCTATCAACATCAATCCTCCATTATTTAAGGATGGCGGCTGGATATACATCACACTTGACGCTACCGCCGGCGCAAATCCCTACAATACGGAGTGGCAGGCACCGGGTCACTTCGACTACATCCGGCGATATGCTGCTCGCATCCCCGCACTAACAGCTACCGACGATCGCACACTGTTTGCTGCCCAACTCTTTCCCGTCGTTGATGTTCCCGATGGCACCTACGATGACGTTCAAGTTGAAGCTGAAGAATACGACGATGGGTTTGCCAAGATCATCCACTGTAACCAGCCCACCAACATCGACGCCGCCACTGCCAAGGCAGACCAGATTGCGCCCGGTGCCGAAGCCGGCATTCAGATCGGCTGGGATGACGAACAACTTACCGTATGGTGCAACCGTCAACTGCAGCTTCTTCGCTTCAGACTCGGCGCGCCTGCCGACCCCAACTCACCTGAAGCTGCGCTCGGCGTCCAGGGGTATCGTGTGGACGTACGTCACTCCTCGGCCGACACCTGGCAATCTCTGAGTTTTGTGACCGGAGCACTCAACTTCAACGGCTCCGCTACCGACGCCACCGGGACCACTTCCCTTCCTACGCCCTCCGAGCTATGGATTGAACCTACGCCACTTCGTCCAACCCCAGCAGCTGGTCCGAACACTGCAGAAGCATGGCTACCGCTCTACTTCGCCCAATGGCGCGGAGCTTCTCTCGTTGTGCACGACGACACTCTTTCCAAACTCACTCCCGGCACCAAGCCCATGCCTGGTAGTTTTCTGCAGGCATTTCTTGCCAACGTCCCTACACTGCTATATAGGAGCGATTACGAATTTCGCGTCCGTCTCGCCGATCTTACCGGAGGCGGCCCATTGCCCACAGACTCGTCAGTAAATGCGGCGCTGGCTCCCATCGGCAAATGCCACTTTGTGCGCCACATCCCACCGAAAGCACTGATCACTTCGCAGACTCCTGCACCCCCAGCAATTACGCAAGGGACTTTTCCTACTGTCCCTTCACAAGTTCCGATTCCCGATCCTACTCTCGCCATCCAGACCATCTCTGTGCAGAGGCCGCGTTTGGGATATCCCGAAGCGATCTTTGCCGGGGTCAATGCTTCCACTTTCACAGGTTCCTCACTCGATGTGCTCATCGCCGACGCGATTGCCACTAATTCCGCGCTCAACGTTCCCGACCCTGACGTGGACCGTTTCGCGATCACCGTCGAAGCGCGAATGCCCGCACACGATTCTGGAACTCCCGGTACGCTGCCCGACCAGACCGATGGACTCTTCCGTGTCGTCTATCGCGTTGAGTTGCCGTTCAATGCAACCGAAGCCGATCCCGATCCCACCGTCATTGTTAATCTCGACTACGAGGAGGTTCACCAGATCTCCGATCTTGCTACCTTCATGCCTACTGGAACAACAATCGTCATTCCGACCGCGCGTGACATTCGTATACGCCTTCAGGCACTCTGCCAGCCCCGCTTGAACTATTATGCCGATGCTGAACCTCCGCTTGGCCTTGTTACGGACTTCATCGTTCGTCAGGAGGCTGCGACCGAAGCAGCACTCTTCCCCATCGATCCAGCAACACAAGTGAAGGCCATATACCTGCAGCCATCAGACAACCAGGTCCAGCTTCTTGCCCAGGCGCTCGGCCTCAAAGCGGACAATCTCGTCTTCACCGGAAGGCCCGGTACACGCACGGTATTCGCCTGCTCCCAGGCGCTGCGCCACACTCTGGCTTCTGACTACTCATCCATCACGTTTTCCAATCAGCCAGAGCTTCTGAGTCACTGGATTGTTGCTCTCGAGTTCAGCCTCGATCGGGATTGGACATGGGAGGGTTTTGCTGAACCTGCTTTCACGATCAGCCCCACCGGAACAACGGGTTCGTCTGGTTCCATACGCTACCCGCGTACCGTCTCCCAACTTGCTCTCGGAGACCTCGGTAGTTCGCCTGATCGAACCACCACTCGCATCATCTTCTTCGATGCAGTCGAACCCAAACCACCCGTCGGACTCTTCCCAGCCGAGCTCAATCCACAGTGGAACGTTACATGCAATTTCCCATCTGCTCCGAAACTCACGCAGCTTTACACAACCCGTTTACCGATCACGGTTCCTCCTGCACAGACACCAAAGATTGTCGCCACCGGCATCGCACTGTCACCCTTCCAACATGACAGCGCTTACAGTTCCACCGAACCACGTCAGCGTTTCCTATGGATTGAGTTCGATCGGCCACCTGCCGACCCGGACGACACCTACTTCGCCCGCATCCTCGCATCTGGCCCGGATCCGTTGCTCTCCGTCGATCTGATGCCAAGCCCACTCGCAGAGCCTATTGCGCCACCTCTACCAGTCGACCCTGAACCCATCCGTGTCATCTCTCCGGGCGAAAGCGATGACGCCTCCGGGATTGACGCGATGACTCAACTCATCTCCGCTACCTCTCACACCAAGGGGATTCACTATCTTCTGCCTCTACCTCCTGGCATCTCTTCAGAAGCTCTGGAGCTTTTTTCTTTCTGGACGTATGAGTTTCGCGTAGGACACAAATACGATCTTGGCAAAGACTCCATGGGAACCGAACGATTCCGTTGGTCCACTGCACAAGGCCGCTTCGGCGCTCCTCTCATCGTCGCGGGAGTTCAGCACCCGGCTCCGCATCTCGTCTGCGCCGTTGAGCACACAAGAAAATTCATCATCGTCAGCGCGCCTTACGCTACAACGGTAAATAATGGTGTGCGATTCATCGACACTTCCCATGGCGACCCACGCACCGAAATCATCGTCATGCTCTACGCGCAGGTTACGCAAATCGATGGCGCCTCCAAACGAAATATTCTGCTCGCCCACCGTGTCATGGTTCCGCAGATCCCCGACCCGCCGCCACAGGGCGTTTTCGTCGCTCCAACTCCTCAGACGCGCGATTTAGTTGGAGTCACTGTATTCACGCAAAAGCAGATTGAAGCGATACTCGCAGAGCTTCGTCTCTCCCCGCTCACACCCTTGAGCGTCCTCGCAGTCGAACTTTTACCCGGCGACGACCTCGGCAAGACAGACATCCGACGTCATCCTAGCCTCAAATATCAAGACATTGAAGCTGAATACTCTTCCATTGCCGTCGTCAATGAATCGGATAGTGATGCTCTGGGCTCGGGTCTGGGAAGCCGTCGCATTCTTCGCACTTCACCGTTAACCCCGGTACCTCCTATCTGCTAACCAATCCAGGTGAGATTGAAGGCGGCGGTCAGGGTGAAATGAGTTGGGACGAGGAAGGATGGAAGTATCACTATTTCATCCGCTTCACTTCATCGCATCTATCGGGTTGGGGAGATATTCTCTACGCCATAGCAGCCTAATGTTCGCACAACGAGTAAGAGATTAAAGCACTGGAGAGGCCCGCTGATATATCCAGCCTCTCCAGCATCTTGACGTTATGTCTTCGCGTTGCTCCTCATATAAACCGAGTAACGCTCATCCATGACCTTGTAGAGCGGAACCAGCGTATAGGAGGTTCCAGTTCCCTTTGTCTTGAAGACCAGCGGATATCTGCGATCGCCGTCAGTTTTCTCCAGCCAGATCTCGCCACCGTCGACCTCAGGCATCGCAATCGTGCTTTCACGTCCCCGTGGACCCGACCCGCCATAGATCATAGAGGTCGTTAGCCCGTCGTAGCCCATGCGTGCCGCAAGAACAAGCGGCCCATACATGGCAGCCTGCACCAGCTTGTCGTCCGGAGTCGGAGCGATGTGCAGCGACATGGGCAGCGTCACTTCTACCGTGTCCCCATTCGCCCAGTTCCGGCTCACCTCCATGTATGTAGAAGGTGTGGTCGTTACCTGCTGATCCTGCCCATTGACCTTCACCGTCACGCCGCTCGTCGCCCAGTAAGGAACGCGAATCTTAAGCGTGGTCTTCTGCTTCGGTGCATTCACCATTGTGAGCGTAGTCGTCTGTTCTTCAGGGAACTTCGTCTTCTGGCTCAGATGCAGCCCGCGTTCCTTCCAGTTCAACTCCGACGGAACAAAGAGATTGACGTACAGCGAATCGTTGTCATGGAAGTAGATGGAGTCGGTCAGTTTGGCGTACTCCTCCGACCCTGTACCCGTGCAGCACCAGAACGCATTGAAGGGCGTTCCAAAGGTCTTGTAGAGGCCAGGTTTCAATGAGACGTAGTACATCAACATTCCGAAACGGTCCTGGGTGCCGATGCGAACGTTGTAGAGAAGTCGCTCGTAGTAGTCGAACAACTTTGCATCGGGCTGCTGGCCATATAGATGACGGGTCAGCTTCATCATGTTGTAGCTGCAGCAGCACTCTTCGGCCGCTCCGCCTAGCTCGGAGGCTATCGCATCCGGAGCGTGCCACGCTTCACCATTGCTTGTGCCACCGGTAGCGTAGATATGATCGGAGACGACCTCTTTCCAAAAGTACTGGCTGATGTTTTGATAGCGTTCGTCCCCGGTCAACTCATAACCGCGTGCCGCGCCGATCACCTTGGGAATATTCGTGTTTGCATGAACGTGATCCAACTTGTCTTCATGGGCCGCCAGGGTGTCGAAGAACTTCTTGTGTTCGAAGCGGAAGGCGAGGTCCTTGTACTTTGGATTGCCGGTAATTCCATAAAGGTTGAAGGACGCCTCATTCATGCCGCCGTGTTCGACTGAACCCAACACGTTCTGCCACTCTTCGGGCGTGAAGGACTTGCTGTAAACGTTAGCCCAGTTTGCCATGCGGGTCGCCATAAGCAGAGCCTGCCTGTTGCCGGTCAACTCATACATGTCGATCAGGCCGGCGAGAATCTTGTGGTACGTGTAGAAGGGAGCCCACACTCTTGGTCGTTTTGGGGCTCCTGGAACATAGGGTTTTCCGTAGAGGCGAAGGTTGTCGTAGGTACCGGTGTTGTACGCGCCGAGATATCCATCCTTCTGCTGGCACGCACCAAGGATCGTCACGAGATCGTTGGCTTTGGCGAGAATCTCCTTGTCGCCTGTGCTTCCGTAGAGCAGCGCGCATGCGCTTAGATAATGCCCGACGTAGTGCCCGCGCAGGAGTCCGTCCGGAGCCTCCCATCCACCAAGCGGAGTTGCATTAGTGGGAAGGCCCGCGGTTACGTGAAAGTTATACGCCAGCCGGTCGTTAGGCAGGGAGTACAGAAACCCACGATTGGTCTCCATCGCCTCCTTGAAGAGACCATCGGTCAACCGCACATCGCCCATTGGGAAAGCTTCCGCCTTCCACGGCACCTTATCGGCGACAGGATGGACTGCAGCGCTGCGTTTGGGCTCGCCTTTAGCAGGCTGAGCATTGCCTGGTTGAGAAAGCAGCGTGGTTCCACTGACGGCGGCAATGCCAGATAGAAAACCCCGGCGTGTGAAGCTATCGTGACTCATTATTGTCTCCTGCGTTTCTCCGGTTAATCCTGCACTGTTGTGACGTATATAACTGGTAGTCGATAGCCAAGATCGAATGAAAAATACAATATTGCGTGCAATCAGTCGACTGCGTTAACCTCATTTTGTCAAGAAGAAAACCTTTACCCGCAATGTTCGAAACCGTATACACTTGTTCCGACTCGATGGCTTTTCGTTACGGATTACATAAAAAAAGAGTTTGCGGTCCGCTCAAAACCGGCTTTTCCCCTGCGTGCCGGCCAGCAATAAACCCATGTTGTAGCAGCATCGGAGAGATCTACTGTGCCTTATCTTCACCGAAGAGCATCAACGCCTATAGGTTGTGTTAAAGTCTTCACGCATTGCGCAGCCGTATTTACCCTCTCTCTGGCAACAGCGTTTTCTCAACAGGGACAGCCGCCGCAGTTGCCGCCTGGTCCGATGCTCGATGAAGGAACGGTTGCCCTTCAATCGCCACAGTTGAAGGATCTGAACCTGACTCTGGTTCGTTCCTCGCAAACCGTTGCCTCGCTTAAGTCCACTGCGATGCCGGATATCGACTACACACCTGGAGACCGGCTCAAGGAGCGATCCGCCGACAGCTTCTACCATCTTGGCGATCTCGATCTTCGTCTACGCAATGGAGATGAAAAAGACTGGAAGGACTACTCCACGGCACATGAACGTCAGCCGGTGCGCGTCATCTCCGCCGAAGGAGGAAAGTTTTCTGCAGATCTGGCGCCCACTCTGCCTTCGGATATACCCCTTACCATCGTTCGTACATGGTCTGTTCAGAATGGAGACCTGTCGCTCAGCTTTCTGCTGACCAATCGCAGTGACAAGCCGGTTCACATCGGCGGCCTGGGAATTCCACTCGTCTTCAACAACATTATGAACGACCGAAAGCTCGATCAGGCCTACGCCGAGTGCAGCTTTTACGATCCCTACATAGGAGAAGATGCAGGCTATGTACAGGTCGTTCATCTCAACGGTCTCGGCCCAGTGCTGCTCGTCGTGCCAGAGGGACACACCCCGTTTGAAGCCTACAAGCCGATCCTAGATCGCCGCGATCGAGCCACCGGCAAAGGCCTCTTGTTCAACGATCCCACACCGCGTGGCACTACCTTCGAAGGTTCCTACGACTGGATGGTTCATTCACTTGGTTTTGCAGAGACTGACTGGAAAGGTGTGCAGGAGTGGAACCCCGCCACTGAAGCTGTTCTGCAACCTGGCAAGAGCCTCACCTACGGCTTGCGTTTCTTTGTCGCTCCATCGGTTCGACAGATTGAAGCTACGCTGACGGCGCGTCAGCGTCCGGTCGCAGTTGGAGTGCCCGGATACATCCTGCCCACCGACATGGAAGGCCACCTTTTTCTTCGCTATGACCGCGCCGTTCGCTCCATCGTCAGTGAACCCGCGGACGCAATCTCGATCAAGGACGATAAACACCGTGCTGGTCTCTGGCATGCTTACACGCTTCATGCCGAAAAATGGGGACGATCCCGTGTCGTCATTACCTATGCTGACGGAACGGTACAGTCCATCGGCTATCGCAACATAAAGCCAGAGGTACAGGCTGTCGCCGACATGGGCCACTTCCTCTACCACGAACAGTGGTTCGACGATCCCAACGACCCTTTTCACCGCACTCCCGCCGTCATCAGTTATGACAACGAGGCCGGTAAACAGGTTCGGCAGGACTCTCGCGTCTGGATTGCAGGACTCAGCGACGAAGCCGGTGCCGGATCATGGCTCGCTGGCGCAGTGAAGCAGTTCGGAGAGCCCGATCGCGAAGAGGTTGCAAAGCTTGAAAGTTTCGTCGATGGCACCCTCTGGGGACATCTACAAGAGAGCTCCGGCGTTCACAAATACGGCGTGCACAAGAGCCTCTTCTACTACCAGCCAGACGCGATGCCGCCGAACTACTACGATCCCAATCTGAACTGGAAGAGCTGGACGAGCTGGGACATCAAAGGAGCCAGTGATGTCGGCCGCTCTTACAACTATCCCCACGTCGTAGCCGCGTACTGGTCGCTCTATCGTCTCGCGCGCAACTCGCAGGGACTCGTCACAAAGCACACCTGGCAGTGGTATATCAACCAGGCGTACGAAACCACACTCGCCATGCGCACCCAGGCGCCCTACTACACGCGTTACGGCCAGATGGAGGGCACGGTCTTCCTTCGGCTTCTGGAAGACTTGAAAAA
>JBDTEQ010000114.1:0-14330 GCA_039922475.1 Edaphobacter sp.
CAGATGGAGCGGCCGGGAATCGAACCCCCCTTGTGTGCCACGAGCACGAATAGAAGTCTGTACGCAATCTGTTCGCAAATACTACTGGACAACTGCGCCTCTCTTCATAGAAGGATGACACTCTTTATAGAAATTAAGGGCTTAATACCCAACTATATGTCGATACTCCTTAGATTGGATGCAGCGAGGAGGAGAGAGTTACATTGGTTTGCGCGCGATGATGACAGTGAGGGGCGGAAATGTTGTGAGGAAGCTTCCGCGCTTCTTTTCTACGATGAGGCCAGCCTTGCGGAACTCGTCAGCGTATTCTCCAGGGCGCTTGTAGTCGGAGATGAAGGCGATTCCGCCGGGTTTGAGGACTCGCACGATCTGGGCGAGCGCTTGGTGGCGGGTGGGGGCGTCGTAGATGTTGTGAAGGCAGAGATTGGAGACGATGACGTCGAAGGTGGCGTCGGGGAACGACATCTCCTCCGCGGGCTGACTGACCAGGGTGCAGTAAGAGGAGACGCCTTCGAGATCGAGATTGTGCTGGGTGGCTGAGGCGGAGTTGCCGCCCATATCGACTGTGGACCAGACGTCGATGCCGGTGGCGTGGCCAGTTCCGTGTACGGCTGCGATTCGCTTTGCTGCACCTGCAAGCAGGAGACCGCGACCACAGCCTACGTCGAGGACGTTCTCGTCGCCGCGCCACGGGTGCATGCCGAGCATGAAGTCGCGATGGCGGAACTTGCCGTACTTGACGTAGAGGAGAAAGAGAAAAGCTTCGGCGAGGAGGAAGCCTGCAGGCCACAGAAACGCGCGTGTCTCGATCGCGACTTGTCCGATGTGGAACGGGGATGGCACGAAGATGCCAATCAGCAGGCAGAGCGTGCCGAAGAGGAACAGGTTGCGCATGACAGCGGGAGCGTCTACGCCATAGTCGGGCCTGGTCGTTGCAAGCGATGTGGCCAAGATGTCCTCCGGGCTAATGTCTTAGGACCTGTTTAAAAACTCTGGGGTTTGTTGCTTTGCGACGTGAAAGAACGAGCAAAGACAAGAGCGAAATGCGGGGATCTCTCCGCTGCGTCGCGCGATGAGACTGCGCGACTTCGGTCGAGATGACAGCTTCTTTTCAAGTTTTTAAACAAGTTCTTATAAAAATCGAGGATTTAAGACAGCTATCTGTCGATACTACTTAGATTGGATGCAGCGAGGAGGAGAGAGTTACATCGATTTGCGTGCGATGACGACGGTGAGGGGCGGAAATGTTGTGAGGAATCTTCCGCGCTTCTTTTCTACGATGAGGCCAGCCTTGCGGAACTCGTCTGCATACTCGCCGGTGCGCTTGTAGTCGGAGATGAGGGCGATGCCGCTTTGTTGACCTGTTCAAGGAGTGCCGATCATGCGACGTCGTCATCCTCCGCAGCTTCCGTGGGGAAGTTGCCTTCGCGGCGCATGCGCAGGTAGCCGCGGATGAAGGGTTCGAGGTCGCCATCTAGAACCTTGTCCACGTCGCCGACCTCGACGCGGGTGCGCATGTCTTTGGCCATGCGATACGGCTGAAGAACGTAGCTGCGAATCTGTGAACCGAATTTGATGTCGAGCTTGGAGTCTTCCAGCTTGCGCGCGGTGGCCTTCTTCTTATCCAACTCGTATTCGTAGAGCTTGGAGCGCATCATCTTCATGGCGCGGTCTTTGTTCTTGTGTTGAGAGCGCTCGTTCTGGCAGCCGGTGACGAGGCCGGTGGGGAGGTGGGTGATGCGAACGGCGGAGTCGGTGGTATTGACGTGTTGACCGCCTTTGCCGCCGGAGCGATACGTATCGATGCGGAGGTCTTCGATTTTGATGTCGATGACGATGGTGTCGTCGATCTCGGGCGAGACGAAGACGCTGGCGAAGCTGGTGTGTCGGCGCTTGGCGGAGTCGAAGGGCGAGATGCGGACGAGGCGGTGGACTCCGGTTTCTCCACTGAGGAGGCCGAATGCGAAGTCGCCGGAGATGGTGAAGGTCGCGGACTTGATGCCAGCTTCGTCGCCGTCCTGGATTTCGTTGATTTCGACTTTGAAGTTCTGACGCTCGCCCCAGCGGATGTACATGCGCATGAGCATCTCGGCCCAGTCCTGCGACTCGGTTCCGCCAGCACCGGGATGTACGGTGACGATGGCGTTGAGCGGATCGGTCTCCTCCGAGAGCATGGTCTTGGATTCGAGTTTTTCGGTGAAGTCGATGAGGGCGGGAATCTCGCGGGTGAGGTCGGACTCGGTGTCTTCGCCTTCCTTGGCGAGTTCGAAGTAGGCTTCGATGTCGTCGGAGCGACGGGCGAGTTCGGCGTCGTCGGCGAGGAGGGTTTCGAGGCGTTTCCGCTCGCGCATGAGAGGCTGCGAACGCGAGGCGTCGGCCCAGATGGTGGGGTCGGAGATTTTTTCTTCGATGATGGCTAGTTCGCGGCGGAGTCGGGCCGAGTCAAAGATACTCCCGCAGATCGCGCACTCTGTCGCGGACCGGGGAGTAGGTGTATTCGAGGTCGGTAAGCATATTTTTAGTTTACGGCAACTCTGGGCCGAAGGCTGAAGGCGAGGCCAAGCGCGGTGATGAAGGCGCAGGCGTAGGCGAAGAGATCGCCGTGCGCGGTGTAGAAGGTCAGGTCGTGCTCGTAGCCGAAGTGGACGCGGATGCTGGTTCGCTCGTGACGCGGTGCGGCGGCGGTGACTCGACCGTAGGGATTGATGGCTGCAGTGACGCCTGTGTTGGTGGCGCGGAGAATCCAGCGGTGATTTTCGATGGCGCGCATGCGGACCATGTTGAGATGCTGCCATGCGGCGCTGGTGTCGCCGTACCAGCCATCGTTGGAGATGTTGACGAGGACGTCGGCTCCCTGCTTTGCATAGTCGCGGATCTCGTTGCCGAAGATGGATTCGTAACAGATGAAGACGCCGTAGATGTGGCCGCCAGTTCTGAATACGGTGCGTTCCTTGCCGGGTTCGAATAGGCCTACTTCGTTCAGGAGACTCTTTGCGAAAAAGAAAAATTCTTTGTAGGGGACGTACTCGCCGAAGGGGACCAGATGCATCTTGTCGTAGTGGCCGGTGAAGGCGCCATCGGGTGCGATGAAGGAGGCGCGATTGTAAGGGGTGTAGCCGGACCTTGCAGCTGCGTCCAGTTCGAAGCCGGTGTTGCCGACGATGATTGGGGTTTGCGTGGCGCGAGCGAGTGCCGACATTGCGGAACGGAACTGCGGGTCGATGTCCTCGAACGGCGCGGGCGATTCAGGCCAGACGATGAGGTCGGTTGGGATGGGAGTCGATGTGTTGGGGTTCGTTCCTTCTGCCGATTGCCGCCGGATGAGATAGACGGATGGCGTGCTCGACAGCTCGGGTATTCCCAGCAGAAAGTGCGGCGACGGATAGCGGCTGAGCCAGGAGAAGGAATCGAGGAACTGCTGCGTCGTCGGCTGTGGGCCGGTGTTGGCGGCTCCGACTTCGAGGTTCTCCTGAACGAGCGTTGCTGTCGCGGTTGTGGGGGAGGGCCTGGGATTTGCGATCAGGCGTATGCCCACGATGTACACGACGATAAGGATGACTCCCACGAGCGTGAGGGTGACGCGTGTAAAACGGCGCTCGCGGATGCGAATGCGGAGGAGCCAGAGAGCGTTGACCGCGGCGATGACAAAAGAGATTCCATACACCCCGGTGATGGGTGCGAGGCGCGTCAGTAGCGGGTTGTCGACCTGGGCGATGCCTAGCAGGTCCCAGGGAAGGCCGGTGATGCGGGCTCGGGCGAGTTCGACGGCGACCCAGGCAAATGGCACGAACAGAAGCGCGGACTGGCGGCCGAAGCGTCTGTGAAAAGCGGTGATGAGCGTTCCGAAGAGTGCCTGGTAAAGACCGAGATAGAGGCAGAAAAGAACGAGGATGCCGCCTGCGATGGGTTTGGCGAGGCCGCCGTAGAGATACATGGTCTGGTAGATCCAGTAGCAGTTGCCCAGGTACCAGACGATGCCGGAGGTGTAACCAAGAGCTGCTCCCTGAAGAGGAGTAAGCGGATTTCCTGTCTTGCTGTTACCGAGCAATGCCCAAAGAAGAGGAAGAAGTGCGATCCAGCAGAAGGTAGTTCGCCAAAGAGGCGTTGGGCCTGCGATAGGAAATGGAAGCACCTGGAGAATGCCGGAGAGAACGGCCATGGCCCAGAGTCGCAGGGGGATTTGTCGCATCGCGTCTGAAGTCTAACATTGCTTTAGGGATCCCAAGGCAATGGAGCGATACAATCATTGAGTATGAATTTTGTAATTCACATCATTGCAAGGATCGTCGTGCCGCTTTTCTTTCTCGGGATGGCGGGGTCGGTTGTTGTGGTGGTGGTTAGTTTTGCGGAAGATCTGAAGGAGTTGATGGGAGACGAAGACTAGCGTTGACGTCGAGGGCTTGAGGGTGATTTGCCCACTCTATCGGATCGTGAAGGTCTTACACACTAAGTCGACGGTGCATACTTTCGCTGCCAATGCAGCTTGACGTAACTGGTGGAACGCTCTTGAACAACAATCCATAATGGCCTCTAAACAAACTATCAATAAACCGCAATCGAACCGCGTCCGGCTGATCGTTGCCTCGTCGGTCATGCTTACGTTTATCTCCTTCTGGCGCGCGGCGGCTATTGTGCTTAACGACCTTGGGTCCTCCGCGTTTTATGCAGGCGGCATCGCGGAAGAGGCGGTTGGCAAGGCGGCACCGTGGTTCATCCTCGGCGTGATGGTGTTCAGCTTCGCGGTCCGGTCGGTGTACGTCGAGAGCTGCAGCATGTACACGCGAGGCGGAGTGTATCGCATCGTGAAAGAGGCGCTTGGCGGAACCTTCGCCAAGGTGAGCGTCTCGGCGCTGATGTTCGACTACATCCTCACCGGGCCAATCTCCGGCGTATCGGCTGGACAGTACATCGTGGGGTTAATGAACGAAGTGCTGCGGCTCTGCGCTGCGCACCACTGGATCACCATGCTGGCGGTGCATTCAAGCGGAGACGTTCGCCAACTGCCCGTCGACGGCACATCGGCTGCGATCGCAGTTATGGTCACGGTTTACTTCTGGTGGCAAAACACGAAAGGCATCGAAGAGTCGAGCGACAAGGCCTTGAAGGTGATGAAGATCACAACCGTGATGGTCGTGATTTTGATCTCCTGGGGTATTTACTCGGTCATTCACCTGGGAGCGCATCTACCGCCGTGGCCTACGCCGAGCAATCTACACTTCAGCCAGGATGCACTTGGATTTTTGAAGCATACCGGCTTTGTACGGTCGCTGGGACTCTTTGGCGTCCTAATGGCTTTCGGTCACTCGGTTCTGGCGATGAGCGGCGAAGAGTCGCTGGCACAGGTGAATCGTGAGATCGAACATCCGAAGCTGAAGAACCTGAAGCGCGCCGCGATTGTAATCGCAATCTACAGCTTCATCTTTACAGGAGTCGGCACGCTGCTGGCTGTCATGCTGATCCCTGATTCGGTGAGAGTCCCGCTCTATCGCGACAACCTGATCGCGGGCATGGCGATGTACATGGTTGGGCCACTCGCAGTACGAATCGGATTTCGCATCTTTGTGGTCATCGTCGGGTTCCTGATCCTTGGTGGCGCGGTAAACACGGCGATTGTCGGTTCTACAGGCGTGCTGATGCGTGTGGCGGAAGATGGCGTCCTGTCGGATTGGTTCCGAAAGCCTCAGCGTAAATATGGAACCAGTTATCGCATCGTCAATCTAGTGGCCGGGCTACAGTTGTTCACGATTTTCGTTACTCGTGGAAACGTGATCATGCTGGGAGAGGCTTATGCGTTCGGCGTGATCTGGAGCTTTACCTTCAATGCGCTGGCGATGCTGGTGCTGCGTTGGAAGTACAAGGGAGAACGCGGCTGGAAGGTTCCGCTCAACCTGCGCCTCGGCAAAACAGAGATTCCTCTTGGCTTGCTTTCGGTTTTTCTGGTGTTGTTGACTACGGCGGTCGTGAATCTACTTACAAAGTCGGTAGCTACAGTAAGTGGAGTTATCTTTGCAGCCACATTTTTTGTAATTTTCTCTCTCTCCGAAAGGGACAATAAACGGCGTCATGACCTGGCGACGCTGCAGATGAAGGAACACTTCCAACTGGAGCATCAGGATACGGTTGGACGTGAGGCGCTGCAGATTCGCCCGGGCGCAGTCGTCGTGACGATGCGCGACTCGGCTGCACCCTTTGCGCTGAAGTGGGCTTTGACCCAGACCAACACCGACGAACAGGACCTGGTGGTACTGGCGGCACGGATGATGGGGGCCGGCGGACCTGAGTATGTGAGTGCGTCAGAACAGCTATTCAGCGAGCATGAGCAGATGCTCTTTACCAAGGCGGTATCGGTCGCCGAGAGCTTTGGAAAACATATCTCCCTGCTTGTGGTTCCGGCGGGAGATATCTTCGCTGCACTGGTGCAGACGGCAAACTCGCTTGACGCGGCGGCCGTTGTATCGGGACTTTCGACAAAACTGACGGCGGCTGAGCAGGCTTACCATGTAGGCCAGGCATGGGAGGCGCTTCCGGAGCCCAAGCGGCAGTTTACGTTTTATATCGTGAAACCGGACGGCTCATCGCTCAGCTTTCATATCGGGCCGCACGCTCCGACGATCGAGCCGCACGAGGTACAGCTTGTCCATCGCCTCTGGCTCAACCTGCGACGCGCTCCGAACATGCAGGACCTGCACCACAGGGACATTCTGACTTATGCACTGACCCGAATGGCGACTGAGTTTACGCGGGACAAGCAAGAAACACTTCACAATTTACAAAAATATATCGACGAGGGGCCTCATCACTATGGCCTGGGCGGACTTTTGTACGACACCGTAGATGAAGCGGGACCAGGATCTGCGACTCAAACACCGCTCCCGGAGAATAAGCCGGGAGAGGACACTACGACTCCGACTAAAGCGAGTTAGCCGCGACTTACTTGCTTACCTATTATTTGATTGATGTTCTTTCGTTCTGTATCGTCGTAGTGTGGCAACAAGAATTAGGCTTCCATGATGAGCAATAAGTAACCTGGCCTAGCGATGTCACTGGAGGTAGCACGTGGAAGTAAGTCGTATTATCGCGGAGATTGACGCTCAGATATCGAAGCTGCAGCAGGCACGGACATTACTGGCCGGAACGATTCAAGTCGCAAGCGCAGGCCGTGGCCGCCCTAAAGGCAGTAAGAATACCGGTTCTGCCACACCTGGCAAAAAGCGAAAGTTGAGCGCTGAAGGCCGGAAACGTATTTCCGATGCCATGAAGAAACGCTGGGCCGAACGCAGGAGAAAAAACGCGAAGGACTGATCTTTCTATTCCAATTCCGATTCGCAATAGAAAAACGCGGACCTCTCCAGGTGAGAGATCCGCGTTTTTATCGATAGCTCAATGTATGCGCTCGCAGCAGAGTATCCGAAAGATGTTACCGCGTGACGATCACTTCGCGGAGACTATCCTTTGCGAGAAAGAACCGGTAGTTACTGAACTCGCTGAGCATATTTTCAATCTTGCGGTTGTTAAAGACGTTCAGCAAAGGATAGTTCCCTGCCCGCTGCATCTCGACGACGTCATTGTCGGTGAGATGGTAACGGCAGAAGACGGTATCCGGACTGGAGGTCTGATGGAAGAAGGCAAGCATCAAGCCTCCCGGCTGCAGAACCTGGTGAATTCGGGCTAATACGGGCGCGACCAGAGTCTCGGGGAGATAGTCGGCCGTATCCCAGAGAATGACTACGTCGAAGACACGACCGGAAAAACTGAAGTTGGTCTCAAGAAAACGATCGACATCGAACGTGGGCTGCTCACCTTCTTCTCCAGGAATGAGCCATTCGGGTTTGGATGCTTCTTCGACGATGTTCGCCATGTAGATGCTATGGCCGAGGCTGGTGATGTAGTTGATATTGGTTGAGGATGTCGGCCCAATATCCAGGATGCGCAAGGACTCCTTGTTCCGCAGAAACTTTACCAGCTCGTTCCAACCACTTGAGTGGCGGGGAACACGTCCGGATTCGCTTCCGCGTGGATTGTTAGTGCCGTCACCGCCACCGAAGAGGTTGCGCATGCGTCCCGAGTCCCTTTCCGGTCTAGGCCTTGGGTTGAGTAAAGAGAGGGGAACCGGTTGCAGCCGGTGCGGGTACTGTCGGCGCCGAAGTCGAGGCTGGGATAGAAGATTTCTGCGCCTCGAGGCTGGCTTTCAGCTCGACGCGTCCGGTGAGCACGGCACTCTCTTCAATTGAGAGACGACCGGCGAGTATGTCTCCCTTAACAAGGGCGGACTGACGCAGATCGACACGGCCTGTGGCCTTAACGTTGCCGGTAAGCTGGCCGAAGACGATGACATCTCGAACGTTGATATCGGCGCGAACGTGGGCGTTTGGACCAATGGTCAAGAGGCTTTCCTGGAGAGTGATGGTCCCCTCGACATCTCCATCGATGTAAAGATCCTCATTACCGGAGAGTTCCCCTCGAATGATGACCGATTTGCCGATGACGGTGGAGCCCTCTGCTGGCTTCATAAGTTTTTTCTTCTCCCTTGGGTCCTGTCTACTGCGAGTGCGTCTTGCCCGAACTATACCCAAGGTAATGCCGCGAGGCAACCCGTCCAAACTTTGGCGGCGATTCGGCGTCTTACGTAAGATGAGCAGAATGGATATGCGATGCAGGAGAGGTGCGGGTTGGCGATAGCTGCAAGGGAAGAGCCTCGACCTGTATTGAAGGGTGCATTTCGGGTGAAACCGAGGGCAGCGTGCCGAAGATTTCCAGGCTGGATAGCGGTGGGATCTTTGCTCCTCGTGCATGCCGTGGCCGTTTCAGCCGGATTGGCACAGAGCACAGATGCGACGAAAAGTGCCTCCGCCGATGCGTCGCTGCTGTCGGTTCCGCCGCGGTCGTGGGTGGTCGATGCGGCAGCGAACGAGTTGGTGGCGCTTCATCACAAAGACTCGTACCTGCGTTATCGCATGGAGACGATCAATGAGAAGGGCGATCAGGTTCGCGACGTCATCGAGAGTAAGGACGGAACCGTCGCTCGGCTGATCCTGAAGGACGGAAAGCCTCTGACGGCGGAACAGGACGCATCGGAACGGCAGCGTTTGATGGACATGATTGCCTCGCCTGCTGCCTACGCCAAACATGAAAAGAGCGCAGAGTCCGAAAAGTCGATGGCAGACAAACTGGCGCCAATGATGGCGGACGCAATGATCAACACCTATACGCCCGGACAGCCCCAGTCAGGCAGGAACGGCGGTGCGCTGGAGGTTGTTCTGGACTACAAGCCGAACCCGAAGTGGGTTCCGCCGAACACTGAGGCTCAGGCGTTGACTGGACTGGAGGGGAGGGTCTGGATCGATGCGAAGACACGGTATGTTGTGCGGATGGAGGGGACGATCTTTCGGAGCGTGAACTTCGGCTGGGGCATGCTGGCGCACATCTATCCGGGAGGGAAGGTGGTATTGAACCAGACGAATGCCGGCGACAACCGATGGATATTTACCGACTTTTCGATGCAACTGAGTGTGCGTGCCTTGATGGTTAAGAAACTCGATATCCACTCCCATGCACAAGCGAGCGGCTTCCAGACGCTTGGCCCCATGAGCTATCAGGACGCGATTCACCTGCTGCTATCGACGCCGCTGCCGGACAAATAGCGTCAGGCGGTGACGCGCGCCTTGGCGTGGAGGGTCTGACGGCGAACGGTGAGGGCTTCGATGCGATCGCGCTGCACCTCGAAGCCGCGTCCGACTGTGGTGGGAACGACGATCTCGCCCTTGGGGCTGACGGTGACGGCGGGCTCGATGATGTCCTGAGACCAGTAGCGGCTGGAGGCGGAGACGTCGCCGGGGAGCACGTAGTTTGGCAACGAGGAGAGCGCGATATTGTGCGAGCGCCCGATGCCTGTCTCCAGCATGCCGCCGCACCAGACCGGGATGCCGCGCTCTTCCGCAGCGTTGTGGACGGCGATCGCTTCGCTGAAGCCGCCGACACGACCGACTTTGATGTTGATGATGCGGCAGGACTCCATGTCGATGGCGGCGAGGGCATCGCGCCGGTTGCGAATGGATTCGTCCAGGCAGATGGCGGTTTCGAGACGCTTCTGCAGCATGGAGTGGAAGTAAAAATCGTCGTACCAGAGAGGCTGCTCGATCATGAGCAGATTGAACTGATCCCAGCTTGCGATGTGGTCGAGGTCCCTCATCCTGTAGGCGGAGTTGGCGTCGCAACTGAGGGTGATATCGGGCCAGCGCTTGCGGACCGCCTCGAAGATTGAGGTGTCCCAGCCGGGCTTGCACTTCAATTTGATGCGCTGGTAGCCGGCGGCGAGCTCGGTTGCGACCTTGTCCATCAACTGTTCGAGCGTAGGCTGGATGCCGATGGAGACGCCGCAGGGGATGATGCGCCGCGTGCCGCCGAGGAGTTCGGAGAGAGAGATTTTTTCTACCTGGGCCTCGAGGTCCCAGACCGCGTTCTCGAGCGCTGCCTTCGCCATGCGGTGCCCGCGGACCTGACGGAAGATGTGTGGGCAGCTTCCACCGCGTTCGACCTCGGCATCGAGCAGGCTGGGACCGAGTTCCCTCTCGGTCATGAGCCATGCGGTGTCGATGGTCTCGTCGCTGAAGTAGGGATGCTCTCCGGCGACGCACTCTCCCCAGGCGGTGAGGCCGTCGGATTCAAGCTCGATCAGGAGGATGCGGCGGCCCGTCGTGAGACCGAAGCTGGTCTCAAATGGATACGCCAGCGGCATATTGATCTCGCGCATGTGGATGGCATCAATGTTGAGCATTTGCTATTCCTGTCTTCCGAATCGTTCCGTTGAATGACAGCAAGGCCAGCTTCTCTGTCTTTGTTGAGTGTCTACCGCGGTATGACTTTTATCGCGTCATCGCTTCCACGGGTTCGTTCCAGTGACCAAGGAGAAAACTACCGTTGCCCTGTTCGTCTCGTTCGTAGCCGACGACCGCAAGACCTCGACGGAATGCCGACTCCAGCGCCACACGGTTGTCGCTCTGCACAGCCAGCGCCTGGCTTCGTTGCTGGGCATCCTGCTTCCACTGGTAGATGGCATGCGGGACGGTGACTCGTTCGATGACTTCGATTGTTTGTGCTTCCCCGCGCAGTATACCTGCCACACGCTCGGAACGCAGCCACCACTCTGCGTATAGCCTGTCGGTCGGCAGACCTCCCTGCAGCGGAGAGGAGGATGGGCCATAAAAGTCAGGCTGATAGCGCCGGACGATGACGCCAAGACGAGCGATATTCAGATGGGCGTTGCGGATCTCCAGCGGGTCGAAGGTCCACTCCATCAGGTGGAAGCCGCGAACGATCGCGTCGTCGCGCTGCGCGAGCTTGAGGCGGCGGCCAACGCCAAGGTTGCGGTACTGCGGCAGTACGGCAAGCATGTGCGAGTGCAGGTAGGGCTTTCCGTCGCGGTATCCGGGCAAAGACATGGCGAAACCAATCAGGGTATCGCCGACGAAGGCGCCGATCACCTGGCCTCCGATGCGTTCTGCTACGACGAAGACACGGCGAGGGATGACATCGCCATCGTTGTATCCCCAGACTGCGATCTGCAGGTCGACGCAACCTTCAAAGTGCTCCAGCGACGTGAGCGGCTCGATGTGGATGTTGGTTGTTGGACTGTTATTCATGGCCTTGGTAGCTCTCTGGCTGCGTTCTTCGCCTGATTCCATAGTAAGTCGAGCTCCGATGGCGTAGAGGCCGCCAGAGCGTCTGCACTGCCCGCAGCGGACTCCATTGCAGCGAAGCGGCGGCGGAACTTTGCGTTGGTTGCACGCAGGGCCGACTCCGGATCGACCTTGAGGTGACGGGCGAGATTGACCGCAGTGAAGAGAAGATCGCCTAACTCCGCTTCGATCCTGGCTGTGGATTGATGCTCTTTCGATGGAACCAGCTCAGCCTTCAGCTCACCGATCTCCTCCTGCAACTTCTCGAAGAGCCCGTCGGCGTTCGGCCAGTCGAAGCCGACCTTTGCGGCGCGGGAGCCGAGTTTGCCCGCCTCCAACACCGCAGGCATGCTGCGGGGAATCTCGTCCAGCATCGATGACCGCGCGGCAGAAGACGCTTTTTTCTCAGTTTGCTTGATCTGCTCCCAGTTGCGGAGTACAGCGTCTGAATCCGTCGCGACAACATCGGCGAAGATATGGGGATGGCGGCGGATGAGCTTGGCGTTGAGGCTGGCGGCGACATCCTGGATGGTGAAATACCCGGCCTCGGAGGCCATCTGAGCGTAGAAGAGCACCTGCAGGAACAGATCGCCGAGCTCGTCCTTCAGATCGGGCCAGGCGCGGCGCTCGATGGCGTCGAAGACCTCGTAGGTCTCCTCCAGCGTGTGCCGCTTGATGGAGTCGAAGGTCTGCTCGCGATCCCAGGGGCAGCCGCCCGGCCCGCGCAGGCGCGCCATGATCGCGATGGATTCAGCGAGCGGCTCCGCTGCAGAGGGAGCAGCCTGCAACTGCGACTTCGCCGATGAGGGAGTTGCCATATCTTCAACTTTACCCGAAGACGTTGGCTTCCCGGTCTGAACACCGATGGATTATGCTTGATGGCTATGGTGCCTGAGACTGCTGCGAATGCGAAACCGAGACGGCGTCGAAGCCGCTGGGTTCTGCTCCTCGTGCTTCCCTACCTTGGACTTTGCTTTCCGCAGCTCTATGCGCGCGCTACGCCGGCCCTGTGGGGATTTCCTTTTTTCTACTGGTACCAGTTTGCGTGGGTCATCGCTGCCTCTGCACTGCTGGCAATCGTCTATCTTAAGTCGAAGATTTGAAATTTAGAGGTAGCTGGCAGAGGAATGCGCATGCTGCCCTGCCGCCATCGAGAGAAGATGCATCGCGTCGGCAGCACACCGTCGCGATGCATGAAGGTTGGGTTTGTGGTGCGGGTTTGTCGTGCGTGGCTTGAAAGAATGTTTACAACTGGCCGTTCGGTCCGGTAGCCGATGCCGTGGCTGGCTGCTCGCTCATGTTTGACATCAGCTTGATGTCGACGCGGCGGTTCTTCGCGCGCCCGGCAGCAGTGCTGTCGCTGGCTACCTGCTGATCCTTGCCGATTCCGATGAGATAGAACTTGTGCGGCGGGATGTTGTGCTTGGTGGAGAGGTAGTTCACGACGGCATCGGCGCGGCGCTGGCTGAGTTGGTAGTTGTATGCCGCATCGCCAACGGAGTCCGTTCCGCCAGTTACTTCGAGGATGTAGCCGCGTGCGCTGGTCAGGTTAGCTGCCATATCGTCAAGCTGCTTTTTGTCAGAAGCAGTGAGCGCATACTTGTCGAAGGCGAAGGTTACGCTGACATCGGAGAGCTGCTTGTAGTTATCGAGGTTGGCGACGACACCGGTCAGGCTGTCGACACGGTTGTAGGCCTCCTGCGCAGAGTGATTGGCTGCATCGGCGGACTGGCCGGCGGCGAGAGCATGCTGATCGGCTGTGTTCGCCGCGCTCTGTGCGCCAGCGATCCCTGTCTTGGCTCGTTCGTCGGTATCGACGATGTAACGATGATCGGCGGCAGTCTTGGTATCGAGCTGATTGGTTTGCTGGATAATCGGAGTGGTCTGAGAGCGAACGTAGTTCTTGGTGGAGCAGCCAACCGTAAATACGACGACGAACGCACTGGCCAAGGCGACGGTGCAGGCAGACTTTATTTGTGAGGGCTGAATGGTCGTGCTCATGATTCACTCTCCTGTTAGAAATACTTCAACACGGTAACTACAGCAATTCAGATGCCAAAAACTCACCCTTTGTAACTCCTTATTCGGCAGCATTTTGCACAGGCCTGCCTGCCTTCCCAAGGCCTGATGCGGATGGACATGCCGGAACTTTTGATGGTGGAGCGCGTCAAATGTTCTGAGCAAAATTATGCACAGTACGTTTGAGTGAGACGGCTACACTCGATAGCGAACCTCGATCGACAACATGGATCTCCACGAGAAAATTCGAACGCTGCCTACGCAACCAGGATGTTACCTCTACAAAAATGCCGAGGGCGAGGTGATCTACGTTGGGAAGGCGAAGAACCTTCGCGCGAGGGTGAGGTCCTACTTTCTGGAGGCGTCGCAGGCCAATGCAAAGACCGGTTCGCTGATGCGCGAGGCCGTGGATGTGGAATACATCACGGTCGCAAACGAGCATGAGGCGCTGGCGCTTGAAAACAACCTGATCAAACAGAAGAAGCCGCGGTTCAATATTCTGCTGCGCGACGACAAGACCTATCCCTACATCAAGCTGACCATGAACGACCGCTATCCCAAGGTCTTTGTGACGCGACGCCTTCGCAAGGATGGCAGCGCGTACTACGGGCCGTATTTTCCGGGCAACCTGGCGTA
>JBDTEQ010000115.1:0-12614 GCA_039922475.1 Edaphobacter sp.
GGTTCTCCAGTTTTTGCGATTGCATGAGCCCTCGACCAAGCAAAACATAGGGAACGACAACGAGAATGGTGCAGACAATCCAGCGTAACAGTCCAAATGACATGAAGTGCCAGACCCCAGCGGTGACCAGGTTGAGCAGCGCCATCGGCAGCATGAACTTCCATGCAAAGTTCATCAGCTGATCCATGCGTAGCCGTGGCAGAGTGGCGCGAATCCATATAAACATGGCGATTAGCGCAAGGAGTTTGGCAAAAAACCAGAGATAGGATGGGATCCAGTTGAGGAAGGAAAACGGAGCCGACCATCCGCCGAGGAACAATGTGATGGCCAATCCGCTGATCGCAAACATGCCAATGTATTCGCCGAGAAAGAACAGTGCGAACTTGAATCCGGAGTACTCGATGTAATAGCCTGCGATGATTTCGGATTCCCCTTCGGGAAGATCGAATGGCGAGCGGTTGGACTCCGCGGTTGCAGCAATCATGAAGAGCACGAACCCCGCGAACCCCCATGGCGTAAATACAAACCAGTGCGGCCAGATTCCGGTGTACCCAGCCTGATGATTCACAATGTCTACGGTCGAAAGGGAGCCGACGGTCATGATGACTACAATCGCTGAGAGAATCAGCGGGACTTCATAGCTGATCATCTGCGCGATGGCGCGCATCGCACCGAGCAGAGAATATTTGTTTCGGCTCGACCAGCCTGCCATGAAGATCGACAGTTCGATGATAGATCCAGCGGCAAAGAAGTACAGTACACCCGCGTCCAGATTGACAGCCACCATATTGCGGCCTATCGGAAGAACTGCATAGCCCATGAAGGCGGCTACGACCAGAACCAACGGCGCCAGGAGATGTACGATTTTGTCCGCGGCTCGAGGGACGATGTCCTCCTTGGTTAACGACTTCAAACCATCTGCGAGAGGCTGGAGGAGTCCATAGGGTCCTACTCGATTTGGCCCGTACCGATTCTGAAAACGGCCCAATCCCTTGCGCTCCATGATCGTCGTTAATGCAAACAAGGATGCGAACACGACGATGATCGATACGACGGAGAGCGCAGCGCCAACGATCGGTTGAACTCCGACCGGTATGTGACCCAGGAGCCAGTGCTTCAGTATGACGAAGATTTGGTCGATCGTTTCTGTCATTGGCGATCAGTTCGTGGTGCTGGGTCCGGAATTAGATGGGGGTAGAGGCGGTGTTGTAGACTTTACATCTGCTGCGGCTTTTGCTTTTGCCTCGGCTTTGACCTTTGCTTCGTTGAGACGTTCATCTACTTCAGCCGCCCCAAGTGGATGAATTTCGTGAAAATATGTGTTCGACTTTGCCAACTGGGCCTTGCGCCACAGCAGGCCGCCGTACCGGTTATCGGTACTGAGTTCGAACTCAGTATCCATCTCAATGGCATCGAAGGGGCAGACTTCCACGCAGATCTGGCAACTCATGCAGACGGAGACGTCGATATCGAATACGGCCGGAAAGAACTGCGGCTTGCCGAGATAATCCGGTTTCTTGTCTTTACTCTTTTCGATGAGGATGCATTTTGGGGGGCATTCTTTTTCGCAGATTTGACAGGCCACGCAGCGCAGACCTTGCTGCCAGTCATCGCCGTCATAAACGAGGAAGGGAAAGTTGCGCGCTGCCTCCGCCTGGGGGAGGCGTTCTTCCGGAAACTGGACTGTGGTCAACCGGTCTTTGCTGACGTAACTGCCAAAGAAATTTTTGGCCGTCTCCGCCAACCCTTTCAAGATACCTTCACCAAGCATGGTTCAAGATCCTCGCGTACCCAATCCACTTGTCTACACTACCAATCTTCTTTACCGATCTACCTCGCCCAACACGATATCCACCGTGCCAAAGATCACAATTGCGTCCGCCACATTGTAGCCGCGACACATGTCTTCGAGCACGGTCAGGTTAATCAGACTTGGCGGACGCACACGGTAGCGATATGGATCAGGCGACCCGTCACTGATTAAATAAAAACCAAGCTCACCTTTGGGCGATTCGATCCGGCCGTAGGCTTCTCCAACGGGAGGGCGGAATCCTCGAATCTTCGCTTTGGCGTCCATAATCGGGCCGGCTGGGATATCGCGTAGCGCCTGATTCAGGATCTTCAAGGATTCGCGCATTTCGAGCATGCGGATCATATAGCGATCAAAGGCATCGCCATGTTCGCCCAGAGGAATTTTGAAATCAAAGCGATCATAGATTCCGTATTTGTCCACTTTGCGGATGTCATAATTCACACCCGAGGCTCTCAGCATTGGGCCAGTGATGCCGGCGTTGATGGCGAGCTCTTTCTTCAATATGCCAACGCCCTGTGCGCGCGCCATGAAGATCTCGTTGCCCGTCAGGAGCTGCTCATATTCATCGAGGAAACGCGGAAAGGCTTCGACAACCTTTTTAGCCTGCTCAAGCCAGCCGGAAGGTAACTCCACACGGCACCCGCCGAAGCGCATGTAGTTGCACATCATTCGTGAGCCGGTGAGTGCTTCGAAGAGATCGAGTATCTTTTCCCTCTCGCGGAATGCGTACATTAACGGAGTGCCGCTTGCACCCATCTCCTGCGTCAGAAACCCGATGGTGGAGGCGTGGTTCTGCAGGCGCGTCAGCTCTGCCGTAATTACGCGGATGTATTCAGCGCGCTCCGGTACCTGCAGGCCTGCGAGCTTTTCGACGGTGAGTGCGTAAGCCCAGTTGTTTGTGAGCGAGCACATGTAGTCGAGCCGGTCGGTGTACGGCATGGATGAGAGGTAGCTCGTCGTTTCGGCAATTTTCTCGTGGTTGCGATGCAGATAGCCGAAGACGGGCTTGAGCTTTACTACGCGCTCACCATCCAATACCACGTCCATGCGGAAGACACCGTGAGTAGACGGGTGGTGCGGTCCGAGGGCGATTTCGAGCAGTTCGCCTTCGCTGCCGCCGTCAATAAGCTCCGGGGGCATCTGTTCGTCTACCGACAATGTAGTGGCCCTAGTCATGCAGTATGCTGCTTCGCCTTTATCTGAACATCGCCGTGCGCGGTGGGCTCGTACTCATAGTCGTCCGGCTCGACATAATCTTTGCGCATCGGATGATCCTCAAATTCATCCCACATCAATATACGGCGCAGATCGGGATGGCCGTCGAAGATGATTCCGTACAGGTCAAAGACCTCGCGCTCTTGAAACTCTGCACTACGCCAGATCGGGGTGAGGGACGGGAGATGGATTTTATCGCTTCTGTTTCCCGTACGCAGCCGGAGTATGACCGGCCCATGCTTTCTCTCCATCGAATAAAGGTGATAAACGACTTCGAGATATCCCGGAGTCTGGTGCTTTCTAATTTCTTCAACCTCTTTTTCTACGCCATCGACCAAGCTCTTAATCTTTACTTTTTCTGTGATCTCCTTATCCAACCAGTCAACGCCGCTGACATTGGAGCAGTAATCCAGCCGAAGCTCTGCGCTATCTCGCAGGAATCTTGCCACCTCTAGCGCATGTGCAGGCCCGACCAGCAGAGAGTGCTGGCCCGAGGGACTGCCGTTGGAGATGATCTCCAGGTGGCAGCCGGGAACTGCAGCTTCGATGTCCGCCTTAATCTTCTCCAGCATCGTCTTTCCCTGTAGTGCATGAATCAACGTTGTTGAGAATGTGCCATACGCCGGGGTTGTTCGGAGGCTCCAGGTCGTGCGCACCATATTGCGGCACGACAAACTCACTGGGCGCATCTGCAACCAGATGCCGCGGTCTGTTGGCTCCGGTCAGAGCTTGTTCGTCAATCTTCTTCTGCAGCGTCATGAACGCGTCAATCAGCGCCTCCGGGCGAGGCGGGCAGCCTGGAATATGAACGTCGACGGGTATATAGCGGTCAATTCCTTTCAGGACGTTGTATCCCTGTTTGAACGGCCCTCCGGATATGGCACATGCACCCATGGCGATCACGTACTTGGGCTCTGCCATCTGGTTATAGAGACGTACAACCTGCGGCGCCATCTTCTTGGTCACCGTTCCGGAGACGATCATGAGGTCCGCCTGACGAGGCGATGGTCTGAAGACCTCTGCGCCGAATCGTGCCAGGTCGTATCGAGCCATTGATGTCGAGATCATTTCAATGGCGCAGCAGGCGAGGCCAAAGGTCATCGGCCACACGGAGTTCTTCCGCCCCCAGTTATAGAGTTCTTCGAGGGTCGTTGTGACGATGCCCTGCTTGCTTAATTCGATCTTTAGCTTCTGATCCATCGTCAAACCGTTCCGCTTTCCGTGTTTGATTGTTGAAGCTCTGGAAAGTACGTTGCTTTCAGTTCGATCTTCATGTCCAGGTCAACACGCCTTTCTGCCAGGCCCATACCAACCCCTCAACCAGTAGGAGCAAAAAGACCATCATGGCAATAGACGCTCCCAGAGTCAGTCCGGTAAATGCCACAGCAAACGGTAGCAGGAAGATTGTTTCCACATCGAAGATAAGAAAGATGATGGCATAGAGATAATATTCCGGCCTGAACTGAATCAACGCCTCGTCTTTCGACTCCAGGCCGCACTCATAGGTTGTGTTTTTGAGCGGTCCAGGTTTGCGCGGCGAAAATCTTTTTGCCCAAAGCCAAGCCAAACCCAGCGGCGCTATGGCAAAACCAGCCGCTGCGATCGCCAGAACGACGATGGGCAGGTAGGAGTCGGGAGCCATTGAGGTCATAAATACCTGAGATAGCGTGGCTTATCGGGCAACAGGCGCGATGCAGAACGTTGGAGTAGACGTATCTCTTACGTACTATTGATGACAGCCACCTTACCAAGCGAATCGTAGCACGTCAAAAAAACGTAAGTGCCGGGGTGAGTTTCGGAGATGCCATAGCAACCCGACAAATATCGATTGAGCCATTGTTCGCGATTCGGACCTTCGCTGTTGGAACGCTCGATTCTTTCACCGATTTACCTCGAAAAGAACGATCGCCCGCTTGGCATTCTGGGTTCCTGTGGCAGGGCTGCCTTCCACTGGCGCTAGAATGTATATGCTATCGTGTTTCGTTCGCGAAACTCTAACGTTTCATCCAGGGGGAGCAAAACTCATGGCGACAGAAAACGTCGCGCTGGCAGCGGGTGCCGAAGGCGGCACTTTGAGCAAGCCAGACACGCAGCAGCAGTCTCCGCAAGGGGCCATCGTCAACGATTTCAGCATTCAGATCGCAACTGTCAATGGGTCGGGATCGCAATCAGCCAACCTGGTTCTGCTCAGAACGATCTTCCGGATGGGTATTCCGGTCAGCGGCAAGAATCTGTTTCCATCCAATATTGCCGGCCTGCCGACGTGGTACACGATCCGCGCCAGTAAAGATGGCTATGTTGCGCGCAAGAAGGAGATCGATCTTCTGATTGCGATGAATCCTGAAACATCCAAGGAAGACATGCTTTCGCTGCCCGCGGGGGCTGCGGCCATCTATGAGGAGTCTGCCGACCTGCAGCAGTTCCGTGATGATATTGCGTGTTATCCGGTGCCGTTCGACAAGCTGACCGCTGCAGTTTGCCCGGAGGCGAAACTGCGCAAGCTGGTCAAGAACATGATCTACGTCGGCGTCGCTGCCTATCTTCTCAAGATGAATATGACAGACGTCGAAGCCGCGCTCCGCAAGCAATTCGCCAAGAAGGTGAGGGCTGCAGATCTGAACTGGGCTGCGGTGCAGGCAGGCTTCGAGTATGCCTCGACAAACTTCACCAAACATGATCCCTTCATTCTCGAGGCGATGAACGAGAACGCGGGCAAGATCATGATCGATGGAAACGCCGCCGCAGCGCTCGGCTGTATCTTTGCCGGCTGTACGGTTGTGATGTGGTATCCGATTACGCCATCGTCTTCGCTGGTGGAGAACTTCATCGACTATGCGAAACACTATCGCGTCGAAGAAGACGGCAAAGCGACTTTTGCAGTTGTTCAGGCCGAAGATGAGTTGGCTGCAATCGGAGCGGTGCTTGGAGCGGGCTGGGCGGGCGCACGCGCGATGACCTCTACCTCCGGCCCCGGGATCTCTCTGATGGCTGAGTTTGCCGGCCTCGGTTACTACGCTGAGCTGCCGGGAGTGATCTTCGATGTGCAGCGTACAGGCCCATCGACAGGCATGCCGACACGCAATCAACAGGGGGACCTGCTCTCCGTTGCGTTTCTATCGCATGGGGACACAAAACATGTCATGCTAATTCCCGGCAATGTCAGGGAGTGCTATGAGATGGCGCAGGCAGCCTTTGATCTGACGGAGCATTTGCAGACCCCGGTCTTTGTTCTGTCCGATCTTGATCTCGGAATGAACAACTGGATGTCCGAGCCGTTTTCCTACCCCGACAAACCGTTGAATCGCGGCAAAATTTTAACTGCAGAAGACCTGACAAAGCTCGGTGGATTCGCTCGCTACAAAGATGTAGATGGTGATGGAATAGGCTATCGCACTCTGCCGGGTACAGATCACCCGATGGCCGCTTATTTCACTCGCGGCTCCGGCCATAACGAGAAGGGACAGTACACTGAGCGGCCAGATGATTACTTCAACAATA
Source organism: Edaphobacter sp. (assembly GCA_039922475.1). GTDB lineage: Bacteria > Acidobacteriota > Terriglobia > Terriglobales > Acidobacteriaceae > Edaphobacter. The sequence goes on from JBDTEQ010000115.1 coordinate 6,527, forward strand.
TGGAGCGGCTGTCGAAGAAGTTTGAGACTGCTCGCTCTCTTGTTCCTCGGCCAGAAATTGTGCAGACCGGCAAGTCCAAGATCGGCTTGATTGCGTTCGGTTCCTCTGATTTTGCGACGCGCGAGAGTCGCGACCAGTTGAATAGAGAGTATGGACTCGATACGGATTATTTGCGCTTGCGTGCCTATCCATTTTCACGCGAGGTGCATGAATTTGTCGCCTCGCACGATCGCGTTTATGTAATTGAGCAGAATCGCGACGCGCAGATGTTGAGCCTGCTCAAGCTGGACTTGCAGGCGGAAGAGATCGTGAAGCTGCGCAGTATTCGCCACTTCAACGGACTGCCGATCGACGCACGCTCCGTCACCGATGACCTTGTCACGCAGGAAGGAATTTAAATGGCAACGACACCAATTACTTCTGCTCCGACGCAAACACCCAAGCCTGCAGTAAAGACGAATCGACTTGGCCTGCAAGTCCTAGACTACCGCGGTGGCAAGACTACGCTCTGCGCCGGTTGCGGTCATAATGTGATCTCCGAGCGAATCATCGACGCTTTCTACGAGATGGGTATTCAACCAGAGCGCGTGATGAAGCTCTCCGGCATCGGATGCTCGTCCAAGACTCCGGCGTACTTCATCAGTCGCTCCCACTCGTTCAACAGCGTGCACGGACGTATGCCTTCGGTCGCGACAGGGGCATTACTTGCCAACAGCACCATGAAGGCGCTGGGCATTAGCGGAGATGGCGACACCGCTTCCATCGGTGTCGGGCAGTTTGTCCACATGATGCGGCGCAATCTTCCACTCATCTACATCATCGAAGATAACGGTGTGTATGGGCTCACAAAGGGGCAGTTCTCTGCGACTGCCGACATCGGCTCCACGTTAAAGACGGGCGTGATCAACGATCTGCCGCCGATCGACACCTGCTCGCTCGCAATTCAACTGGGCGCGACGTTCGTCGGGCGGTCCTTTTCCGGCGACAAAAAGCAATTGCTTGCCATGTTGAAGGCCGCCATTGCACATAACGGGACTGTAGTTCTCGATGTGATCTCGCCATGCGTCACCTTCAACGATCACGAGGGGTCGACTCGAAGCTACAAATACATGCAGGAGCACGAGGAGGCCATCTCTGAAGTTGGCTTTGTGCCGCACTTTCAGGAGATCGACGTCGAATACGATCCTGGCACAACGATCAATGTGGAGATGCACGATGGCAGCCATCTGCGTCTGCGCAAACTCCATGAGAACTTTGATCCGACCGATCGCATTGCCGCCATTTCGGCGCTGATGACTGCACACGCCAAAGAAGAAGTTCTCACTGGCATCTTCTACCTCGACACGAAAAGACCCAGTTTTACCGACATGCTCAATCTTGTGGATGAGCCGCTTGGCACTCTGCCGTCCGAGCGTGTCAGACCAGGCAAGGCCGTGCTTGAGGAAGTTATGCAGCGACTGATGTAATTCGGCAAGGCTGACAACACAAACCGATTGGCTACTCTCCGCTATGTTCGCCCTCAGCATCGGGTTCAGGAAAGTCGGTGTCATTGTCTTTCAGCAATTTGTTCTGGTCACGGTGGCCGAGTTGGCCCGCCAATGAGCCATGTTGGGGGCGGCGCTCGTTGTCCGGATAAGTAGCGTCGTCTTCCACCGCGCCTTTACCAATATCGTCGTCCCTATGTGTCGTTGCCGGCTTTGTCATAAATCACCCATCCATTCGTGATGAAAGTTTAGATGCCAGTATTTCATCTCGCGGCTGACCAGACGGATCCATGCCCATCAAGCTAGAATTATCTCCTATGGCATTCAAGTTCCAGGGCGTTGATTTTATCCAGTTTGACAACCTTCTCTCCGATGACGAACTCATTGTTCGTACAAGCGCACGTTCTTTCGTCGAAGACAACCTTATCCCTATCATCGAGCAATGTAACCGCGATGGTCGTTTTCCCCGCGAGTTGGTGCGTCCTATGGGCGAACTCGGATTCTTTGGGGCTACGCTTGAGGGTTATGGCTGCGCAGGCGTGAATAACGTCGAATACGGACTGCTGATGCAGGAACTCGAACGCGGAGATTCCGGCGTCCGCAGTTTTGTCAGTGTGCAGTCCGCGCTTGTCATGTATCCCATCTATGCCTTCGGTTCGGACGAGCAGAAAGATTACTGGTTGCCGAAGATGGCCACCGGAGAAAAGCTAGGCTGCTTCGGTCTGACTGAACCCGACTTCGGCTCCAACCCGGGAAGTATGCGGGCTCGTGCTCGTAAGGATGGCGACGATTACATCCTCAATGGCGAAAAGATGTGGATTACCTCCGGTAGCATTGCGGATGTTGCTGTGATCTGGGCAAAGCTCGAGGAGCCAGGGGTCACTCCAGATAAGTGGCGCATACGCGGCTTCCTCGTTGAGACAGATCGTCCCGGATTTTCTGCCCGCGATGTGCATGGCAAGTGGTCTCTCCGGGCGTCGGTCACGTCTGGCCTTGCCCTGCAGGACGTGCGTATCCCTGCGGCCAATCTACTGCCCAAGTCCGACGGCCTGAAGTCTCCGCTGATGTGTCTAAGCCAGGCCCGCTACGGCATCAGTTGGGGAGCCATCGGAGCAGCCATGGCCTGTTACGATACTGCGCTGCAGTATGCAAAGGAGCGCAAGCAATTCCGCGATCAGCCCATTGCAAGTCATCAACTCGTGCAGGAAAAACTTACGTGGATGATTACCGAGATCACGAAGGCGCAACTTCTGTCGTTACAGTTGGGCCGCCTCAAGGATCAAGGGAAGGTTGCTTTTCAGCATATTTCGATGGCGAAGAAGAACAATGTATGGATGGCTCTTGAGTGCGCACGTATGGCACGCGACATTCTGGGAGCCGCTGGTATCGCCGATGACTACCCCATCATGCGCCACATGATGAACCTTGAGTCGGTTAAAACTTATGAGGGTACTCACGACATCCATACCCTTATCATTGGGCAAAGCATCACCGGCGTTGCCGCTTACTGAATTTCAATGTTGGACGAAGCGTTTGTTTCCGCCAAAGTCGATAATGGGCGACAACTGAAAATGAATTTAACCGTTTTGGTGAGCCGGCCATAATGATCTGCTTATCTAAGAACATCTGTTCCGCCCTGGCGATTGTTCTTGGCCGTCCTTCGGATATTACCCCCTGGATGCAGGGATATGACCCGGCAAGCCATTGGTGGTTATCTACAATCTGGGCTGCTCTGCCGCTTGTCATCCTGCTTGCTGCGATGATAGGTCTCAAACTGAAGGGGCATATTTCAGCTCTTCTTGCATTGGGTGTAGCGGTTGTCATTGCAGTAGTGATCTTTCACATGCCAGTACACCTGGCTACGCTCTCTACAGCTCTCGGTGTGGGATATGGCTTGTTTCCTATCTTCTGGATCGTCTTTCCAGTCATCTTCATGTACCAGTTGACAGTTTGCGGCGGGAGGTTCGAGCTGCTGCAAGAGTGCCTGGTAGGAGTCACGGAAGACAGCCGTCTCCAGCTGTTGCTGATTGCGTTTATCTTTGGAGCGTTTTTTGAAGGTGCCGCCGGTTTCGGCACCCCAGTAGCTGTGTGTGGAACAATTTTGCTGGGTTTGGGTTTTCTCCCGCTTGAGGCGGCAGGGTTGGCGCTTCTTGCTAATACGGCACCGGTGGCCTTCGGTGCTCTGGGCACTCCAGTGATTGCCCTGCATGCTGTAACGGGGCTCGATACACTGATACTTACTCGTGTCGTTGCGACGCTGCTCACTCCTTTTTGCATCATCGTTCCATTCTGGCTCATTTGGGCTTACGCCGGCTTCAGGGCAATGTGTGAGGTCTGGCCGGCGATTCTGGTCTCCGGTGGGAGCTTCGGCTTCACGCAACTCGCGGTAGCTCGACTTCATGGTCCGTGGCTGGTCGATATCTCCGCGGCCGTTATCACCATGGGAGTCTTCGTCCTGTTTCTTCGTATATGGAAGCCGAGGCGCATTCTGAATGCGCAGCGCGAGGATATTACACATCTTCCGCGATCGCTCAGGAAAAACCAGACTGCTGTTGTGGTGCGAGCCGCGACACCATGGCTGATCCTCACTTTGTTTGTCACGATCTGGGGGACACCGCACTTCACTGCCTGGATTGATAGCCTGACCAGCATGAAGTTGTCTGTCCCAGGCCTCGATCACGTTGTCTTTCGTATGCCGCCGGTTGTTCCTCATCCTGCGGCCGAAGCCGCCGTCTTTACCTTCAACTGGCTTTCTGCTACGGGTAGCGGTATTTTTCTCGCTGCAATTCTCGCTGCGTTTGTCATGAGACTCAGCTATCGCGATATTCTTCGGGCGTTTTGGCAGACGGTGGTATCCACTCGCTTTACGATGATTACGATTGCCGCTTTGATGGGCCTTGCTTTTATCACTCGGTTCTGCGGTATGGATGCTACGCTCGGGCTGGCATTTGCACGGACGGGAATTCTCTATCCATTCTTTGGAACACTTATCGGCTGGCTTGGGACAGCTTCTACGGGATCGGATACTTCTACGAATGTTCTTTTTGGAAGTCTGCAGAAGTTCACAGCGCAACAGCTAGGGATTTCGCCGTATATTATGGCCTCCGCTAACTCTGGCGGCGGTGTCATGGGGAAGATGGTAGCTCCGCAGAGCGTTGTTGTTGCCAGTACAGCTACCGATATCTATGGCAGCGAAGGAAGCATTCTTCGATTCGTGTTCCTTCACAGCTTTATTCTTGCCTGTCTGATGGGAGTTCTGGTTTCGGTGCTGGTCTATTTTCCTTCTCTTGCCAAGCTGATACTCATTTGAGATACAACTTTCGTAGTTGTCCGGAGTGGGGTCCAGGCTCTCCGCACAACAAAGTATGGCTGATTAGCTAAAGCATTTGTGAATCCGGGGTACAGAGAAGTTTCGGCGGCAACGTGGTTGGAAATGCAGGTGGAGCACACTGTCTCAAATATGGCTTCGCCACTACCCATGTACTGGCCCTTGACGCGATTCTTCCCACTGGTTCGGTTGTGGGCGCTGGACAGGCTGCGGTGGCTTGGAGGGTTGGGATGGTGGCGGGTTCTGGTGGGGTGGGAGCTTCTTTCTCGGTTTTCTGGTTGTCTTCGTGGTTGTCTTCGTGTTCCTTTTTCTGGTCATTTTTCTGCTTTTCTTTCTGTTCTTTTTCCTGTTTTTCACTTTCCATCATCTTTTCGAGGAGGAGTCGGACGGTGCTTTTGCGTTCTCCTGCGCGGGCTACTTCGGTTCGGGGAGCGAGGATGCCGAGGGCTGGGTCGATGGTGATCTCTTCGACGGTTTGAGGTTCGGCGGCGGCTTTGGTGCTGGGTTGGGGTTTGGGGAGGTTGAGGCTGGCGATCTGGAGGCCGTAGAGGAGGAGGCCTGCGCGGCGGGGGTCGATGTCGTTGGATGCGATGCGCTGGAGGACCTGGCCGATGGAGGATTGGATGGTGGAGCGGTGGCTGCGGCGCTGGCGCGGGTTGGCGACGGGCTTTCGGGTGGTGTGGTGGTAGTAGCAGAACTCCTGCTGGCGGAGGCAGGGGCTGGAGCAGCGGCGTCCGTCGGTGAAGATGTGTCGGCATTGGTACTGTTGGATGGCTGGTGTGGCGTCTGGCATGGCTTGGGTCCCCTGTCCCCGTCAAAATGTGTGCAAAGTCTTCAAAAGAAAAGACCTGCGTCCGGACTTCCCGGTGCAGGTCTGTGGGTTAAATGCGAAGGCCCGGCTTTTTGGCCGGGCCTCTTTATCTATCTACTTCTATTTTACCGAATGGAGCATAACTAAAATGCCAGTTTGGGCGGATTTATTTTTGTTGTGTAAGGTGTCTCGTTTGTTGGACTTTCCGGTTTCGTGCGTTGTGTTTGGGTGAGTTCGGGGCTTGACATGCGATTTTGCTGGTGTTTTTGCAGATGTGATGCAAATTCTCAGTGAGAGATGCGCTGACGTGGGTCGCTTTGGACGTTGCGCAATTCGAGGGGTTGCTCTCAACCGGGGCTGCGTTCCGCTCATGAACTCTAAGAACCTGTTTCAAACTCTTGGAGTTTGTGGGTCTGCGACGCGAAAGAACAAGCAAAGACAAGAGCGAAATGCGGGGATCTCTCC
>JBDTEQ010000116.1:0-17228 GCA_039922475.1 Edaphobacter sp.
GAGCTGTACTGACTGCTGATCACCGCTCCGCTTGCGCGAATAACATAAGCGCGGCTCTTATCCGCATCTCGATTTGCCCCGCCCGCCATCCGGATATACCCTCCCAGCCGCTTCTGCGGATCGTAGACAAAGGAATTCTGGTTGTAAACTGCTCCATCCACACTGATCGTCGACGGTATGCGAGGCACAATAAACCGATCTCCATCTTCGAGCGGCAAGTCAGGCAATTGCGAAACGTCATGGCTATCAGCCGGCAACTCTAGCACAATCCGGCCCGTAGCCCTTGTCTGACGCAGCGTGCTGATCACGTTCTGGTTCTGTTGTTGCGCGGCTGCTAACGCTGCACTGTCCTGCGCACTAACCGCACTATTGGCGCTATTGATCGCGGTCGTACTTACCTGCAACGCAATCTGATCCACATACTCATTCAGCCGCTGTTGCTGAACGCGGCGTGTGGATTCACGCGTAAACTCTGAGCCGTACAAATATGCCTCAGCGGTCAGGCCGCCAGCCCGTTGCACGAGTTGCCGTAACGTTTCACCAGGTTTCACGCTATAAACCCCCGACGAAACGAACTCACCCTCAAGCCGCACAAAACGAGTCTGCTGTGCTTGAGGTACGCGAAGATCTGCCTTGGAAAAGATCGTAACCACATCACCAGGAAGCAACTCGAGGTTCTGGGATTCGTCTCCTTGCAGCACCAATTTGCCTAGATTGAAAGGCAGCAAAGAGGTGGTCAGATTCTCCTTGCTCTGACGTTCAATCACCGCATAGCTCCAGTCGATATCAGGCTCGCTCAGTTTGACATCGTTGCGTGGTCGAAACGCCCCCGCAGTAGAATGCGCAACTGTCGAACCCACGCTGGCACTGGCCGTACTCATCTGATTCGAACCAGTGAAGTTTTGCGATCCACCATTCGTAAACGAAGTGCCGTTTGTTAGGTTCGTTGTTGTCGTCCCGCCTGCTGTATTTGCATCGGTTGCTCCGCTCCGCGACGGGGGGGTGTAACGATCGTTGAACCCACTTGCGGATGTCTCGGATTCAGGAACTGCACCACAATCCAGTCCCCCATCTGTTTCACCGTTGCTGCTCAGGTGCGACCCCGACTCGCCGCTTCCGAAAGGAAGCCCAATCAAATACGGATTTCTCGTCGAAGAGTATCTCCAATTCGGGTTCTCTCCCTCGTCACCAAACGGAATGCCATATCGCAAACCCGGAATGCCGAACGGCGTACTGGGAAGGCACGACGGGATGTAAGTCAACATCGGTTGACCCAATTGGCTTCGCTTCAGCCAATAGTCACGCGTGATCAGCGCATCCTTGTCCGGCAGAAGATCGCGAATGCGCATGCCGGACTTCCACGCGTACCGTCCAGGATTTGCCACATTGCCGCGAAGCGTAATTGCATCTTTATACTGGCTCACAACGCTACCCAGCTCAAGCAGATCTCCGTCCCGCAGCAACGTAGACCGTCCCTGCACGTCAAGCGTGATCTGCGTCATGCTGCGCATGCGGTGTTCATCCACACGCTCCAGCCGGACCGTCTGTCCTGACGCAACGTTCGTCAATCCGGCCGCCATCTTTAGAATGTCGCCTAACGTCGTATCTTCGGCCGACCTCAACTCATAAATCGCCGGCGCATTCACGCTTCCGGCCACCGCCACCTGCGGCCCCACCGGCGGAATGTAGATTACATCACCGGGCAATAACTGTTCATCCTTCGATTTGTCGCCGTGCTCCAGCAAGTCGTACAAGTCAAAATCGACCACAACCTTACCCGCACGCTTCAACTGAATATGCCGCATGCTGCCCTGCGGAGTCGGCCCGCCTGTTACAAAGAGCGCGTTGACCAAAGTGCTCAAAGAGCTGATGGTATAGCTTCCCGGTCGCCGGGCCTGACCCACCACAAACACCTGGATCGAGCGCAGTTGCCCCATATTCACATTCAAGTCAAAGTTACGGAAGACTCGCCCGATCTGCGCCTTCAGGAAATCGTGCATCTGCGCAAACGACAGCCCCGCAACATGCATCGTGCCAACCTGCGGAATATAGATGCTCCCCGATCGATCGACGATGAAGCGGCCATTCAGGGTGAGTTGCCCCCAGGCCTGCAGAATCAGCTCGTCCCCCGGCCCGACAACATAATCCGGTGTTACGGGAATCATATTCACCGGGGCAAACGTAGACGGCGGATTGCGGAACAGGCTCGCCCCGTAGATAGGCAGAGTCTTGCCGATCGAATTGGCGATTAGCTGTTGGAACTCGGTAGGCGGATCGAGCGGAAGACGGATCTTTTGATTCAACGCATCCTGCAGTTGCTGTAGTTGCTGTTGAGTCAGGTTTACATTTTGCGAGTTCGCTGGATTATTTTGATTCTCCGGTTGCCCCGGCACATTGATTTTTGGATTCAGCGGCTGTTGCTGATTCGTCTGCGGCGTTCGGATTTGCAGATTGCCTTGATTGCTCGATTGGCACGTCGGATCCGTCGGGCTGCACGACTGCTGTCCCTGCGTACCCGACAGAGCCTGCCCGAACTGTTCAAACTGAGCCGACGACGTAAGCGTTCCAAAAGCGACGAACAGCAACGCATATCCAAGCTTGCGAACTCTGGGGGAAACGCCAAACTGCATCTGCTGTAATCCTCGCAACCTTTTCTACCCTCTACCTTCGCCGTTCTTTCAGAAAGCAGTCCACTGCGACCTGAGCCGATAACAACCTGCGCTCAAACGCACTCATAAAATCATCTGATCTGACTGACTCCAGCATACTCGAATGCATTCAGGGTATCGACAGAGAAATCGAAGGGTGGAACCCTCCTCGTTCCTGCCAAATCCGCCGCAAGCTGCGACCCAAAGGCTCAAGTCCTCTGCTGTCCCGTCTCCACCGCCTGCGCCACGCGCAGCATCGTCGCCTCATCGAAGTGCTTCCCGATCACCTGCACTCCGATCGGCAGCCCGTTCGCCTTCTTCCCGCACGGAACCGACGCGCCGCAGATTCCCGCCAAGCTCGCCGCCACCGAGTAAATGTCCTCCAGATACATCTTCACCGGATCGTCCGTCTTTTCTCCCAGCTTGAACGCCGCCGTCGGTGTCACCGGAGCCACCAGCACATCCACCTCTGCAAACGCGGCAAGGAAATCCCGCGCCAGCAGCGTCCTCACCTGTTGAGCTTTGCGGTAGTACGCGTCGTAATACCCCGCACTCAGCGCATAGGTTCCCAACAAAATTCGCCGCTTCACCTCAGCCCCGAAGCCCTCATCCCGCGTCTTTCGAAACATCTCCGAAAGGGTCTTCGCCTCCGCCGCCCTCAACCCGAACCGCACCCCATCGAATCGCGACAGATTCGCCGAAGCCTCCGCTGTGGCAATCACGTAGTAGGTTGGGATCGCATACTTTGTATGTGGCAGACTGACTGGCTTCACCACGCATCCCATCGTCTTTAATCCGGCAAGCACACCTTCGATCGCACTGCGAATCTCCGAGTCCAATCCCTCGCCGAAATACTCTTTGGGTACTCCAATCCGCAGCCCTTCCACAGGCATCGTCAAGCTACCGACATAGTCCTCCACCGGACGATCCGCAGAGGTCGCATCCAGAACATCTTTCCCCGCAATCACCTGCAGTACCGTCGCAGCGTCCTTGACGTTCTTCGTCAACGGCCCTACCCGATCCAGGGAAGAAGCAAATGCGATCAGCCCATACCGGCTCACCCTTCCATACGTCGGAAGTACACCAACCACACCGCAGAAAGCTGCCGGCTGCCGAATCGAACCACCGGTATCGGTTCCCAGCGTCGCCACTGCAAAGTTCGCCGCAACCGCCGCCGCTGACCCACCACTCGACCCACCCGGAACGCGATCCATGGCCCTCGGATTCAACACCGGGCCATACGCCGAGTTCTCGTTCGACGATCCCATCGCAAACTCATCACAGTTCAGCTTCCCCAGCAGAACTGCCCCCGCTGCCTCCAGCTTCGTCACCGCCGTAGCATCGTAAGGCGGCCTGTAACCCTTCAAAATCAGAGACCCGGCAGTCGCAGGTGCACCCTGCATCACCAGCACATCCTTGATTCCCACCGGAACTCCAGCCAAAGCCGGCAGCGTCTCCCCCGTCGCTGCCATTCCGTCGATCTTCACCGCCTGCGCCATCGCTCGCTCGCGGCTCAACGCCAGATAACTATGGATCTCGCCATCGCGAGAGTCGATCTCCGCATAGTGCCTCTCCGCCACGGCAACAGCCGACGTCTCTCCCGACGCCACCCCCGCTCGCACTCCATCAATTGTCAGACTTTCTAACTCCATTACCATTCGCTCACATTTCCGGCTCTAAATTCCGCTCTGTTTCTGCGCCATCAACTCGCCATCAACTCAAAGCTCAGCGTTCAATCACCTTGGGAACTTTGAAGAATCGTCCATCACTCTCTGGAGCAGCGGCCATGACTGTCGAACGATCCAGCGAAGGCCGTACCTCATCCTTCCGTAACGAAGCACCCGCCGTATTCACAAGGCCGCCGAGCATCTCGCCCACCTGCGCCATCGCCGGAACGCCAGTCGTATCCAGCTCATTCAACTGTGCGATATGTACCAGAATGGCGTTCAAATCCCGCTGCATCCGCGGTTCTTCCTCTGCGGTCAGCTCCAAATTCGCCAGCTCCGCAACCCGCCGCACATCGTCGATCGTGACCCCAGCCTGTTCCGTCATCGTCTGTCATTCCTCTTCTTCTCAAAGTGTATCTCGCTCACCCTTACCCCCGCGATCCGCGCCATCTCTCCGGCAAGCTGCCTCCGCATACTCATCAACTGCTGCAGCCACGCCACGTCCTCAACCTCCACGCGCACAACCCCGTCCGCATAACCCACAACGGTCCCATGCCCGGCCATCGCCTTGCCACAAGCCACTGGCCACGCCGCTGCAAGCCTGTCTTCGTCGCACAGTGCATCCAGGCTTCGCCCCAGAGACCCCTTCAAAAGATCACGCATCCCGTCCAACGCCATCAGCGACACTCCGGAAAGAAGATGGATACGCAAGAACACGCGAACGGCAACCGCATCGCACGATCCGCAATCATCATCCATTTCAGTTTAGAGCTTAGAGTGAGCTCGATAGCACAAGACTCAAGAGAAAAGCGTCGTAAAGCACTCGCAGGAAACCATCGGAATCGAGGCCGTAGAGGAAATTAACCGCAACCCAAATCAGCCGGAACCTGCTCTAAGACAGCCTTGCTCAGTAGGCGCCATCCTGATTCACAACCGACGAAAGCGTCCGCGCCAGAATCAAAACATCCCTGCTCAGCGACCAGCCCTCAACGTACTCGCAGTCCAGGGCGACTCGCGTATCGTAACTCAGCTCGCTTCGCCCCGAGACCTGCCACAATCCCGTCAACCCAGGCTTCACCCTGCAATAACAGTCGAAACGGTCGCCATACTTCTCCACTTCGGCCGCCACAATCGGCCGTGGCCCAACCAGGCTCATCTGCCCCATCAGCACATTCCAAAGCTGCGGCAGTTCATCAAGACTGTATCGCCTTAGCAGATTTCCAATCCGGGTAATCCTCGGATCGTTTCGCAGCTTATGCGTCCCATTCCACTCGGCGCGAGCCTCCGGATGCCGTGCCAGATACTCTTCCAGCACCTCAGCCGAGTTGACACACATCGTGCGGAACTTCCACATCGAGAAAAACGCGCCGTCCTTACGAATTCTCCGGTGCGAATAGAAGATCGGGCCGCGCGAACTCAGCTTTACGACTGCGGACACTATCCCTAGTATCGGCAACATCACTGGCATGGAGATCAGCACCAGCAGAATGTCGCAGCTTCGTTTGATCACCCTGTAGCGGAAAAGTTCTGACGGAATACGATTCGCCCGTTGCGACTTTTCCAGTGGGTGATTCACGGTTTCCGTGAACGAATAAGAACCTTCGATGGTCGCTGTCCGCGACTCGGGAGATTGATATTCAGCCTGCATCTGAATCCTGTGTCTGTACGGCTCGTACGCGTGCATCCTTCGCATCGCGTCTGCCACACCGGTTACTCACGCATACACTTGTTTCGCGGAAAAGAACTCTAACTCGCTCTGCAGCCCAGTTGAGATACAGAGACGACCGCGCGTAGAACAACTTCCATCTGCCTGTTGTGCCGGACTCGCATCCAGTCTCTTTTACTCTTGACCAGTCTTGCTGGTCGCTAACCGGGAAATGTAGCGCAATTAACCAACAGTGTTTATCTTACTAGCCCATACTCCTGGATTTAAACAATTTGATACCAAGTTCGCTCTTTATTCGTCCCACTGTGGAACCCGAGCCCAAACCGCCTTCAAACAAAATCCGCGACCGCTAAACTAATACCATGCAAGTTCTGAACACTTCTTTACACGACGTTAGACTCATTGAACCCAAACGTCTTCAAGATAGTCGCGGTTGGTTCGCAGAAGTATTCAATCAATCAACCTTTGCCGACGCCGGCCTCCCCACCCGGTTCGTCCAGGACAACCAGTCCTTCTCCGCTAAAGGCGTCCTCCGGGGTCTGCACTACCAGCTCGGCCAGCCCCAGGGGAAGCTCGTCCGCGTCCTCTCGGGCCACATCTGGGACGTCGCCGTCGATCTCCGCCGCAGCTCTCCCGACTTCGGCAGATGGGCCGGCTTTCACCTCAAAGCCGCCTCCCTCGGCGACAGCCTCCAGCTCCTCTGGATCCCCGAAGGCTTTGCCCACGGCTTCCTCGTCCTCTCAGATACCGCCGAAGTCCTCTACAAGACCACCAATCCCTACTATCCCGCCGGAGAACGCTCCATCCTCTGGAACGACCCCACTCTCAACATCGCCTGGCCCCTCGAAGCCCTCAATGGCACTCCACTCTGTATCGGTGCCAAAGATACCGCCGCGACACTCTTCACCGAAGCCGATCTGCCGCCAGTCAGCTAAATATCCCATAAGATACGATCACGCACTTAGCGTTCGCACCAGGTACACCAGGGAGGGCTCCATCACAAGCCTCGAAGTCATCGCACTCGCAGGTCTGGTCTCCGGCGCGCTCGACCTTACCGCTACCTCGACCCTGATGCGAAGCAACGGCGTCCCCGTCAAGCGCCTCCTTCAGACCATCTCCAGCGGCGCATTCGGCCGCTCAGCATTTAAGCAGGGAAACAAGACGGCAGCCGCAGGCTTCTTCTTTCACTTCCTGATCGCCTTCTCAGCGGCTTTCATCTACTACGCGATCAGCCGCAGATTGTCAGCCCTCATCGATACGCCACTCTTCAGCGGCGTCGTCTACGGCAGCGTCGTTCACCTGGTCATGAGCCGCATCGTCGTCCCGCTCTCCGCCGCGCCAAAACGAGCATTCTCACCCAAAGCCTTCCTCACCCAGCTCATCATTCACATCTTCTGCATCGGCCTGCCAATCTCGCTGATCATAAGTCGCTACTCATAACAAGCGCCTATCCCCGCTCCACCAGCCATCGCTCCACCTCAGCCAGCGACTCCACCTTCAAATAACTCCCCACACACTCCCCAGCCTCGGTCTTCCCAATCAAAAACGTCTGCCGCAACCCGGCCGCATTCGCCGCCCCCACATCCGAACACCGGTCCCCCACCAAAACACTCTCTCCCAGCCCCACGCCAAACTCTCGCGCCCCGCGTTGCAGCATCCCGGTCCCCGGCTTCCTGTCCTCATGCTCCTGCTGATATCTGCCCACGCCATGCACAGGATGAAACGGGCAGTAGTACACCGCATCCAATTCCACTCCCTCGGCACGCAGCTCCCCGCGCATAAACTCCATCAGCACCTCAAAGTCCGCCTCAGAGTAGTATCCCCGCGCAATTCCAGCCTGATTCGTCACCACGATCAACCTGTAACCAAGTTTCACCGCCGTCCTGCAAAGCGAAAAGATCCCATCCACAAATCGAACCTCGTCGGCGCGATACAGATACCCCACCTCTTCGTTCACCACCCCATCCCGATCCAGAAACAAAGCCCTCTCGCTCATATCTCAGCCAACACCTTCCGCAACGAATCCTGCCAGTCCATCATCTTCCACCCAAACCGTCTCATCAGCTTGTCGCAGTTCATCCTCGAGTTCGCTGGCCGCCGCGCCGCAGTCGGATACTCCGCAGTAGGAATCCCCTCAATCGCAGCAAATCGGACTCCAGGCTCCATCTCACGCCGCAACCGCACCGCCTCCGCCGCAAATCCGTACCATGTCGTCTCGCCCGCACCCGCAGCGTGATAAACCCCACCCACATCCCCCAAAACATCCTGCAGCTCGCGGCCTCGAGCCTCTGCCTCGCACTGCCCAACCGCCTCCGCCGTCATTCGCGCCAGATCGCGACTCCACGTCGGCGCACCATGCTGATCGTCCACCACGCGCACCGTCTCCCGCTCCCTCGCCAGCTTCAAAATCGTCAGCAGAAAATTCTTCCCCCGCGCCCCATACACCCAGCTCGTCCGAAAGATCAGATGTCCCGCGCCACTCTCCGCCAGCATCTTCTCTCCGGCCAACTTACTCGCTCCATAAACACTCACCGGTCCCACAGCATCCGTCTCTCGGTACGGCATACTCCCAGCGCCATCAAAAACCGCGGAGCCACCAAAGATATAGTCTGTAGAAAAGTGAATCACTCCCGCACCGATCGCCTTCGCCTCCTGCCCCATCACCCTCACAGCCTCAGCATTGATCGCAAACGCCAGCTCCGGCTCACTCTCCGCTTTATCCACCGCCGTATAAGCTCCCGCATTCACAATCCATCGCGGCCTCACCGTCCGAACCATCGCGCTCACAGAGGCCGCACTCGCCAGATCCATCTCATCCTGCGCCGGAGCAACCACCTCACCCAACGGCCTTAAGGTCTCCACCAGCTCTCCACCCACCTGCCCCGAAACTCCCGTCAACAATATCCGCACATCATCCCCGTACAAAGCTCTAATACACAGTCTCTTCCAGCACGCGCAGCAGATACTGCCCATACGTACTCTTCGCGATCTTCGCCGCCAGCCCACTCAGTTGCGCCGCATCGATATACCCCAGCCGATACACAATCTCTTCCGGACAGGCCACCTTCAGCCCCTGCCGTTTCTCGATCGTCTGGATAAACATCGACGCCTCCAGCAGCGAGTCATGCGTCCCCGTATCGAGCCACGCCGTCCCTCGCCCCAGCAACTCCGTCCGCAGTTGACCCCGCTCCAGATACCACCGGTTCACATCCGTAATCTCCAGCTCGCCCCGCGGCGAAGGCTTCAACCCCTTAGCCACACCCACCACCTGCGCATCATAAAAATAAATCCCAGTCACCGCATAGCGCGACTTCGGCTTCAGCGGCTTCTCTTCAATCGACACCGCCCGCCGCTCCGCATCGAACTCCACCACCCCATACCGCTCCGGGTCCAGCACCGGATACGCGAACACCGTCGCCCCTTTTCTACCCTCTGCAGCCTCTCGCAGCGTCTTCGCAAAATCATGCCCATAAAAGATGTTGTCACCCAGAACCAGACAACACCCCTCACCCGCCAGAAACTCTTCACCAATCAGAAACGCCTGCGCCAATCCATCCGGCGACGGCTGCACCGCATACTGCAGCCTGATCCCCCACTGCCCTCCATCGCCGAGCAACTGCTGAAACCGCGGCGTATCCTCCGGTGTCGAGATCACCAGGATCTCGCGAATCCCCGCCAGCAACAGAACCGACAGCGGATAGTAGATCATCGGTTTGTCATACACCGGCAACAACTGCTTCGACACCGTCTGCGTCACCGGATGCAGTCTCGTTCCCGATCCGCCGGCAAGAATAATTCCCTTCAACGCGCACTCTCCACAGTTGCATCGGCCTTGCGCTTCCCAACATCCGCAGCAGCCGAACTCCCAGCCTCGCGTCCAGCATAGTTGTCTTTCATCCACTGCTGATACGCCCCGCTTGTCACGCCCTCAACCCAGGCCGCATTCGCCAGATACCACTCCACCGTCTTCCTCAAACCCGTCTCAAAACTCTCCTGCGCCCGCCAGCCAAGCTCACTCTCCAGCTTCCGCGCATCAATCGCATAACGCCGGTCATGCCCCGGTCTGTCCGTTACATACTTCACCAGTTGCCGATGCGGCCTGAACTTCGACTCCGGCACCAGCTCATCCAGCAGCGCACAAACCGCCGCCACCACATCCACATTGCTCCGCTGATTCCCCCCGCCAACGTTATACGTCTCTCCAACGCTCCCCCGCTCCAGCACCGTCCGCAGAGCACTGCAATGGTCCCCCACATACAACCAGTCCCTCACCTGCTGCCCATCCCCATAAACCGGCAGCGCCTTGCCCTCGACCGCATTCGCAATCATCAGCGGAATCAGCTTCTCCGGAAACTGATACGGCCCATAGTTATTCGAGCAGTTCGTAACAATTGCCGGCAACCCATACGTATGCACCCAAGCTCTCACCAGATGATCCGACGAAGCCTTCGACGCCGCGTAAGGTGAGTTCGGTGCATACGCTGTCTCTTCATGAAACGCCGGAGCCTCTGGCGTCAGCGTCCCGTACACCTCATCGGTAGACACATGCAGAAACCGAAACCTCTCCCGCGCCGCTCCCGTCAGTGAATCGAAATATTCACGCGCCGCCTGCAGCAGCGTAAACGTCCCATCGATATTGGTCCGCAGAAACGCCTCCGGTCCCACAATCGAGCGGTCCACATGGCTCTCCGCCGCAAAATGAACCACAGCCCGCGGCCGATGCTCCCGTAGCAACGCGCTAACCAGCGAAGCGTCGCAGATATCCCCATGAACAAACGTATAAGCAGGATTCCTCGCCACCGACTCCAGATTCGCCGGATTCCCCGCATACGTCAGCTTGTCGAGATTGACCACCGGCCCACCGCCAGCCGCCAGCCACTCCAGCACAAAGTTGGAGCCGATAAACCCCGCACCCCCAGTCACCAGAATGGAATCTTCGCCATGATCCGCGATCTTCTCCGCTCTCAAGTTCAATCCCATTCGCTAACCAAAGCCTCCGCAATCTCCACTACAACTCCAGCTCAGAGAGAGACGAAAGCCGTCAGACACCTCTGAACCCAACAACAGTTTACAGACCCACCCAACCCTACCCATAACCGCACTCCCGACACTCCGTTACACTGAAAGAGGTCGCGCCTGCGACACATCGGGGCCTGTAGCTCAACGGTTAGAGCAGGGGACTCATAATCCCTTGGTTGGGGGTTCAAATCCCTCCGGGCCCACCATTCAACTCAATAACTTTTAGTGCGTGTGTTTCCTCACATAACAGCCGCGTGACATGGACTGTGACGTGACACCATTGGCCCAGGGTTTCTGTTCATTCGGGCGCTAAAAAGCTCACGCCTAATCTTAACGCTAAGAAAAGCTCATCGAATCGATGGTTTTGGTTAGTGACGGCGGATCTGCGCAAGATGGGGCGCTCGGACATCGTCGTTGCCGAGCACGACACGAATACCCTTGGCGTCTTGCTCAGTAACCGCGACGGCACTTTTCAACCTGAACAAGAATTGACAGTATTTCTCAATCCTGACTTTGTCACTGTATTGGACGTAAATGGAGACGGATTTCCCGATATCGTCGGCGGCGGTATCGGTTGCGCAGACGTTTTTTGCTCGGAGACGGAAAGGGGAATTTTCAACCTCCTATTACTAGGGCGTGTTCACTCTGGCGGCATAGTTCGTACTGCATGGTCTTCTCCTTCTCTTTCCGGGGGGTATCCCCCCATTGCCCGGCGGTAAGTCCAATGGTTGCATGAGATTAGCGGCTATGGTGGACGCTAAATATGGGCAAACAAAGGGGCTATCGCTAAATTTGGGCAAACAAATGGTTTATGGGTTAAATGCGAAGCCCCGGCGGTTGGCCGGGGCTTTTCTTGATCTCTATATCTAGTATAGCGGGTTGGGTGGAACTAATACGCCAACTCTATTCCCTTTCGTTTGAATGGTTTAAGTGGTTCTGGGGCTTGACATGCGATTTTGCTGAGGAAAATCGCGAAAAATAAATGCGACAGCAAAAACTGAGGCGATAAATTAGTCCCCCTCGACCTTGCTCGGGGCTTCGGGTTTCGCTCCGACTAATGGGTGGGTGAATGGCAAAAGACGACGACAACAGCAGATCCCCTTCGGGGATGACAACCAAAAGGACAGACAACGGCAACAGCAACAGCAACGGCAAGGATAAATGCAAATGCAAAGGCGCAAATGCAAATGCAAATGCGGGGATTTCTCCACTGCGCTGCTCACGATGATGCTGTGAGCAGCTTCGGTCGAAATGACGATTTTTGGGGGGATAGAAAGTTGGTGGAATAGAAAGTAAAGAGGGAAGTGGTTAGTTCATCCAGCGTTTGTCGTTGGGATCTTTGCGTAGCTCGTCCGGGTCTACGTAGCGGCCGTCCTTGTCGAAGTGGACTTCGCGGTTTTGTTTGCGCATGTAGACCTCGAACTTGCGGGCGGCGCGGCGGCGCTTCCAGCGGTAGTAGTCGTTGCGGAGGCCGAAGTAGCGCTCGGCGACACCGAAGGCGAGGCCGCGACGGGGGGCGAAGCGGACGTAGAGATAGCCGAAGAGTGCGCCGGAGAGTTGGAGGAGCGCGTTGAAGGTGTCGGACTGTTTGAGCAGGAGCGCGACGGCGATGAGGATGTAGATGGCCACCATGTACTTGGCCTTGATGCGGACGAGAAACCAGAGGAGGAACTCCTGGTCTCCGAAGATCATGGCGATGGCGACGAGGAGGCCGAAGATTCCGGACCAGGAGCCAGCGGCGGCTACGTCTGGACGCAGACCGAGGACGTGAGTGAAGGAGATGGCAGAGGCGAAGAGCGCGCCGCCGATGACGGAGGTGAAGTAGAGCTCGCCGAGCCAGCGGCCACCGTAGGCGGGTTCGAGGAGCGAGCCGGTGAACCAGAGGGTGAGCATGGCGAAGAGGACGCTGAGGAGGCCGTCGTCGACGAAGGAGTAGGTGACGAGCTGCCAGAACTGGCCGTGGAAGGCGGCGTGCGGTTCGAGGAGGAGATGGCCGCGGAGAGGCTCTTCGATGTGAGGAGAGAGCCAGCGGAGGAGAATCATGCCGAAGAAGACGGCGAGGTTGGCGAGGATGAGCTTGCGGGTGGTGCCTTCAAAGGCAGGAAGGGCGAGCGAGATGGGGCCGGAGCGGGGCATGGTTGCTCCCTTCATCATATCGGGAGCGGGGAGGGCTGTGCGGGTTCGGCGGAAAGCGGTTCGCTTTGCGAATGCCCACATCTCAGAATCGAGATATGGGGCACCCGGTTTTGTGGCTTCGTGGTTAGGGTTGAGTTATTCCGGTGTTATTTTGACGGGGCTGCTGCGGGTGTTGGGAGGGTGCCGGGGACTGGTCTTCGGGGTGGGGGGACCGGGTAGGCGGCGGCGCTGCGATGGCCTGCGGCGTCGACGGAGCGTATGCCGAAGATGACGTTGTCCTTGGAGATGGGGATGGCGACTTCAGTGTTGGTTCCGGCGGGGATGACGTTGGTCCAGTTGGGTTCGGTGGTGTCGCGGTAGACGATCTCGAAGGTTGCGCCGGCGGGGAAGCCTTCGGGTTTCTCCCAGCGGAGGACGGTGCGGGTGTCGTAGGGCGGATTGAGGACGGTGGCCTTTTGCGGGAGGCCGGGGGCGGAGGCGAGAGTGGCGAGAGTGGCGGAGTTGAGGCGGGCTACGTTGGCGATGTAGTCGAAGTCGTCGAATTTAATGTCGTCGAAGTACTCGACGCCGTTCTCGACGCGGTAGGTCTGGTGCTGGTGGTTGAAGTTTTCGAGCCACTCGGTGAAGCGGACGGCTGGGAAGCCTTCGTTGGAGAAGCTCTCGTGATCGCCGCCGCGGCCGAAGCGGTCTCTGCGGAAGATCAAGACGGGATGGAAGGCCGGGACCATACGCATGGCCATGTTGTGGGGCTGGCCGGCGGGAGTTGAGGAGGAGAGCCGCTCGGAGCCGGTGTGGAAGTAGGTCTGGTCGATGCCGACGATGGCGCGGGAGAGCTCGCGTCCGGACGAGTCGTTTTGAGAGCCGATGGTTTCGATCTGACGGAGCTGTTCGGTTGTTACGGAGGCGGGAATGCCCTCGGAGAAGACGCGGACGGCGGATTTGTCGGCACCGATTGCGCCGGGTGTGGTGTCTCCGCCGACGATGTCGTTGTTGAGGGCGGCTTCGACGTTCCAGCCCTGCGATTTGGCGAAGGCGGCGAAGTGACGGCTGCCGTCGAGGCCCTGCTCTTCGCCGGCGACGGTGAGAAAGATGATGGTGCTGGGGAACTTGAGTTTGCTGAGGACGCGGGCGGATTCGATGGAGACGGAGGTGCCGCTGGCGTCGTCGTTGGCACCGGGGGCGGGGTCGTGGGTGTTGAAGTTGTCGGAGTTGCGGGAGTCGTAGTGGCCGGTGACGAGGACGACGCGATTGGCCTGGGCGGGATCAGTGCCGCGGAGGATCGCGTAGACATTGGTGAGCTTGGTGGGTTTGGTGATGCGCGAGCGTGGGGCGGTGCTGCCGGGCTCGACGAACTCGTCACGCTTGACTTCGAGGCATCCTCCGCAGGCGGCGGAGTAGCGCTTGAACTCGGATTCGATCCAGTCGGCTGCGGCGTTGATGCCGGTGCCTGGTTTGAGGTCGGTGTCCATGCTGGAGAGGGTGCTGCGGTTGTTGAAGCTGACGAGCTTGGTGATGGTGGCTTTGATCCGGTCGGGGGAGACTTGTTTGAGTGCGGCGGCGATTGCGGGGTCGGCTGGGGCGGGGGTGATGGGCTGGCCGGTGGAGAGCAGTTCCTGCGCGGGGAGAAGGCTGAAGCTAAACAGTGCTGCGACGACAGTAAGACGGGTGAGACGAGCAATAAAGCGGGGTCCGACGTTCACGGGAGTTCTCCTTATGTGGAAACCAAAATACGCTAGCAACCGTATGCTTGACGAATGGGCGGGAAGACCGCTAAATAAATACGGGGGTTGTACGCGAGTGCTGTTCCCATAATCCTATAAGGGCAGACCTATAGGCGGGTGGGCGAACCCAAAGATCCCTGGAGGGTGATTATGGCTGTTGTATGTCCTGAGTGCGATAACCCGATTGTGGTTGACGTGGATGAGGTGGAAGAAGGCGAGACAGTCCAGTGCGATGAGTGCGGGATGGATCTCGAGATTGTTTCTGTCGATCCGCTGGAGCTGGCGGCGGTCGATGTGAGCGGATATGACGATGAAGACTCCATTGCGACCCAGGAAGAGGAAGATGAGTAACGGTGCTTTCCGTCCGGATGACCGTATACTGGAGCTATGAAACGAATTCCTGTTCTGATCCGTTCTTTTGCCAGTAAAGCGATGATTGCCGCGTTTTGCATGACGGCTGTTCCGGCGGTCGTTCAGGGTGCGGTTGTGTCTGCCGAACAGCGGACGCCGGCGCAGCGTGTTGTCCAGGGGAAGGTAGTGGATGGTGCAAATGCGCCGATCAAAGGCGCGGTGGTCTACCTGAAGGATAGCCGCAGCCTGTCGGTGAAGAGTTATTTTTCAGATGCCCAGGGGGAGTACCGGTTTGGGCAGCTCTCGCAGAACTCAGATTATGAGGTTTGGGCGGAGAATAACGGCAAGAAGAGCGCAGTGAAGACGATCAGCTCGTTCGATAGCAAAAACGAGTTCACGATCAATTTGAAGATCGACAAGTAAATCGGCACGTAAGCTGCGGGGTTTTGAGTGCCGGGTGAGACACGGCCGCTGTGGGTGACGGATTGAGTTGGATGAAGGGGTTCGCTTCGCGAATAGCCCACCCTTTGCAAAAGGCGCAAAGGATGGGCCACCCGGTCGAGGACGGGCAATCCGGCTTCTTCTTTGGTCCGCTCGGTTCTCTCTTTTGAAAGCGGTTAGTCGGCGATGCCGGGGTTGGGCGGGTCGATGCCTAGGGCCGTGGCAAGGGCGCTGAGGTGATCCTGCTCCTGCATGAGGATCTCGCGGATGGATTCACCGATGGCGTACTCGTTGAGTTCGTCACACTGCTTGATGCGGCGGCGATAGTTGGCGATGGTGTTTTTTTCGTTTTCGAGGTCGAAGCGAAGCATGTCTACCGCATCCTTCGATGTCTTGACGGGCTTGGGGACGACGGACGGCATTCCACCGAGATAGTCGACGTGATTGGCAATAGCGATGGCGTGGGCGAGTTCTTCAGCTGCGTGAATGGCGAGCTCGTCGGCGATGTTCATATATTGCGCTCCCTTGAGGACCTGGGAGTAGTTGACGTAGGCGATGATGGCCTGGTACTCCCGGGCGAGATCCTCGTTGAGAGCGTCGATGAGCTGTTTGCGGGTGATGGAGGTGTTGGCAGCGGTTGCTTTTTGGGTGGACATTTCTTCTCCGGAATTCCTGTGGATGCTGTTGTGTAGTGAGATGCAGGAAGTTTGCGCGGCGTTTTTAGGGAGCCCTGGAAAATAGCCGAACGCGCAGAACAAATATATCGTCTCTCACGCGCACCCGCATCGGCGAGGAGATCGCCGGTTCAGGCCTCGAGTGCAGGGTAGTCGGTGTAGCCGTGAGGCCCGGAGGCGTAGAAGGTGTTGGGCTCGGGCCGGTTGAGCGGGCTGTGCTTCGCAAAGCGGATTGGCAGGTCGGGGTTAGCAATGAAGAGTTTGCCGTAGGCTACGGCGTCGGCTCTGCCCTCATCGAGAAGCTGCTGGCCGGTCTTCTGGTCGATGGCCTCATTAGCTACGAAGATGCCGCCGAAGAGCTGCTTGAGCTGAGGGCCGATGCTGTCCGGACCGACGTGCTCGCGCGCTGCGATGAAGGCAATCTTGCGTCGGCCCAGTTCGCGGGCGATGTAGCTGAAGGTCGCCGTGTGATTGGAGTCGGAGACGCCGTGCGAGTCGCCGCGCGGGGCAAGATGCATGCCGACGCGGCCAGGGCCGAAGACGGAGATAGCAGCATCGGTGGCTTCGAGCATAAGGCGTCCGCGGTTTTCGATGGGTCCGCCGTACTCGTCAGTGCGGTGGTTGGAGCCGTCCTGAAGGAATTGGTCCAGCAGATAGCCGTTGGCTCCGTGAAGCTCTACCCCGTCGAAGCCCGCGGCATGGGCATTTTGTGCCCCGCGGCGAAAGGCCTCGACAACATCTTTGACCTCGCTGGTTTCAAGCGCGCGGGGCGTGACGAAGGGGCGCTGCGGGCGGAGCAGGCTGACGGTTCCTTGCGCGGCAATCGCGCTCGGGCCGACGGGGAGTTGACCGTTGAGGAAGTCGGGATCGGAGATGCGGCCGACATGCCAGATCTGCGAGAAGAT
>JBDTEQ010000117.1:0-5593 GCA_039922475.1 Edaphobacter sp.
GTACCGTCAGACTGGATGCGATAGGAGGCGATGGAGGCTCCGGCGTAGTCGGCTATGAAGGCGGAGTGACCGGTGGCGTCAACGGAGATGTAAGCGGGACCTGCGCCACCGGAGGAGACTTGCCCAGTCTGATGGAGCGCACCTGTTTGAGATTCGATGGCGAAGGTAGTGGCTGCAGCGGTGAGATCATCGGTTTCGTTGACGGTGTAGAGGAAGTGCTGGCTGAGACCGATGGGGGTGATAGCGAAAAAGGAGGGCCGGACAGTGGCGGCGGCGAGGATGGGTGCGGTCAATTGACCGTGCGTAGCGTCAAAGTGCGCCTGATAGATGCCCTTGCTGATGCCCTTGCTGGTATCGGTGCCGATGTAGACAGTGAGAGGTAGGGGCGGCGCAGAGGGCTTTTTCCTTCGGAAAACATGCCATCCCGTTTGGGCCTGTGCCGAGACTGCGAAAGCCGGGAGGAGGCATAAGAATCTACGACGTGTAAACATGGCCAAACCCCTGGAAGGTTAAGCTGGCTCGCCTGGAAGGTGGATCCCCATCTCGTCTTCCGGCCGGATGTCTGCATTGATGAGGGGTAGGGTGGGGAGGTTGTCGGTGCGGCCTGCTTCTTTGACGACAGCGTTGGCGTGTTCGAGGACCTCATCGACGGTCATGGTGTACATCTCGCGGCCGTTGTCGTAGCCGGATTGAATTGCGTGCTGGAGATAACGGCCAGCGGTCTGGGCTGCTAAGTAGTCTGTAATGACGAAGCCGGTGCGACGCTTCTGTTCGACCCAGGCCAGGTTTGGCATGGCGATCCAGACGGGGCGTCCGTTGACAGCGAAGCGGATATCGGTGGCGTCGGCGTGGCGAGTGGCGATGGCGACGACGGTACCCTTCCATTCGCAGTGGAGATCTTCGCCAGTCCAGCGGTCCGTTACTTTGAAGTTCTCATACATATCTGTGTCTAGCTTAGTGCAGGGTTGGGACTGGAGCAAGGCGGGTTACTGTCGTGTCCCTCCAAGCGGGGACTAAATGGCGGATTTGTGGCATACCACGTTAGACACCAGAGAGTAGGTTACCTTCGTAAGCTATTGAAAATACTTATAGCAGAGCAAAGTTACCCCAGCTATTCTAGCCCTACATACGGTGAACGATGAACGTGCATCGAACGGAAACTGAAGCCGCTAGTTTTAGGGCTATTTGGACTCGTACTTTGTTGGACTCCCTGCCAGAAGTTGAATGCGATGAACTGGTGCAGCTTGTATCTGCCTTGTGTGGAACTCCAATCGGTTTGGTGACGCTTTTGGATGAGCGACACCAATGGGTTCGTGCGTCTGAACACCTGAAGATGGGAGGGACACCCCGGGAGGCGGCGTTTTGCGCGCATGCGATCCGGCAGACCGGGTTGTTTCTGGTTAAAGATTCGACGATGGACCCGCGCTTCCGGGACAATCCTCTGGTGACGGCCGATCCGGCGATTCGCTTCTTTGCGGGGGTGGGGTTGTTTACGTCTGAGGGTGAGCCGATAGGGTCTCTCTGTGTGCTGGATATGACACCACGCATTCTAGGGGCTGAACAGGCCAATGCGCTTGAGGTTCTGGGACGACAGGTGAGCGCCAAGCTGGAAGCGATTGTGCAGCGTAAGGTGCTGGCGCAGGTGATGGCGGAGAGAGAGAGGACAGCGGCGAACCTGCGGGCGAGCGAAGAGCTGTTTCGCGCATTCATGAATGCCAGCCCGTTCTTGAGTTACATCAAAGACGCAGCGGGGCGGTTGCTGTTTTATAACCGTAGCTTTGCGCAGCGGTTTGGCGTGAGCGAGTACGCGTGGCTTGGGCGGACGGATGAACAGCTCTGGTCGCGGAAGCTGACGAAGTCTGTACGCACCCATGACCTGGAGGTGATGGCGGGCGGGCGGATGGTGGAGACCGAGGAGCATATTCGGAACTCGGATGGGACAGTGAGTTCGCTGCGGTCGTTTAAATTTCCCTGCAACGACTCCGCCGGGAATGTGCTGCTGGCTGGCGTGGCGGTGGATGTGTCGGAGGAGGTGGCGCACCAGATTGAGTTGGAGCGCTACCATCGTGAGTTGGAAGAGGCGAACGACCAGTTGCGGAAGCTGGCTGTGACCGATGAGTTGACCGGCTTGAGAAACCGCAGGTCGTTTGAAGAGCGGCTGGTGATGGAATTCTCGATGGCGCGACGACGGAAACGCGAGCTCTCCGTGCTGCTGATCGATGTGGATAACTTCAAGACGATCAATGATCGCTGGGGACATGCAGCGGGCGATGAAGTGCTGCGCCGGCTGGGAATGATTCTTCGGACGACAGTGCGGCTGCCGGATCTGCCGGCTCGCTATGGCGGCGAGGAGTTTGTTGTGCTGCTGCCGGAGAGTGGCGAAGAGAGCGCCATGGGGTTGGCGCGCCGCGTGATGCAGCGGGTGGCGACGGAGGATTGGGAGAATGAGCCGCTGACGATCAGCGTCGGGATGGCGGCTATGAATGAGTCGCTGGAGAATGGGTTCCAACTGGTGGAACTGGCCGATGAAGCTCTGTATGCGGCTAAACGCGCGGGCAAGAATCGCGTGATGGTTCATAGCGGGTAGGGATTTGTTGTCTTTGCGACAGGAAAAGGCGCACCTTTCGGGTGCGCCTTTTTTAGTACTGGGTGCTGAAGTCTTAGGCTTCTGCGTTGGGGTCGCCGGCTTCGCCTTCGCCGCGCTCTTCCATCTGCTTTGCCAACTCTTCGCGCCTCTTAGTGCGGGCTTCGGCGCGTTTCTGAGCCTTCTCGTTGAGTTCGTGCTCGGCACCGAGGAGTTCGATGTAGGCCATCTCGGCGGCGTCGCCTTTGCGGGCTCCAAGGCGGGTGATGCGGAGATAGCCGCCGTTGCGTGCGCCGTAGCGGGGGGCCACGATGGCAAAGAGGCGATCGACTGACTCTGGCGTCATGAGATAGGCTGCGGCCTGACGGCGGGCGTGTACGGTACCCTGCTTGCCGAGGGTGATCATTTTCTCGATCAGGGGACGGGTGGCCTTGCACTTGGTGATGGTGGTCTCGACGCGATCCATCAGAATGACAGAGGTGACGAGGTTGCGCAGCATGGCGCGGCGATGGCTGGTGTTTCTTCCTAACTTAAATCCTGCATTGCGATGACGCATCTTGAAGTCTCCTTCGATCCGGCTTTGCTGCCGTGGATCGGAATTACAGTTGTTGCGGGTGAGTCTATTGCAGGTGAATGGAGGAGCAGGGATGTTACGATTCCCTGCTCCTCGCGGTTGATGCGGTTAGAAGTTCTCGGGCTCGTTGGCAAGTTCGAGATCGTCGTCTTCGTCCTCATCTTCATCGTCGTCATCGAAGTTGCCGAAGCTGGCGGCGAGGGTGGCTGCGGGCAGGACGGAGGTAGGTCCGGGCTGCGGGTTGCCGTGCTCGTCGATCTTCATGCCGAGGGAGAGGCCCATCTGCGCGAGGATTTCTTTGATCTCGTTCAGAGACTTGCGACCGAAGTTCTTGGTCTTGAGCATCTCGGCTTCAGTCTTCTGGATGAGCTCGCCGATGGTGGCGATGTTGGCGTTCTTGAGGCAGTTGTAGCTGCGGACGGAGAGCTCAAGCTCTTCAACCGAGCGGTTGAGGTTCTCGTTGCGCAGGGCTGGGCCATCGGCGCCGCCGTCGTGACCGGCTTCCATCTCCTCTTCAAAGTTGATGAAGATGGTCATGTGGTCTTTGAGCAGCTTGGCGGAGAGGCCTAGTGCGTCTGCGGGGAGCACGGTGCCGTTGGTCCAGATCTCGACGGTGAGCTTGTCGTAGTCGGTGATCTGACCGAGACGGGCTGCTTCGACGAGGTAGTTGACCTTGCGGACGGGCGAGTGGACAGAGTCGACTGGAATGAAACCGAGACCGAGGTCGCCGTCAAAGTTCTTGTCGGCCGAGATGTAGCCACGACCGCGCTTGAGGCGCATCTCCATGTCGATCTTGCCGCCTTCGGAGACGGTGCAGATGTAGACTTCCTTGTCGAGGATCTCGACGTCGCCGTCGGCTTCGATCATGCCGGAGGTAACGATACCGGCTGCATCCGAGCGAAGATAGAGAGCTTTGGGGCCGTCGCCGTTGAGCTTGAAGGGAATCTGCTTGAGGTTCAGGATGATGTCGGTCGCGTCTTCGACGATGCCGGTGATGGACTGGAACTCGTGCAGCACGCCTTCGATGCGGACGGCGGTTACGGCTGCGCCCTCGATAGAGGAAAGTAACGTCCGGCGAAGGGCGTTGCCGATGGTGGTGCCGAAGCCGCGCTCAAAGGGCTGCGCGGAGAACTTGCCGTATTTGTCGGTGAGTGTTTCGGTGTCGACTGCGAGACGCTTGGGCTTTTGAAAACCTCTCCAAAGCATGTGTTTCTCCTTTTCCGGCTCACTCGCGATGCATTCTGCGAGATGGCGGGGTGGTTCGGTTACGGGTCAGGTTGTGGTGCTACGGTCGGGATGAGGCTTGCTGCCCCACCCCGGTAAAATGTGTCAAAGTATTCGAAACAATGCGCTTAGGTCTGGACTGAGTCTCAATCGCAAAACCAGGGGGCACTTTATTTCGAGTAGAGTTCGACGATCAACTGCTCGTTGACGGGCAGGTTGACGTCTTCGCGCTTCGGCAGGGCGATGATCTTGCCGGAGAGCGTGTCGCGGTTGATGTCGATCCACTGGACCTGATTCTGACCGGCGGCAAAGTTCTTTGCCTCTTCGAACATGGGCAGCGCCTTTGAACCTTCGCGGATGGCGATCTCATCACCGACCTTGACCTGGAAGGACGGGATATTGACCTTGCGGCCGTTGACCTGAAGGTGACCGTGGCGGACGACCTGACGGGCCTGGCGGCGGCTCATTGCAAAGCCGAGGCGGTAGGCTACGTTGTCGAGGCGGGTCTCAAGCTGCTGGAGCAGGAGTTCGCCGGTGACGCCGGTCCTGTTCGAGGCCTTCTGGTAGTAGGCGCGGAACTGGGTCTCAAGGGTGAAGTAGATGCGCTTGGCTTTCTGCTTCTCGCGGAGCTGCAGACCGTAGCCGACGACCTTCTTCACTTTGCGGGACTGGCCGTGCTGACCGGGGGGAAAGTTGCGCTTCTCAACGGGGCATTTCTCGGAGAAGCACTTGGCTCCCTTGAGGAAGAGTTTGGTTCCGTCGCGGCGGCAGAGGCGGCAGACGGGTCCTGTGTAACGTGCCATTGTATTGCTCCTATATCCAACTTCGGGTGTCGATCGTTTTACACGCTGGCTGCGCTTCGTCGCGATCCGGTTATTGGTTGCCGGGCAGCTCCTGGCTTCAGGAGCTGCCTTATTTCGTGGCCGAAAGATACGAACGCTTGTGGCGACTGAGAGTTCTTCGGGGTCCTTCGCTCCGCTCAGGATAACGGCGGAGAGAAAGATGAAGAAGTCGTCAGACCCGACGACGCTTAGGCGGACGGCAGCCGTTGTGCGGCATCGGCGTAACGTCGCGGATGCTGCGGACCTCGATGCCGGTGGTGGCGAGGGCGCGGATCGCGGACTCGCGGCCGGAGCCGGGACCGGAGACGCGCACATCGACCGAGCGGACGCCGTGGTCGCGGGCTGCGTTGGCTGCACCGACGGCGGCCT
>JBDTEQ010000118.1:0-12997 GCA_039922475.1 Edaphobacter sp.
CTTGCACTCGCCCTCATACTCGGCGTGGCCTTCGAGCATCGCCCGATGACAACTGCCCCCGGTCTGTTCATTCTCTTGGCCGCAGTCATCCTTGCGATAACGATCCTCTTCACCATCACCATGCTCGTACCGCTCAACAACCGCATCGCCAAAATGGATCCCGGCAATCCTTACGACTGCTGGTTGCAGGACCGATGCCGTTGGGACAAGCTTCATCACGTAAGAGTCATCCTCTTAATCATGACGTTTCTTCTCTTGCTCACCGGCTTATTCGCGACCGCCGGAGTCTCCCACAATCTGACCGACGCGCGTACAGAAGCTGTCTCCGTTGAATCGTCTCCGCGCTCATGCTCATAGATGTTCGGCGTGGCGCCTCCCACTTCCACCCTAGCGTCGCTTCCCCTTGGCCTTCTTGTTCCGCTCCCGCGCCTTCGATTTCGTTTTGCCTTGCTTACCGGTGCGTTTCGGGCTCGAATGCGGCCGCGTTCCATCCGAACTCGCCGCAGTTTTGGACCTTTGCAACGACCGCTGAGCATTCGCCGGATCATCTTCCGATGGCAGTAGCGCGAACTGCAGCCGCCTCTGCTGCCGATCAATTCGATCCAGCAGCACATGCACGCGCTGCCCCATCTTGAACACCCGGCCGTTGCGTGCACCAATGATCTGACGATCTGTATCGCGAAAAAAGTACCGGTCATCCTGCAACGAGCTCAGCGGAACCAGCCCTTCAATAAACAGATCGTCGAGCTCCACAAAGAAGCCATACTTCGTACACGAAAGAATGATCGCGTTGAAGTCTTCGCCCACGCGGTTTTGCATGAACTTGATCTTCTTCCATTCGATCAGCTCCCGCTCTGCATCATCGGCTCGCCGTTCACTCTGGCTCGACTCCGCCGCAATCGCATTCAACTCCGCCTCAGGAATCGGCCCCTCCAAAATAGGCCGCTCATGCTTGTCCAACGCCTTGCCAACAGGTCTCTCCTGCCACGGCTGGGGAGCATCCGACAAGATCGCCGCGCCTCTTGTATTCGCTCCACTCTCAATCAACTCCCGCAGAAGTCGATGCACGATCAGATCGGGATACCGTCGAATCGGTGAAGTAAAGTGCGTGTAACTCGGCGAAGCCAATGCAAAGTGCCCCACGTTCTTCTCGCTGTACCGCGCCTGCTTCAACGATCGCAGCATCAGGTACGAAAGAATCCGCTCCTCTGCCTTGCCCTCAATCTTCGCCGTCAAACGCTGATACATCTGTGGCGTCACCGGAATCGACTCCGCAACCTCATACGTCTGCACTTTGGAATGAGCCTGTCGATTCGTTCCTCGCGCATCCCGCCGGTCCCCCTTCGTCTGAATCCGCTTCACCGGCAGGCTGCTGAAGCCAAGTGAATACCCAAACTGACTCGCCGTCTCTTCAAAATCGATAATCCGCTTCGGATCGGGAATCTCATGAATGCGATAGATACTCGGCACGTTCTGCTTCTCAATCCACGTCGCCACACATTCATTCGCGCTCAGCATAAACTCTTCAATCAGCCGGTGCGACCACCCCCGCTGCGACCGGACAATCGCCTCCATATTTCCATCCGGATCGAACTGAATCACTGGTTCCGGCAGATCGAAATCGATCGACCCCCTCCGATGCCGCTTCGCATTCAGCTTCAAGGCAAGCTCATACATCTGCTCGAACTCGGGCACCAACTCCGCAAACTCCACCCGCGTCTTCACATCGCCATCGAGCACGCCCTGCACCTGCGTATAGGTCATCCGCTTTGCGCTGCGAATAATTCCCTCGCAAACCTCGTACCCCAACACCTCGCCGCGCCCATCAATCTCCATCACGCAGCTCAAGACCAGCCGGTCCTCATCAGGCCGCAGACTGCACATCCCACTCGAAAGCTGCGGCGGCAGCATCGGAATCGCGCGATCAGGAAAATAAACCGAAGTCCCCCGCAGTCGCGCCTCAAGATCGAGCGATGTCCCCGGTCGCACATAGTGGCCCACATCCGCAATATGAACCTGCAGCTCCCAGTTCCCATTCGCCAGCGGTCGCACCAGTACAGCGTCGTCAAAATCCCGCGCCGTCTCCCCATCGATCGTGACAATCTTCAACCCGCGAAAGTCCCGCCGACGTCCAACCTGATCCTGCTCCAAAGTATCCACCGTCTGTGCCGCGGAAGCCGTAGCCTCCGCCAATACACTCGTCGGAAACACATGCGGCAGATGATGCTTGCGAATAATAATCTCGACATCCACGCCAAACGCATCCGGCGGCCCCAGCACTTCGATCACGCGTCCTCGCGCTGGTCGTCCCACCGTCGGAAAATCCGTAATCTCCACATCCACCGCCAGCCCCTCCAGCGGACGATGCGGATCAAGCTCTTCCGACCAGTGACTCTGCGCAGCCTGTGCCTCTTCACCCATCACGCGATGCGGTGTCTGCTTCGGTATCGGCGAAATCTCGGCGCCCTCAGGAATTAAGATCGACT
Organism: Edaphobacter sp.; assembly: GCA_039922475.1. Taxonomy (GTDB): domain Bacteria; phylum Acidobacteriota; class Terriglobia; order Terriglobales; family Acidobacteriaceae; genus Edaphobacter. The sequence goes on from JBDTEQ010000118.1 coordinate 2,487, forward strand.
GCGTCATCCGCTCATCCAGCGGCGTAACGTAGTTCCCTCCTATCAGCGACGGATCATCCCACCCGCTGCCCCGATGCGTCCGCGCATAATGAAAGATCCCCACCACCGTAGGATTTCGCCGATTCAGCACCCGCGCAATCCGCCCTGACCGTCTCCCGTCCCGTCCCGGCGAAGCCTCATCCACCAGCACCTCATCGCCCTGCATCGCGCCGTTCAACTCATTCGGTGGAATAAAAAGATCATCCGCACGATCCACACTTCCATTCGGCCTTACAAACCCATATCCATCGCGATGCAGATCCAGCCGCCCTGCCACCAGCCTGTCCCGCGTGGCCCGATGCTCCACCGGCATCTCGCCATCGCCACGTCTCACCCGTTTTGTCTTCTCCGGACTAGCAGCAGGCAAGCTCCACTGCTCGCTCTCCGTCTTCACCAACTCACCACGCGCAGTAATTCGCGCAAGCTGTTCCAGCAGCAATCGCCGCTCGCGCCCACCACCCAGCCCAAGCTCGCGAATCAATTGTTTATATCCAGCCCGATGCCCAGGCGAGCGCTCAATCAGCCGCATCAACTCACGATCGCTCTGTGGATAGGGAGTCTGTGCCATCATCTCCGAGCATACAGAAAAACCATCGCTCCTGAGCAACGCTCATGCCGTATACAAGTGACTCTCCGCGCAGAAAGCAAGCCCGCAGAACAAATCACTTAGGCTTCGACATCTCCGCAGCCTGCTCCAGCGTAGTTCCCCCTGGCACCTGCATGAAATCGGTCTGCACCTCATCCTGCTCCTGCCCAATATTCTTAAAAAACAGCGCCTTCCCCTCAATATGTACGTGCGTCTCAGTGATCTGCCAGAGCCCCGGCGCCACCTCTCGCCGTTCCACCCGAAACGTTCCGCCCTCATGCAGCCGCCCCAGCAGCCCCCACCCGATCGTCACATCCTGTGTCAGCCGTCCACTGATCTCCATAATCCGGTTCTGTCCTTTGTCCACCACCAGCTTCCCCGCCATCTGTCCCAACACCCGCCCCTGGATATCCGGAGGACTGAAGTTTGGATTCGGCTTGAAGTGCAGCGTAATCTTCTTCGCGTCCTCTCCCTCCACCGTCCAGTCGAACGCGTCCGGCAGCATCTTCAGCAGCTCTTCCGCATTCTTCCCATCCTGCACGCCATCTTTTCTCTGTTTCGCCAACTGAGCCGGATCATGAATGAACCGCTGCACCCGATCGTCCTCCGCCTTAGTCTCCGCCTCGTTCAACGGCCGACCGTTGCGCTCGATTAGCCGCTTTACTGAACCATGGTCCGTCTCCACCACAATTGATGCCGTGTCCGTCCCATCCTTCTGCGAATCCCGGTAGCGCCATCGCGAGTGGTCGTTCAAATCCGCAGCCAGTTCAGCCTGCATCGCAACCCGCACGGTCTCCCTCGCATCTCTCGAGCCCTGCGCACACAACGGTGTCGCGCCCACTATCAGGGGCACCGCAAACACCAGCAGACCGGAAAAGACATTCAAACTCTTCATAGAACCACACCCTCTAAGATGCAGATCCTTCAATAACGTTTGTGCTCCATGAGCGATTGAGCAGTTGTCCCTTTATTGTCATCCCACATCGTTCTGCATTACCTAATCCACCCACTCTACACGCACACTCTTCTTCCCCAGACGCAGCGTGGGCGAATCGCCCAGCACCGTTCTCTTGATCGACCTCTCGCCAAACTTCTCTCCATTCACGCTCACCGCATTCTCCGCCAGCTTCCGCGTCGCTTCACCCGTCGAACTAGCCAGCCCAGCCAGCACCAGCAGCTTCGCCATCTTCAACTCATCGCCATCTACACGATCCAAAATTCCGGCCAGCCCCTCCGCATTCAGCGACACCTTCACTACCGGCACATCCTCACTCACGCCGCGCTGCTGAAACATCTTCGTCCAACCCTCAGCCGCAGCATCGGCCTCAGCCTGCGAATGAAACCCTCGCGTAATCGTCCACGCCAGATTCTTCTTCGCCTGCATCGGGTGCAGCGAGCCATCGCGCACCTGCTCCTGCATCGCAGAAATCTCCGACCCGCGCAGATCCGTCAGTAGCGTCCAGTACCGCCACATCAACTCATCCGACACCGACATCAGCTTCCCGTACATCTCCCCCGCCGGCTCATGCACGCCGATCGCATTCCCCAGCGACTTCGACATCTTCTGCACGCCATCCAGCCCCTCGATAATCGGCATCATCAGCACAATCTGCTGCGGCTGCCCATAGTGCTTCTGCAGATCGCGCCCCCGCATCAGATTGAACTTCTGGTCCGTTCCCCCCAGCTCCACATCGCACTCCAGCGCAACCGAGTCATACCCCTGCGCCACCGGATAGATCAGCTCATGCAGCGCAATCGGCTGCTCGTCATTGAACCGCTTATGAAAATCCTCGCGTTCCAGCATCTGCGACACCGTGAACTGCGCCATCAGCTTCACCATGTCGTAGTAGCTCAGCTTATCCAGCCACTCGGAGTTGTACCGAACCTCCGTAGCCTCGCGATCCAGAATCTTAAAGACCTGTTCCTTGTAAGTGTCCGCGTTCAACGCAATCTCCGCCGGAGTCAGCGGCTTCCGCGTCACATTCCGCCCCGTCGGGTCGCCGATCAGCGCCGTAGAATCCCCAATCAAAAAGATCACCGTATGCCCGAGATCCTGGAAGTGCTTCAGCTTCCGCAGCAACACGGTATGCCCCAGGTGCAGATCAGGAGCTGTAGGATCGAACCCCGCCTTGATCCGCATCGGCTTCCCCGAAGCAATCGACTTCGCAATGCGCTCCTTCAGCGCTTCCAGCGGAACAATCTCCGAAGCACCCTTCGTAATCAAATCAAGCTGCTCTTCCAACGATGGGAATTTAGACATAGTCTTATTAACCGTAGACGTCATACTCCCTCAAGTATAAAGACCAGACCCGCTTTTCCGGTCGGAATACGATATGCGTTTATCCTTCAGGGAGTAGAGTATCGTCCTGAGCAAACGGCCTGCATTTCTTTTCAGCGAGGTTCTGTATGGCGTCGGAAAAGCAACCCACCGGCCACAACAACGGAGTACTCTGGGGCGAACACTCCCTGGATTGGGCCAACATTCAGGAAGGCCAGTGTCGCCGTGTCTACGAAACCGTCTTCGACCGAGCGAAGATAACCTCTGGCACAAGCTATCTCGATGCAGGCTGCGGAGCCGGCATGGCAGCGATGATCGCTGCTGCTCGCGGAGCCACCGTCTCTGGTCTCGACGCATCCGAAGCACTCCTTCAAATTGCACGCACTCGGACTCCCTCGGCCGACCTTCGCCAGGGAGAACTGGAGGCTCTCCCCTTCGCCGACAGCATCTTCGATCTCATCACCGGCTTCAACTCATTCCAATATGCAGCTAATCCAGTGAAGGCGCTTCAACAGGCAAAGCGTGTTGCAACCCCGGGAGCAACCGTCGTCCTCGTTACCTGGGGAGAGCCAGTGGGAATGCCTGCCGCACAACTGGTCGCCGCCCTGAAGCCTCTTCTGCCACCTCCGCCACCCGATGCGCCGGGTCCATTCGCTTTGTCGAATGAAACGGCATTGAAGGCGCTCGCCTACAGTGCAGGACTTGAGCCGAGAGAGATCGTCGACGTCGAATGTCCCTGGGAATACGCAGATCTCACCCTAGCTCTAAGAGGGCTGAGTTCAGCAGGCGTAGCTGCCAAAGCGCGTGCTCACTCCAGCCAGGACGCAATCGATGAGGCTCATGAAAAAGCTCTTCGCACCTTCAAGCGATCCGACGGCAGCTACCATATAGACGCTTCCTTTCGATGCCTGTTTGCAACGGCTTGATCGTTCCCCTACGCTGTTTCGCAGAAACGACAAGAGGTACACCGTCAATCAAGCTCTATCGATTATTCCGGGGGCCCATCCTTCGTGGCCTCATTGCAAAGGGTGGGTTATTTGCGCCACGCGCAAACCGCATTTCTAAATTCCGAAGCTCTCATAAGACCCTGACATCAAACCTCACGAGCTACACAAAGCTGACGAGGCCAAATGCTCCACAATCTCAACCGATCCCTCTTCATCCCCCGTCCCAGAGAAGAAGTCTTCGCCTTCTTCGCCGATGTCGAAAACCTCGAGCGAATCACCCCAGCCTTTCTCCACTTCCACATCCTCACTCCGCGCCCCATCCCCATGCACGCCGGAACCCTCATCGACTACCAACTCCGTCTCTTCGTCATCCCCTTCCACTGGCAGACACTCATCGAAACCTTCGAGCCCATCTCCTCCTTCACTGACGTCCAGCTCACCGGACCCTATCGCCGCTGGCACCATCGCCACAGCTTCACCGACGCACCCGGCGGAACCCGGATGGACGATCACGTCGAGTACGAACTCCCCTTCGGCCCACTAGGAGAAATTGCGCGAGCCCTCTTCGTCCGCCGCGCGGTCAACAAAATCTTCGACCATCGCAACGCCACCATCTCCACGATCTTCAATCAATAATTCCTTTAGCGGGGTGCCCCATCTTCGCGACGGCTTGATCGTCGCTAAGGTGTGCATTCGCGCCACGGGCGAATCGCTCTCCTTCAACCCCTCAACAATCTCCTACACAATGGCCGACCGCAAAGCCAAAACGCTGAAAACATTGCCTTTGCATTTTTAATCCTCAAAAACCACAGCAAAATCGCATGTCAAGTCCAAAGACCATATAACCTGCACAAAATAAACAAGATAGACTTGGCGTATTAGTTACACTCAATCCGCTATACTGGATATACAGACTAAAAAAGAAGGTCGAGACAGCTCTTCGAGGCTAACTCCCTTTGTTTGGACATATTTAGCGATAACCTCTTTGTTTGGTCATATTTACAGAGATCGACTCCCCGTAAATCAATGAAGGCAAAGGAGTTGTCCCCGGTCAATGGGGGGTACCCCCTGGAGGGGCAGCATCGACGTCGAACGCATCCGCGCCTATCTCCTCGCTCTCCCGCACCTCGAAATCGACGGCATCTTCCCCACCCCTTACGCCCGCATCTTCTGAAGGTGCCCTTAGCAAAACTATTCAGACTGAACCATTTTGCGAATGGTTTCGGCTGGAATGACTCCATGGAACGGGTCAATTAGTCTGGAAGGCATGAAGATCGCGATTGTTACCGGGGCAGCACAGGGGATTGGGCGAAGGACGGCTGAGGTTCTGGCGGGAGCGGGATACGGGCTGCTGCTGATGGATATGCAGCCTTGTACGGCTACTATGGCGGCGGTTCGGGCGAGCGGGGTTGAGGCTGAGGAGGTTTTAGGGGATATTTCGGATGAGGCTGTGGTGGGGAGGGCCGTGGATGCAGTGCGCTCGCGCTGGGGGCGGGTGGACGTGTTGGTGAATAATGCGGGGATCAGCTTTATTGCTGCGGCGGAGACGGTGGAGGCGGCGAAGTTTCGACGGGTGCTGGAGGTGAATCTGCTGGCTCCATTTCTTCTGTCCAAGGCATTTGGCGCGATGATGCTGGAGCAGAGGAGCGGGAGCATTGTGAATGTGGCTTCGATTGCCGGGTTGGTAGGGGTGGCGGACCGGTCGGCTTATAACGCTTCGAAGCATGGGTTGGTGGGGCTGACGCGGACGCTGGCGGCGGAGTGGGGCGGGCGCGGGGTTCGATCGAATGCGGTGTGTCCGGGGTGGGTGAAGACGGAGATGGATATTGCAGACCAGGCAGCGCATGGCACGTATAACGACGCGGATATTGAAGGAGTGAACCCTATGGGGCGGTTTGCGACGCCGGAAGATGTCGCTCAGGCGATTCTGTTTCTGGCAGAGTCGGAGCGGAGCGGATTTGTGAATGGGCACACTCTTGTGGTGGATGGTGGATGGACGAGCGATGGGAGCTGGCAGAGTTTGCGGATGGGGAAGCGGTAGGAAAGCTTATGAGATCTTCGAGTCCTCCTGTTGTTGCTCCTCTGTCGCAGGTTCCATCGGACGCCAGTAAGCGGTTGCTGCCGTGGGTGGTTGCAGTCGCGTTTTTTATGGAGTCGCTGGATACCACGATTCTTAATACGGCGGTCCCTGCGATCTCCGAGGCTCTTCATGTGACTCCTCTCAGCATGAAGGCGGTGCTGGCTTGTTACACGTTGAGCCTTGCGGTCTTTATTCCGGTCAGTGGGTGGGTGGCTGACCGGTTTGGAACGCGGCGCGTCTTTGCCACTGCGATTGGGCTGTTTACGCTTGGATCGGTTCTTTGCGGTATCTCCAGCAATCTGGATGCGCTGGTCGCGTGCCGTGTCTTGCAGGGCATGGGCGGGTCGATGATGGTGCCGGTGGGACGGATGACGCTGGTGCGGACGTTCTCGAAGTCGGGACTGCTTCGCGCGATGAGTTTTGTTTCGATACCTGCGCTGATCGCTCCGATGCTTGGGCCGATCGCGGGCGGTCTGATTGTTGGGTATCTCCACTGGCGGGTCATATTTTTTGTGAATATTCCGATCGGGCTGGCGGGATTGGTGCTAGTCTACCTGTATCTGCCGGATTTTCGCGAAGAAGAGGCGCGCCCTCTGGATGTTGTGGGACTGATTTTGTTCGGGTCAGGGGTGGCTCTGCTGTCGTATGTGCTGGAGGTATTTGGGGAGCATACGTTGAGCGCGGGGGAGATTACGGGGCTTCTGGTAGTGTCCCTTGCGCTGCTTGCGGGTTATTGGATCCACGCAAAGACGCTTGAGTTTCCGCTGCTGCAACTGAACTTGTTCCGTATCCGCACTTTCCGGGCGGCGGTTGGCGGCGGCTTGTTTACGCGACTGGGAATTGGAGGTGTGCCTTTTCTTCTGCCGCTTCTCTACCAGGTCGGTCTGGGCTTTACACCGATCGAGTCGGGGCTGCTGCTTATGCCGCAGGCGCTGGCGGCGATCTGCGTGAACTGGGTGATCCTTCGCCTGCTGGCGCGCTTCGGATACCGTGGCGTGCTGGTTACAAATACGATCATTATCGGTGTGCTGGTCATTCTGTTTGCGACGATTGGAGTCCATACACCGGTTTGGGCGATTGTTGCGCTGGCGTTCTTGTATGGGGCTTACAGTTCGCTGCAGTACACGAGCATGAATACGCTGGTCTACGCGGATACGACGGAGGAGGAGACGAGCGCGGCGAACTCCGTCTTCAGCACCGTGCAGCAAATGGCGATCAGCTTCGGTGTTGCGACAGCGGGGTTGGCGACGGCATTTTTCATTCCCGAACATTCGCAGTCGAACCCGGCGGTGATGATTAGTGGCCTGCACAAGGCGCTTTTGTCTCTCGGAGTATTGACGATACTTTCGACGATTGTCTTTCGCAGCCTGAAGAATGAGGACGGCAGGGCTGTGAGTCAGCAGAAGGCTATTCATCCGGGCGGATGATGGGAGAGTTCGCTCTCACGGCGACCTTGAGTGGAAGTGGAGGTTGTCGAGTTCTATCGGTTGGTTCGCCTTGAGGATGCTCACGACTGTAGCCGGTGATGAGAAGCGAATCGAAAGACTATGAGAACGAGAAGACCAAATAATTTGTGAAGGCCGGGCTAAAGCGCGGCGGCGTTGGCGTGGAGATCTTCGAGCCAGCGGGCGAGGTCGAGCTTGCGGGTAGTGAGGTCGCGGCTGGCGATGAGGTCGAGAATGGCGTCCTGAAGGTCGGAGGAGAGCTCGACGAATGCGTAGCCGGTGCGGGTGCGGGTGAGGAAGTCGAGTTCGTCGAGGCCGAGCCGATAGTCGAAGGCTGGAAGAGATCGCGAGTTGAAGGAGAAAGTCTCGCTGGAGCTGTTAGCGAGGGCGTCAATTTGGGCGGCGAAAGATTTTGCGTTGGAGTGCAGAACGAGAGCAGCGACGGCCTGAAGGGTGGCGAACTGGGAGGGGTTCATGCTTTGCGCGACGTAAATGGTCCCGTTGTCGATAAGTTGTTGGAGACGAATGCTGGGAGCTGGTTCGGTGATCGTGTGGGAGTGGATGAGGTTTTGGTGCGGAGCACAGATGGCCACGATACGACTCTCCTGTTAGTACGCCTTACGTTTGTGTCCTCATTGGACGACGGAATGACGAGGAAAAGTCTTGTTTGAGACTGCGGGGTTCTCCCCCAAAGGTGGTATGTCGTTTCAAGATGTCTTGTGGGGTGTGTGGAAAACGGGGCATTAACTCTCGCTTCGGTGACAATAGGACGACGCGATGGTTTCAGGAGAGTCGATGACGGTTGAGCGGGAGGATGTGGTGCGGATCAAGGTGATGAAGCTGCGTGCGGAGGCTCGACTGCCGCAGTATGCGCATACGGGGCTATTTGGGGATCTGGCGGCGGATTTGTATGCGGTTGTGGGCGCTACGCTGGAGGTCGGTGGCACTACGGCGGTGACGACGGGTGTGGCGATGGAGTTTCCGTCGACGCATGGAGCGCTGGTAGAGGACCGGTCGGGGCTGGCTGTGCGCGGGGTGACGACGCTGGCGGGGGTGATCGATCCGGGGTATCGCGGAGAGATTAAGGTGGTAATGGCAAACCTGGGCGTGGAAGCAGTTGAGATTAAGGCCGGAGATCGGATTGCACAGTTGCGGATTGTGCGGCGGATAGAGGCAGAGTTTGAAGAGGTGACGGAGCTGGTGGAGGCTGCGCGGGGGGCGAAAGGGTTTGGAAGTACAGGACGCTAGAATTTTTCCCGACGATGTCGAGGCGGCGTATGCTCTGGCTACGGATTCGTTCCGGGTTTGAGGAGGCGTCATGAGGAGTGTTGCCGCCAGTGAGCTGAAGTGGCCTGATTTGCCATGGGATGAATGGGCAGCGACGGCGGATACGCTGCATATGTGGACGCAGATTGTGGGGAAGACGCGACTCGCGCTGACTCCGCTGCAGAACCATTGGTGGAATGTGCCTTTGTATGTGACGGCGCGGGGGTTAGGGACTTCGGCTATGGCGTGCGGTGAGGATGTGCTGGATATCGAGTTCGATTTTGTGGTGCATGTGCTGCATCTTCGACTGGGCTCGGGTGCAGAGAAGGTGATTAAGCTAGAGCCTCGGACGGTGGCAGATTTTTATCGGGAGTACATGGGTTGCCTGCTAGAGCTTGGCGTCGTGGTTACGATCTGGCCGATGCCAGTGGAAGTGGCGAATCCGATTCGGTTCGATCTGGATACGGAGCATAAATCGTACGATGCGGAGTATGCGCATCGGTTCTGGCGGGTGCTGGCGAATGCGGAGACAGTGTTTCGTGAATGGGGGATGGGGTTTCTGGGGAAGGTAAGTCCGGTGCATTTTTTCTGGGGAAGCTTCGATCTGGCGGTGACGCGGTTTTCGGGGCGACCGGCTCCGTCGCGGGAGGGAGCGGATTCGATTCAGCGGGAGGCTTACTCGCATGAGGTGATCTCGGCGGGATTCTGGCCGGGGAATGGCGGGTATGGGGCTGGTGCGTTTTATTGCTATGCGGCTCCAGTGCCTGAGGGGTTGGCGGAGAAGAAGGTTCAGCCTGCGGCTGCGGGATGGGATAAGGCGTTGGGGGAGTACATCTTCAAGTATGCCGCAGTGTTGAAGGAGGCTTCGCCTGAGGCGGCTGTGAGGGAGTTTGTTGAGAGCGCTTATGTGGCGGCTGCGGATTCGGCGAAGTGGGATCGGGCGGCGCTGGAGCGGCGGTGAGCTCTGGAATGTCGCAGTGAGTTGCTGAGCATGCGACAATCTTAAGTAGCGAGCCATGCCCAATACGCAAGTTCAGCCCCTAATTCAGACCCCCTCCCCAGCTACGATTACCCCGGCGCTGCTCAAGCAGCACAGCATTACTCCGGATGAATATGCACGGATTGAAGCAGCTCTTGGGCGTGTGCCTTCGCTGACCGAACTGGGTATTTTTTCGGTGATGTGGTCGGAGCATTGCTCGTATAAATCTTCACGTGTGCATTTGAAGCGGCTGCCGACGCGTGGCGAGAGGACGACTGGGCCGGGTAGCGTGGTTCAGGGTCCGGGAGAGAACGCCGGGATCATCGATGTGGGAGATGGTTGGGCTTGTGCATTCAAGATTGAGTCGCACAATCATCCTTCGTATATCGAGCCTTATCAGGGTGCGGCTACTGGTGTTGGTGGGATTCTGCGGGATATTTTTACGATGAATGCGCGACCCCTGGCGGTGATGGATTCGCTGCGGTTTGGGCCGTTGGATGAGACGGAGCCGGATGTTACTCTGCGACGGCGGAACCACCAGATTATGACTGGCGTTGTGCATGGCGTGGCGGGGTATGGGAACTGTTTTGGGGTTCCGAATCTTGGCGGAGAGACGCGGTTTGAGCCTTGTTACTCGGGCAATCCGCTGCTGAATGCGTTTGCGCTGGGGTTGGTGAAGCGCGATGAGATTTTTTATGCGAAGGCTACCGGAGTGGGGAATCCGGTGATCTATGTAGGCGCGAAGACAGGGCGCGATGGGATTCATGGCGCGACGATGGCGAGCGAGGAGTTTACGGAAGGGTCGGAGCAGAAGCGGCCGAATGTGCAGATGGGCGATCCGTTTATGGAGAAGCTGCTGCTGGAGGCTTGTCTTGAGGCGATGGCTACCGG
>JBDTEQ010000119.1:0-10141 GCA_039922475.1 Edaphobacter sp.
TTTTGTTATCCGCGCAGTACTCTCGTCCGCATGGCGCTTCGCCGAGCGTCTCAACCGCGACGGGGCAGCATCTACACCGAAAACCTCCGCAACACCGCCCAACACCACTGCAACGATCACCCTACCCAACGGATAATGAGCAACGAAGAAATTTGTATGTCAGGGTGCTCTCTCTAAGCATCCTCGAAAGAGCGACTTGCAGAAATAATTCCCGAAAACCTCAGCAAAATCGTTTGTCAAGCCCCGAATCAACGTAACCCTATGCGAATCAGCAATATATGATTGGCGTATGAGTTAGGTTCAATCTGCTATTCTTAAATCAGATAGAAAAAGTCTCGGAACCTTACACGGGGCTTCTCTTTTGAGACAAAAGACGAACCCTAACTCCTTTGCCTGCACGAATTTAGCGATAACTCCTTTGCCTGCACAAATTTAGCGGAACTTGTGTGCGCTAACTTATTGCAAATACTGGGTTATCACAATCGCTACATAGGGGGGTGGGCCCCCGGGAGTGGGTTGCCACGAAGACTCGACGCCGCACAAAAGACAAGGCCCTCTCAATGAGAGGGCCTTTGCCGTACAACATCGTTCCAGGCTAGGAGGTAGCCTTCCGTGGTTTCTGCACCAGCAGGTTCGGAGCGACGATATTGCCATTCGCATCCGGTAGCTTTGGCGCAATCGGCGTCGTCACATCCTTGTAGGAGCCATCCGTCTGCTTGGTGATGATATGCACCGCATTGTCGCCGGTAGTTCCCGCAAAGAACATCTGGTTGTCTGCACTCACCGCACCGGCAACCGGAGCAACCGGCGTTCCCAGCGCAGTGGACAGCGGAATGGTCCCCAACGTTCCCGCTCCGGTAGTCTGCGGTGTATACACCGGCACCACACCGCCTGTGCCCGTGTAGGTGACAAACGCAGTCTTCGAGTCCGACGTTGGGAAGACGCCCGTGATCGCCGTCGCCGTCACACCCGGCAGGCCTCCGCTGAACACCGGGCTTGTCGCAAAGTTCTGTGACGTCGCATCCGGTAGAGGGCAGTTACCGATCGGCAGGCCGGTAGGAATAGCCAGGTCGGTAAACGTCGTCGTCGATGCGCCCAGGACATGCAGACCATCATTGGTCGTGGCAATCCGGCTCGTTGCAGGTGCAAGGACATTCGCATCGGGGTAGAAGAGGTTGGTCGTCGTCGATGTGCCGTTTGCCGTCGTGGTCGTCGTCACCGGGCAATAAGAGCGTGCCGTGGTAGGGTTCCCGGCAAAGAATGCTCCAACCGTCGGAACGGCGATCGCCACGTCCGTCGTCGCCTGCGATGACGTTGTCGAGTACCAGCCGGTGAACGTCGAGTAAACCAGCAACTGGTTATTCGGAGTCGTCACCCCTGTTGAAGCGTTGTAGTCGCCCAAAGTGATGTACACCGTCTGGCTGTCGGGTGAAAACACTGCATGGGTCCCAACGCCGCCAAACTGGGTCTTGATACCGCCGCTCCCGCTCGCGCTGTACAGATAAACGAACTGTCGTATCGGATCGGTGATGACCAGCGTTGAGCTGTCGGGCGAAATAGCCAGCACCGTTCCGCTCACCGACGTATTCTGGCTCGCCAGCGCGTTCGTGATCGCACTCACCGTCATCAGCTCAAACGCACTGCCCATGTAGATCGAGCTTCCATCGTTGCTGATGACCATCGAGTTCGGCAGGAACGGAAGACGGACCGGAGCGCCAGGCTGGGGCTGCGTAAAATCTACCGGGACCATGTACAGAGAGTTCGTGCTTGCAATGTACAGATTCGTACTGTTGATGCCGGGAGCGATGAACGTTACCGGGTTCGAAGTTACGGGCTTTCCGTTGCCGAACAGGCCAATCTGGTTGAACGGGGAAGAATTGCAGTTCGGTGGCAGGCAGGTCGCCGTAATCGCCGCTGCGCCCGGGAAGATTGGAGTTACAGCTCCAGACCCTCCAGCAGGAATCGTCGTCGGGGTCGTCGACTCGAACTCCAGCGACAGGCCCGTCAGGATCGTTCCATTTTTATCCATTGCAATCGACGTAATCGGCTGCGTGTTATTGGGATTCACGGAGATGGTGGGCACACAGCCGTTTCCGCTGGGAACGCACAACGTGATCTTGGTCGGCGGACACGTTGAAAAGAAGCCTGCCGAACTTCCCGCGTTCGCAATATTCGCCGTGATCACCGTCGATCCCGGCTGCTGCGCCGTCGCCACGCCGTTCTGATCGATCGTCACAATGGAAGGAGTTTGAGCAACATAAGAAGGATGCCCGACCTTGCAGCTGACGTTGGTCCGAGATGGCCCGGTACCTGCAAAGATACGAGCTGCAAGCTGCCCTGTCGTCGCCTGGGATTGACAACCGTTCACAAAAACTCCCGTCGTTACCGGAGCGGTGCAGCAACCCGTCCCAGGATCGATCGTGCAGCTTACCTGTTGGGTCGCAAACGCAGCAGGGCTACAGTTCGTCGCAGGATCATTGAGACAGTCCGTCGACGGCGGTCCGAGCACCACACTGGTCACAACAGGGTGAATATAGATCGGCAGGGGATTGCTGCTCGCGCCATCGCCGCTCGCAATCACATACACTGTGCCGCTCTTATTGGTCGGATTGCAGGTTGTGAAATCTGCGATGCCGCCACCTGTGTTCCTGTTCCAGGTGCCAGCGCACAACCGCCCATTCGTCGGTTCTACGTCGGCAATCGTCATATCCGGCGTCCCATTGGAGAGGAACGTCGCATAGGTGAAGTGGGCCACCGTCTGGGCCGTGCCTTTGCAGTCGGTTGCTGTCGGACTCCCCACCTGTCCTATCTGCGCAAAGTTCAGCGAGATACCCGTGATCTGCGGGTTCAGTGTGATGGTCGTCACTTGACCCACGGGGATACCGGAGTCCGCGCCATTGCAGAAGATCGTTGGAGATTTCTTCGAACAGCCCGAGATCGAGACGCCAAAAGGGATCGTGAAAAATATCAGAACTGCTAAAGTAACAAACCGACGCATTGAACCTCCCCGTCCAACCGCAACCCAGGCTGAACGGTCTCACCGCAACCGCTGAATAACTGAAGCACCAGTGTAAAAGCTGCGCACACCGGAAGCAAATCGTCCGGACGTTCTTTGGACGACTCAACTTCCGATTTCGCATCATGTTCGAATAACTTCCTCTGCCGCCAAACGCCGGATCAAGCTCTATTTTGCCGGCATCTCCGTCTCAAACCAGTTCAAAGCCCGCTCCAGAACATCTCTCCGATGCTCAGGAGCGCGAAACCCATGTCCTTCATTTGGGTAGATCACCAGCTGCGTCTTTACGCCCTCGGCGCGCAACGCATGCCAGAACTCAAAGCTCTGCGGAGCAGGACACTCGCCATCACGATCTCCAACCACGACCAACGTCGGAGTCTTCACCTTCTTGATGAAGTCGATGGCCGAGCTCTTCGCGTACACAGCCGGATCGTCATACACCGTCTTGCCGAAGAACGGCACCATCCATTGGTCGATCGAGTTCTCTCCGTAGTAGCTCTGCCAGTCGCTGATTCCCGCGCCCGCCACCGCAGCCTTGAATCGTGTCGTCTGGGTCACGCCGAACATCGTCATAAATCCGCCATAACTCCACCCAGTCAGACCTTCGCGGTTCTTATCGATAGGCAAACGCTTCTCCAGCACATCCATTCCGGCAAGAACATCTCTCAGGTCGCCGTATCCGAAGTCCTTGATATTGGCCTGGGTAAACTTCTCTCCCTGCCCATAACTGCCCCTCGGATTCGGCATGAATACGAAGTATCCCAGCGCCGAAAACGGCACTCCGCCATAACCAACACCAGGCCACCGCGGCGTCACCGCACTTGAAGGCCCGCCATGCACACTGACGATAAGCGGATATTTCTTGGCCGGATCATAGTTCGCCGGATACAGGAGCCATCCCTGCACCTTGAATCCGTCATTAGTCCACTCCACACTCTCTGTCTTGCCCCACGCCGGTTTCATGCCATCGTTCAAATGCGTGATCTGCTTCATCGAATCGAGCGGCCCAGCCCACACCTCGGGAGCCTTCTCAAACGAGCTGAGGATCAACGTAATGGTATGTACCTTCGACGCCGAAACGCTCATCGCCTGTCCGCCAGCCCCAATCGACTCAGGAAAGGTCTTGTTGATATCGGGAACATCTTTGCCAGTACTCACATTCAAAGCAGTAAGGTGGCTATCTCCTCCCACATGCTCCGCAACTCCGAGAACCTCCGGCCCAAGCCATCCGATATAAACAACCGAGGCGGCACGTCCGGGTGTAACGTCCTTCGGTTCGCCACCGGTCGATGGAATCAGATAGATATCTCCGCCGGTAGATCCCTGATCGCTCATCAGTCCGCCGATAAACGCGATTCGGTTGCCATCTGGCGACCAGCGCGGCACAGCGATCTGCAGTCCATGGAGCGACCCCGAAATTTTGGTCGTGTTAAGAATCGACCGAGGCTGGCCACCTGCAATATCTTCCGTGTAAAGCTGGGCTACCCACCAGTTGTTTTCCCCTGGAGGATTCGCCGCCACAAATACGAGATGTTTCGAATCTGGCGACCAACTGAACTCATAGGCATGGAGCGTCGCCGGAGTCACCTGCGAAAACGAGCCCGTCCCCACCTCAACCACTCCTACTCTCTGGATCTCGACTCCATCTTCACCGATCACGCCAGCCCAGGGCTTCATCGCTGCCAGAGCTCCAGCACTGCGCGTTGCATTCTCTACAAAGAGGAATCCGATAGCCTTTCCATCCGGCGACCATGTAAGCGAATTAATATTCCCGACAAGATGGGTCAACTCCTTCGATGCGGTTGTCTTCTTCGACCACACAAAAACTTGTTCCTGTCCGTGCTTCTCGGTGCTCGCCGAGCAGTCGGAGACGAAGGCCAGCCATTGCCCATCGGGCGACCACTTCGGCTCCGAGCTGCCACATCCGCTCGAACCTGATCCCACATCGACAAGGCTCTCCCTGGTCGGATCGGCCACATCGGTCAGATGGATCTGCGATCCTTCGCGAGTCCGAACTGCCCACGCAACTGTTGTTCCGTCGGGAGAGATTGCTGCGGAACTTGGAGTTTTGGTCTCCCCAAGTGTCTCAATCAACGCCCCAATCCTGGGATCTTTGGGCGTAGCAGAGTTGGTCTGAGCTTGCCCCTCCGCGGTGATTCCCAGGGTCAATGCAGACGTGACAATAAAGAGAGCAAAAACTAGAGAGCGCTTACGAACATCGGCAAAAGTCATCCGAAAAGCCTAGCACGACCTGCTCGCCTCCGGCTGAAGGAGGGCCGCGATTGCAATACCATCTGCGTGATCCAGCCGCGGACCGTCAAAATTGGATCGAAAGTTGACGCGTAACGCGGAGGTTGTTATTGTTAGAAGGTTCCGCGAGTATCCGGACCGCGCCGTTGGGAAGCTCCAACGAGCGGAAGGGTGGAGAAAAACCCACGCAGTTTGATCTCATCGTCTGGCGGAAGCCGGTAAATGATCGATTGCGCTAAACTGGATGCAAGAGATTCACCGCAGGACACTCCCGATCGAGGATTCCTCAGATCGAAGTGTCGTAAGTCTGCGGCCCATCGCAATCGCGCCTGCGACACCCTCCACCTTGGATGGGCTATGCGGGCCGGAACAGCGAAACGGAGTCGGCTCATTCTTTTGCAGTAAAAGGAAAGACGCTCGGCCACCGTCGACTGTTATGTCTGGCTTGTTGTACCGCTTCACAGACGCAACAGCAGGGAAGATCTTCGCCCCGTCTTTTGGGGAAAGAGACGCTTCAGCGTTCTCAATTTTTTGCGTGTACGGCAAAAAGCGAAGCCCTCACCCTCCTGCGCGTCTCACACAGGTTTGGTCGTATCGTTTTGCGCGCATTTATCAAGGAGTTCTAGTGCCTACGTTTCATCAGCTCGTCAAGCAGGGCCGCACGCCCACCCGTTATAAGACTGCCAGCCCCGCGCTCCAGGGTTCGCCCCAGCGCCGTGGCGTCTGCACCCGCGTCTACACTCAGACCCCAAAGAAGCCGAACTCGGCGCTCCGCAAGGTTGCTCGTGTTCGCCTCACCAACGGGATCGAAGTGACGACCTACATCCCGGGTATCGGTCACAACCTGCAGGAGCACTCGATCGTGCTCATCCGCGGCGGCCGTGTGAAGGATCTTCCAGGTGTTCGTTACCATGTCGTTCGTGGCACGCTCGACTCGGTCGGTGTTGCCAATCGCAAGCAGAGCCGCTCCAAATACGGCGCGAAGCGTCCAAAGGCAGCTGCAGCTAAATAAATTTTCAGACTCGGTACTGAGAGTCGCAACCAGGTCCAGCTCTTGAGAAGTCCGGCGCTGGAGGAAGACGAGAAGGAAGAGAAGAATGCCAAGAAAAGGCTATATCGCGAAGCGTGAAGTTGCTCCAGACCCGGTCTATAACTCCACCCTGGTCACCAAGTTTGTGAACTCCATGATGTGGGGCGGCAAGAAGTCGACCGCGCAGGGCATCTTTTACACGGCCATGACCAATCTCGAGCAGAAGGGTGGCGACGAGGCTCTCAAGCTCTTCAAGAAGGCGATCGAGAACTGCAAGCCATTGCTCGAAGTTAAAAGCCGCCGCGTCGGCGGTGCAAACTATCAGGTTCCGATTGAAGTGCTCCCCGAACGTCGTACATCGCTCGCCATCCGCTGGCTCGTAACCTACGGCCGCGCGCGTGGTGAAAAGGGCATGGTCGAGAAGTTGACCGCAGAGCTCCTCGATGCCGCCAATGGCCGTGGCGCTGCAATGAAGAAGAAGGAAGACGTTCACCGCATGGCCGAGGCCAACAAGGCCTTTGCGCATTACCGCTGGTAAGCCAAAGGTTTCGGTAGACGTACTGGATTTCAGGTTCAACGTAGTTTTACCGCGAGCGAATGCTCGCAGATGAGAGATAGATCGTGGCACGCACTACACCTCTGAATCGTTGCCGGAACATCGGAATCATGGCGCACATCGACGCCGGCAAGACGACGACGACCGAGCGCATCCTCTTCTATACGGGCATCACGCACCGTATCGGCGAGGTGCACGAGGGCACTGCGACCATGGACTGGATGGAGCAGGAGCAGGAGCGCGGCATTACGATCACCTCCGCCGCCACGACTTGCACCTGGAAGAACATCCGCATCAACATCATCGACACTCCCGGCCACGTCGACTTCACCGCAGAGGTTGAGCGTTCACTTCGCGTTCTCGATGGTGCTGTCGCCTGCTTCGATGCTGTTGCCGGTGTGCAGCCTCAGTCTGAGACCGTCTGGCGTCAGGCTGACAAGTACAAAGTTCCCCGCATCTGCTTCATCAATAAGATGGACAAAGCGGGTGCGGACGCCGTCTACGCGACATCGACCATCGTCGATCGTCTGGGCGCGCGCGCAATTCCCATCAATATTCAGATTGGAGCGGAGGCTAAGTTTCTTGGAGTCGTCGATCTGGTCACGATGAAGGCGATCTACTGGCACGACGAGACCATGGGCGCAGAGTATTCGGTCGAAGAGATTCCCGCCGACCTGATCGAGACTGCAAAAACTGCCCGTCACGTCCTGATCGAGGCTGTTGCCGACTCCGATGACGAGATCCTCCATGCGTTCCTCGAAGGTCAGGAGCCGACCGAAGCCCAGCTCAAAGCCGGCATTCGCAAGGCAACCATCGCGATGAACATCTTCCCGGTGCTCTGCGGCTCATCCTTCAAGAACAAGGGCGTGCAGACCCTCCTCGATGCCGTCATCGACTATCTGCCCAGCCCACTCGATATTCCTCCCATGATCGGCCACAACCCCGACAACATGGAAGAGGAGCTTGTCCGCAAGGCTGACGATAGCGAGCCATTCTCTGCTCTCGGCTTCAAGATCATGACTGACCCGTTCGTAGGCCAGCTCATCTTCATCCGTGTTTATTCCGGTCAGCTCAAAACCGGCGACTCGGTTCTGAACCCTCGCACCGGCAAGACCGAGCGTATCGGTCGCCTGCTGAAGATGCACGCCAACAAGCGCGAAGAGATCACCGAGATTCTTGCTGGTGATATCTGCGCAGCGGTCGGCCTCAAGAACCTCGTCACCGGCGACACCATCTGCACCGACAAGCATCCTGTAGTTCTCGAGTCGATCGACTTTCCGGCACCGGTTATTGAGGTTGCTGTTGAGCCGAAGACCAAGGCTGACCAGGAAAAGATGGGAATGGCTCTCGCCAAACTGGCGCAGGAAGATCCTACCTTCCGTGTCCGCACCGATATCGACTCGGGTCAGACCATCATCGCTGGAATGGGCGAGCTTCACCTTGAGATCATCGTCGACCGCATGATGCGCGAGTACAAGGTTGAGGCAAACGTCGGCAAGCCGCAGGTCAACTATCGCGAGACCATCCGCTCGAACTCCGATGCTGAGGGCAAGTACATCCGGCAGACAGGCGGCTCGGGCAACTACGGTCACTGCAAGATCCGCATCGCACCGAATGAGCCCGGTAAAGGCTACGAGTTCTCGAACGATATCAAGGGCGGCACTATTCCCAAGGAGTACATCAAGCCGATCGACCAGGGCATTCAGGACGCCATGCAGCGCGGTGTTCTCGCTGGTTACGAGATGGTCGATGTCAAGGTTTCGCTCTACGACGGCAGCTACCACGATGTTGACTCGAATGAAATGGCCTTCAAGATCGCCGGTTCGATGGCCTTCAAGGAAGCTGCTCGCAAAGCCAAGCCGGTGCTGCTCGAACCCGTCATGGCGGTCGAGGTTACGGTTCCGGAAGAGTACATGGGAACGATCATTGGCGATCTGAACTCGCGCCGGGGAAGAATCGAAGGCATGGAGATGGTTGGCAACACGCAGGCCATCCGGGCCACGGTTCCGCTCAGCACGATGTTCGGCTACGCCACGCACATGCGGTCGTCCACGCAGGGTCGCGCCAACTATTCCATGCAGTTCAAGCAGTATGAAGAGGCACCGCGGTCGGTCTCGGAAGAGATAATTGCCAAGGTGCAAGGCAAAGACGGGAAAGACAGATAAGCCGGTACCGTAGAGCACATCACTTTTAGAAGTTGAATTTTAGAAACTGGAAACACGGAGAGAGCAATGGGCAAGGAAAAGTTTGATCGGTCAAAGCCGCACGTAAACATAGGGACGATTGGTCACATTGACCACGGCAAGACGACGTTGACTGCGGCGATCACGAAGGTATTGTCGAAGCACAACCCGAAGAACACGTTCCGTTCGTTCGACACGATCGACAATGCGCCGGAAGAGCGTGAGCGCGGTATCACGATCGCGACCTCGCACGTGGAGTACGAGACGCCGAACCGTCACTACGCGCACGTCGACTGCCCTGGCCACGCCGACTACATCAAGAATATGATCACCGGCGCCGCGCAGATGGACGGCGCAATCCTGGTGGTTGCAGCGACCGACGGGCCGATGCCGCAGACCAAGGAGCACGTTCTGCTGGCGCGTCAGGTTGGCGTGCCGTACATCGTGGTGTTCCTGAACAAGTGCGATGCGGTCGAGGACGAAGAGCTGATCGAGCTGGTCGAGATGGAAGTGCGCGAGCTGCTCTCGAAGTACGACTACCCCGGCGACGACACTCCGATCATCCGCGGCTCTGCCCTGGGCGCGCTCAACGGCGAAGCCAAGTGGGAGGCCAAGGTCGACGAGCTGATGGAGGCGGTGGACAAGTTCATCCCGCAGCCTGCACGCGCGATCGAGCTTCCGTTCCTGATGCCGATCGAAGACATCTTCTCGATCAGTGGTCGTGGAACTGTCGTAACCGGAAGAATCGAACGCGGCAAGATCAAGGTGGGCGAGGACTGCGAGATCGTCGGCTTCCGCGACACGCGCAAGACGGTCTGCACCGGCGTCGAGATGTTCAAGAAGCAGTTGGACGAAGGCCTCGCCGGTGACAACGCCGGACTCCTTCTCCGCGGCATCGCGAAGGAAGATGTGGAGCGCGGCATGGTGCTTGCCAAGCCGAAGTCGATCACGCCGCACACGCAGTTCAAGGGCGAGATCTATGTGCTCTCAAAGGAAGAAGGCGGCCGTCACACCCCGTTCTTCAACGGCTACCGCCCGCAGTTCTACTTCCGCACCACAGACGTAACCGGCTCGGCGAAGCTGCCGGAGGGCACCGAGATGGTGAT
>JBDTEQ010000120.1:0-37105 GCA_039922475.1 Edaphobacter sp.
GTTGCCGGACTCGTAGCACGCAAGAAGTACGTTTACATGTGTACCAACGCTCTTCTGTTGAAGGAGAAGCTCCACCTCTTCAAGCCAAGCAAGTATCTTTCATTCTCCGTCCACGTCGACGGACAGCGCGAGCATCATGATTTTTCCGTCTGCCGAGAAGGCGGCTACGACATTGCAATGGAGGGGGTCCACGCTGCGGTCAAAGCCGGCTTCCGCGTCACGACGAACACCACCCTGTTCGATGGAGCCGACCCTAACAGCGTCAGGGCGCACTTCGACGAACTGATGACCGCCGGCGTCGAGAGCATGATGGTCTCGCCGGGATACACCTACGATAAGGCTCCCGACCAGAAGCACTTTCTGGGCCGTGCGCGATCGAAGAAGATGTTCCGCGCCATACTCTCCAATCGCAAGAAGACCTGGCGCTTCAACGCATCACCTATCTTCATGGAATTTTTGATGGGCAAGAAAGATCTGAAGTGTACGCCTTGGGGGATGCCGACATTCAGCATCTTCGGCTGGCAGAAGCCCTGCTATCTACTGCAGGACGGCTACGCTGATAGTTTTCAGGAGTTGATGGAGACAACCCAGTGGTCGAACTATGGCACCGAGAGTGGCAATCCGCAGTGCGCGAACTGCATGGTCCACTCCGGCTACGAGGCCAGCGGCGTGAACTATACATTCGGCTCAATCAAAGGCCTCATGCAAACCGCGAAGGCAATCTTCTTCAGCAAATATGAAGACGACGGAGCCATGAAGCTGTTGAACGAATGGAAACCCGCACCCGCAGGACCACTCGTACATATCTCCGCTCCAGACGCTACAGCGAAGAGTACCGAACTCCAGGGAGTTTCAGGAGACTAACGATGGCGACCGAGACACAGGAATCCGCAAAACTAGCGCAACTGGCACATGAGAACCCTGACGAGATTGAAGTCGCCGCAGGGCGCGATCGGGAGCAGCTTGAGGGCTGGATTCCGGCGATGGCGAGTGACGCGGAGATTTGCGAGGCACTCGAAAAGGCGTTCGACTACCGTGGCGATATTACGATTACCCGTAAGGACGGCTCACAGGTCGTGGGTTACCTCTTCGACCGGCGTGCCGGTTCCTCTCTCTCCGACTCCTTCGTTCGTATTATCCCGTCGAATGGGTCAACGAAGGTGAACGTGGCTTACTCCGACGTCGCCGCGCTCGCCTTTACAGGACGCGATACTGCCGCAGGCAAGACCTTCGAGGCCTGGGTCAAGAAGTACTGGGAGAAGAAAGCCGCGGGCGAAAAGAATATCCAGATCGAACCAGAGAAGCTGGACTAGAACTTCCGTCCGGCATTGCTGCAACCGTCGGACAAGTGGGGAAGAGCGAGCAAGTGCGCGTATTCATTACAGGAGCGACGGGCTTCATTGGCGGCCATGTGGCTCGGCGGTATGCGGCTGAGGGTGCCGCGCTTCGATTGTTAACCAGGCAGGCAAGTCGTCTGGACTCTCTCAACGGGATCGACGCTGAGATGGTGAAAGGCGATCTGCGCGATCCGGAAAAGCTTCGGTCCGCACTCTCAGGTTGCGACGCGCTCGTACATGTCGCGGCAGACTACCGCCTTTGGGTGCCTGACCCAAAAGAGATGTACGCTGCCAACGTCGACGGGACTCGAGAGCTATTGAGGCTTGCTCGCGAAGTCGGCATACAACGCGTTGTCTACACCTCCAGCGTTGCCACCATGGGATTCAAAACCGACGGAACCATCGTGAACGAAGACACCCCTGTTGCGTTGGCGAATATGATCGGCCACTACAAGCGATCGAAGTTTCTCGCTGAACTTGAAGCCATACAAGCTGCAAAGTCCGGCCAGCACGTCATGATTCTGAATCCAACAACACCGATCGGCGGCGGCGATGCGAAGCCCACGCCAACAGGAAGGATCATCGTCGACTTCCTCAACAGGAAATTTCCAGCTTATGTAGACACTGGGCTGAATCTCGTCGATGTCGATGAGGTTGCACGCATGCATGTCGTCGCACTCGACCGCGGAGCTCCAGGCGAGCGTTACATCCTGGGCGGAGAAAATCTCACACTGAAGCAGATTCTCGATCGCATGTCGGCCATCACCGGGCTACCGTCACCGACGATGAAGGTTCCGCATGCCGTAGCAATGGCGTTCGCCTTCTTCGACGAGACTGTCACAGGTAAGCTGCGGGGGAAGGAGCCGCGTGCCACCGTGGAAGCCGTCCGCATGGGGAAGAAGATGATGTTCGCCTCTTCGGCAAAAGCTGAACGCGATCTTGGATTCAAAATACTTCCCGTATACCCCGCGTTGCGAGCCGCGATCGATTGGTTTATCGCACATGGATACGCACCTGTCTTCGATGGGCCGGTTCGATGAAAGAGTGCCCGGCTATTATTGCTGCTTTGCCAAGAGAGATCAAGCCTCTGGTCCGAGGTTGGAAAGAACAGATACTCCCTAACAAAATCACTGTTTACACCAACGGTTTTGCAGTAGTTGCTTGTGCCGGTATGGGGCCTGGCCGTGCAACTCTCGCCGTGCAGGCAGTCCTTAGGATGATGCCGGTAACGGCCCTGTTCTCGGTTGGTCTCGCCGGAGCATGCGATCCGAAGCTGCATGTCGGCGACATCGTTCGTGCGGGAGTTGTTGTGGATGCGCAATCCGGGGAGCGCTACGACAACTCGCAGTCTAAGCAGATTCTGGTCAGTGCGGCAGCTATCGCCAGCATCAAGGAAAAGCAGCGGCTCTATGAATCGTATGGGGCCAGTGCAGTGGACATGGAGGCGGCAACAGTGGCACGCATGGCACAGGCTCGCGGTCTTGATTTTCAAGCGATCAAAGCCATCTCAGATGGTGCCCACTTCGAACTGCAGGAGTTGAATCGATTTGCCACGCACGATGGCCAATTTCGCGAAATTGCCTTTGCCGCTTATTCTGCCGTTCGCCCGCGTCTTTGGTCGAAGCTGGTTCACCTCGCTGCGAACAGCAAACGAGCGATTCAATCTCTAACGACTGAACTTGAAAGCCAGCTAGACTGGTATAAACAGAGAGCCTGAGGAGTATGCCGACACAGGAAAAGATTGAAACTGTTCCCGCAACCATGCGCGCCGCGGTCTATCGCGGGATCAATGACGTACGTGTCGAGACGATCCCTGTGCCTGAGATCAACGCAGGTGAAGTCCTGGTCAGGATTCATACCTGCGGAATCTGCGGAACCGATCTGAAAAAGATCCACACCGGCTCGCATGACGCACCCCGCGTCTTCGGGCATGAGATGTCCGGAACCATTGCGCGTGTAGGCGAAGGCGTTACGGGCTTCGCAGTCGGCGACCGCGTCATGGCGTACCACCATATCCCTTGCGGCAAGTGTTACTACTGCAGGAAGAAGACCTTTGCGCAGTGCGACGTTTACAAGAAGGTAGGATGCACCTCCGGCTTTGCACCTTCGGGCGGAGGTTTCGCAGAGTACATCCGCATAATGGATTGGATCGTTCGCGGCGGCCTGGTGAAGATTCCGGATGACATCCCGTTCGAGCAGGCCGCATTTCTCGAGCCAGTCAACACATGCTACAAGGCGGTGCAGCTACTCAGCCTGCAACTCGATGAGACTGTGTTGGTGATAGGCCAGGGTCCGATAGGTATTCTGCTGGCCGCGCTTGCACGCAGGGCTGGCGCAACTGTGCTGACAAGCGACCTGTATCCTGAGCGCCATGCAATCGCCGCGAACTTCGACCTCGATCATCCCATCGATGCGCGTGGAGATGTCGTAGCATCTGCAAGAGCCGCCACAGAAGGCCGCGGCGTCGACGTGGCCCTGCTCGCAGTTGGTGGCAACGCACTGATCAAAGTAGCGATGGAAGCGATTCGACCGGGTGGTCGTGTCGTTCTATTCGCCCAGACACAACATGGAGATGCGACGTTCGACCCCGCAGCCGTCTGCATGGAAGAGAAGACCCTGATGGGTTCTTACAGCTCCTCAGTCTCGTTGAATGAAGATGTCAATCGTCTGGTCTTCGACGGGTACCGCAGCGGATTCGATCTGACAAGCCTGATCTCGCACCGCTTCTCGCTCGAAGATGCAGTTGCGGCGATCGATCTGGCGTCGCATCCGCAAGCCGGCTCGATGAAGATCGTCATTCAACCCGGAAACTAGTCGCGAGCGCGTTTCTTTACCTCAACGTTGAGACGCTTGATCTTCTGATTGAGCGTCGAGAGCGGAATCTTGAAGTACTCCGCAGCTTCGGTCTGGTTCCAGTGGCAGCGTTCCAGGCGGTCGGAGATGATGCGACGTTCAATCTCTTCCATCAGATCGAAGAGGGAAGCATTCGGCTGATGATCGAGCAAGCTCGCCGAATAGGTACTCCCAATCAGTTGTGCTGGAAGCAGGTCGGGACTGATAGTCCTCGTGGTGGAGAGCACGACGCCGCGCTCCATTGCATTCTCAAGCTCGCGAACATTGCCGGGCCACTCGTAATCCATGATGATGCGCATCGCTTCAGGTGATAGAGATCGTGCTTCCGTACCGTTCTCCTCAGCATAAAACTTCAGGAAATGGGCAGCGAGCAAAGGTATATCCTCGCGGCGCGAACGGAGTGGCGGCAGCACCAGGTTGATGACATTCAACCGATAAAAGAGATCTTCGCGAAAACGGCCTTCGCGTACCGCCTCCTGCAGGTTGACATTGGTGGCGGCAATGATCCGTACATCGACCTGAATCTCCTGCACGCCCCCAAGATGCATGAAGCGTCGGTCCTGCAGCACACGGAGGATCTTCGCCTGCATATCCATCCCCATCGTGCCGATCTCGTCGAGAAAGAGCGTTCCTCCGTTGGCTACTTCGAACAGCCCCTTCTTCGCCGTGACCGCTGAGGTGAAGGCGCCTTTCACGTGGCCGAAGAGTGTAGATTCGAGCAACTCAGACGGAACGGCTCCCGTGTTCACCGGAACGAAGGGGTGGTCACGACGCGGTGAATTAGCATGGATTGCCTTCGCGATCAGTTCCTTGCCTGTGCCGCTTTCGCCCTGGATCAGAACAGTGGAACGGCTAGGCGCGACCTGAGCTACGAGGTCGAAGAGTCGAAGCATCGGTTCACTCTTACCGATGATATTTTCAAAGTTGTAGCGCTGCTTCAGAGTCCGCTTAAGCTGGACGACCTCTTCTTCTGCGCGATGACGGGCAACCGCAGCGCGAATGTCGGCGAGCAGTTTTTCGTTGTCCCATGGCTTCTGAACGAAGTTCTCTGCGCCGGCGCGAATGGCATCGACAACGTTGCCGACAGTACCGTAGGCAGTAATCATGATGACCGGGAGATTGGGCTGCATCTCAATGATGCGCGGCAGGAGATCGATGCCGCTTTGCCCAGGCAGAGCAAGGTCCAGCAATAACAGGTCATATTCGTTGTGTGCTAACAACTCCATGCCCGAGTGGCCGTCGATGGCCATGTTGACGGAGAATCCTTCAAGCGTCAGCAGCGTATCCAGCGATTCACGGATCGCATCCTCGTCGTCGATGATGAGAATGCGCGGCTCTCCCACCACGCGCGCCGTGCGTTGCAGATGAAGCGTCTCCGCGGCAAGCTCAGTAGCTTCAGACATGGGTCGTCTTCCTCTCTATGTCTTCAGCGGTGCTCCCATTCAACTCTGTGGCGATTGCGGGCCGAGTGCCGGAGGATGGGAACTCCAGTTGGAAAGCTGTACCAACGCCAAGCTCGCTCTCGACGTGAATCTTCCCGGCGTGCTCCTGCATGATTCCATAACTGACGGCGAGCCCAAGGCCAGTACCCTTATGTTCCCCCTCCTGCGGCTTGACCTTCGTCGTAAAGAAGGGATCATAGATGCGATGAAGATGCTC
Source organism: Edaphobacter sp. (assembly GCA_039922475.1). Taxonomy (GTDB): domain Bacteria; phylum Acidobacteriota; class Terriglobia; order Terriglobales; family Acidobacteriaceae; genus Edaphobacter. Next base: position 5,850 of record JBDTEQ010000120.1, read on the forward strand.
TCTCTCGATGCCGCTCCCGGAATCTTGAATGCGAACCAGCACACGCCCCGACCCATTGAAAGTCGCAATCTTGAGCGTCGCGTTCGTAGTGCCGAACATTGCATCCTTGGCATTCAGCATCAGATTGAGGATTACCTGTTGCAGCTTTCCCTGGTTGCCGTGAATGCGCGCGAGGTTCGGGTCGAAGTTCGTTTCCACGCGGATCTGCGATGTCTTGAACTGATGATCGAGCAGCGTTACCGTGTCCCCAAGAAGATCGTTCAGGTTGAGGCTGGTGAACTCCGTCCCGCTGGTACGAGAGAAGTTCAGCAGGCCGTTGACAATCTCGGAGGCACGGAAGGTCTGTTGCGTGATCTTCTCAAGCACGGGAGCGAGCCGCGCATCGTCGCGCATATGTTTGGTCAACATCTGCGTATAGCTGGAGATGACTGCCAGAGGCGTATTCACTTCATGCGCAACGCCCGCCGCCAGCAGACCGATAGAAGAGAGTTTCTCCGATTGGGTAAGCTGAGCCTCCAACTGGATGCGGTCGGTGATGTCATCTACCAGGACGATGCGCCCCACTGCCACAAAGTTTCGCGTAACCAGTGGCGCAATCGCAATGTTGGCGATGCGTTCGCTGCCATTGGGCAGCATCAACCTGAACTTGTACAGCGTGTGCGTCCCGTGTTCTTCACGCACGCTGTTGAATCGGGCAACAAACTCCGGAGGCAGAATCGCAGAGATATGCTGATGCAGCACCTCGGTGCGCGCCTTCGCGTACATGCCTTCCATCTGGGTGTTCCAGCTTTTGATTCGATCGTCGAGATCGACGGCGAACACTCCAACGTTGATCGACTCAACGATATTCTCGTGAAATTCCTTCAGGCTTTCAAACTCTGTAATCTTCTGTTCCAGCCGCTGGTAGAGCTGCGCATTCTGAATGGCGATTCCAATGTAGACAGCCAGCGACTCGAGCAACTCCATGTCCTCGCTCGAAAGGAAGTCGCCATCGTCGGTACGGCCCAGGCCGATGACGGCGACCGTGCGGGTTCCACCGCCATCGTGGTTGGCGACGCGGCAGGGAAGATAGTAGTTAAGATCAAGCCTCCCGGCGCTGCGTCGCTGGGCTTCGGGAAGCCGAAGGATATTCTGAGGATTCTCAAGAAAAATATGGCTGTTCGCGCCAGGACGATCGAAGTCGAGAAACCGTACATCGAGCGCTCGCAGATCGGCCGCCTGTAGATTGGTGAGTCCGTGCGATGCTGCCAGGTCGAAGTGTCGCGAGCCAGTCTGGCCGTCACTCTCCGATGCGAGAAAGACCGCAACACGCGTCACCAGCAGCGCCTGCGGCAGACGCTCCACGATCGAGTCGAGCAGGGCGCGAAGATCGGTCTGCGAGTTGATGCCGCGGCCAAATTCAACCAGCGTCTCACGGTAGTCGAGACGTTTCTGATCGAAGACACGATCCACCCATGCCTGGATCGTCTTTTTCAATGGTTCAAAGACGATGCCTGCAACGACGATCGCTACCAGAAAACCCCAGAAGCCGAGTTGCGGTGACAGGCGGGTATGCACCAGTTCGCCGGTAACCGCGACGATGCTGAAGTACACACCCACAAGCGATGCGGTAGCCAGCGTGTAGGTAACGCCGCGTTTGAAGATCAAATCGACGTCCATCAGCCGGTATCGCACGATGGCCCAGCTGAAGGTCAGCGGAAGAATCACGAGTGAAAGCCCCGCCAGCTTCGTAAGAGAGCCGGGCATCTGCCAATCCGCAAGATAGGGAATTACGTTGAACAGGGTGAACGGAGTCACGGCAAGCAGTGTGCCGCGAGTAAGCCACTTCAGTTGCTGGCGCTCCAGTCCGGACTCAGCCCGGCGATAGCGGAACCAGAAGACAATCGCGGCGATTACGTAATACAGTGCGAGATAGCCCAGTAATATCTGATCCAGCCTATGCAGCAGAATCTCCGTCGCGGACCAGAAGCGGATCGCGGTATATTGCAGGCCCAGAAGAAAGATTCCCGGCACATAGAGAAGCGTGCAGACCAACTTCCGTCGGAACCGGTTTCGTTGATCGGAGGCATAGTTATCCGAGAAGCTGACCGCGAAGTGCAGGAAGAGTGCAGGCTGCAACGCCTGGGCCGCCATATTGCCCCAGTCAAATAGGCCCAGCTCTCCCGTCGGACGGAAGCTGTAGAAGACAAAAGAAACCAGACAGAAGACGTAGAAGTGAATCGACTTCGGCGCGGTCCAGCGTCGGAACAGTACATAGATTCCGATACAAAGATAGACCAGCGCAATAAACCGCAGGTACTGATTGAAGGACATGTCCTTCGGCACCAGGATGACCTGAATATCCAGTCGCGTGGCTCCGTTTAGATCGACCGATTGAGGAACGGGCCTGAGGATGGAGTAGGTAGCATGCGCCCAGATTCCGCTGCGAAACATCTCCCGGCCCAGAGACGCTACACGTGGCGTAGGCTGGTCATTCACGCTGAGAAGAATGTCGCCAGTCCGTACTCCGGCACGGTGACCGGGGGAATCCGCAGGAACCCGCTCCGCCCGCAGACCGCCATGAGCCTCAACCCACCAGACACCGTCGGTCGGTACATCCAGACCGTTCTCGTGATCGAAGTTCATCGCTGCCAGCACGCAAGCCGCAGCAGTCGCCAGAGCAAGCACGATGGCCAGGATGCGGGTTTGGGCGGCGTTTTTCATAAACGTTCAATCATATAAGCACATTGAGAACCAAACCCGGAAAACAATCTCAGTGCATCATTTTGAAGTCAAGCTGCGCCTATTCCTACCAAAAATCATAACCCATTCAGTAATTCACATAATAACGGTTGGTGATATCTTACGTGTCTCATAAACCTATCGTTCCGATAAAAACCAGCCTTGCCAATGGTATTCTTGCCGAAAATTCGGTCGCAGGAAAACTTCAGCGCACCCCTCTAACATCCCTGTAACATACGGAAGTGCGAGCAGTAACTCCTTTGAAATATGAAGGCTCTCCTTTCAGCGAGGCAAGCTGCACCGGTGATTGACACGCATCCCAGAAGCGAAGAGACTTTCGCACTCGTAAACGGGGCGAAGATCCACTACCAGCGCGCAGGAGAAGGGCGACCTCTTTTCCTGCTTCACGGCCTCGTCGGGTCAGCGAAGAACTGGAGGCAGAACATTAGCTTCCTTTCGCGCGACTCTACAGTCTACGCTCTCGATCTGTTCAACATGGGCCAGTCCGAGCGGATCCCAGGTCTGGACGCCGGTCTGGAGGCCACCGCCGACCGGCTGGCAGCTTGGATGGATGCAATCGGCATTGGCCAGGCGGACATCGCAGGCCACTCGCACGGCGGCTCTATCGCAATGATGATGGCAGCCCGCCACCCCGACCGTGTCCGCAGGCTCATCCTCTTTGCCCCGGCCAATCCCTTCTGCAATCAGTGCAGCCAACTGATCCGCTTCTACCAGACACGTCTCGGTAAATGGCTCGCACGACAGGTTCCTTTACTGCCCCGGATGCTGAAAGCCACAGCCCTCAGCCGCATGTACGGCGATCCAAAGCGCGTCTCAGCGGACTCGCTTGAAGGCTATACCGAAGGCCTCCAGATTCCCGGCACCATCGATCACATCCTGCAGGCGATTCACCTCTGGTTCAAGGATATGGAACTCCTGCGTTCAGCTCTCACACGCCTCACTGCCACGCCGACACTCCTCATCTGGGGCGACCGCGACCGCGCCGTTGGCCTCAACTCGGCACGCGAACTGCAGCGAGCCCTTCCGCACTCCAGCCTGCTCGTTCTACCGGGAGTCGGCCACGTTCCCTTTGAAGAGACGCCCGAGATCTGCAATCAGGCGATGCGCGACTGGCTCCTCAACCCCGTCCCATCCTGTTCTTCAAAGCCGGTCTGAAGTCCACGGCGCAGCCTGATCTAGCTCAGCCCAAACTCACTCTCCAGCCACAAGCGAATCTCCTGCTGCATCAGATTCAGCTTGGCTCCAGGCGAGTCCGCCGTCCCCTGAAAAAAATGATCGGCTCCCGCAATCCATACCAGCTTCTTCGGCTCCGGCGCGCGCTCAAACACGCCCTCCATCACGCCACGCGGCCCATACTGATCGTGATCGCCGCTGATAAAGAGCTTCGGCGCAGTGCATCTCGGCAAGAATCCATAGGTATAGTCGCGGCCTTCCGCCTGCACCGGCACACCCAGTCCAATCAGCCCCTTCACGCGGACATCCCCACAGCAGGCACGCAGGCCAACATTCGAGCCAAAAGAAAATCCTGCAAAAAGAATTGGCCGATTGAAGTTCCTCTCCACCCAGTCCAGAGCAGCCCGCACATCCTCCTGCTCTCCATACCCTTCATCATGCTCGCCCTCACTCAGCCCCACGCTGCGGAAGTTGAAGCGCAGCACTGGCAGCCCAAAAGAGGAGAATGCCTTCATCGCGTGATACACAACCTTGTTATGCATCGTGCCTCCGCCCGCAGGATGCGGATGGCAAACCAGAGCAGCGTATGGCGCATCGTCGCGTCCGGTATTGAGCAGAGCCTCCAGCCGTCCGGCAGGGCCGCGAAGATCCTCGATCGATTTAATCTGTGAGATAGTTTGAGTCATCCCTGCCAGTCTATCGGGTGCATCCCGCCTTCGCAGTTTCCAGGCCATAACGTATGCTGGAGCACATGGCGATCGACCCCATTCAACTGACAAAGCAGCTCGTCGACATCGAATCCACCACCTACTGCGAAGGGCTCGCCGGTGCCTTCCTGTACGAGTTCCTGGCCTCCCAGCGCTACGCCGTCGAGCGAATGCCCGTCTCGCAACCCGATCACGCCAGCACCCCCGGCGCAGGCAGCGGCGAGCGGTTCAACGTCTACGCCGCGCTCCCCGGCATCGCCCCCGACATCGTGCTCTCCACCCACATGGACACCGTCCCGCCCTTCTTCGGCGCAAGCGAAGACGACGAGTTCCTCTACGGCCGTGGCGCCTGCGACGCGAAGGGCATCATCGCTGCACAGGTAGCCGCGGCAGACCGTCTTCGCGAAGCAGGCATCAAGGTTGGCCTGCTCTTCGTCGTAGGCGAAGAGCGCGACTCAGCCGGAGCCATCGTCGCCAACAAATCCCCGAAGGGATCGAAGTTTCTCATCAATGGGGAACCCACCGACAACCGTCTGGCCATCGCCTCGAAGGGCGCATTGCGCATCGAGCTCCGCGCCAAAGGCCGCATGGCCCACTCCGCCTACCCTGAGCTGGGCGACTCCGCTATCCACAAACTAGTCGAAGCACTACACGACGTCCTCGCCATGCCGCTTCCAGTCGAACCGGAGATCGGCCCATCAACCCTGAACGTCGGCCTCATCTCCGGCGGCTACGCACCGAACGTCATCTCCGATAAAGCCGAAGCGCATCTTCTCATCCGCACCGTCGGCCCCGCCGGCGAACTCAAAAAAGCGATCACAAAACTCATCGGTGATCGCGCCGATGTAGATTTCTCGCTCGATCTACCCTTCATCCGTATGCGTAAAGTAGGCAATCTGCCCACCATGATCGCCAAATTCACAACCGACATTCCCGCGCTCACGGCCTGGGGGGAGCCGCTGCTGTTAGGCCCTGGTTCCATCCACGTAGCCCACACCCCGCACGAGAAGATCGCCAAGAAAGAACTCCTCGAAGCAGTCGATCTCTACGTCGAAGTCGCTTCCAGCTTAGTTCAAAGTATTTAGGCAGTATCGACATATAGTTGGGTCTTAAGTTTTCTTGATTTCTGTAAGAGGTGTCATCCTGAGCGCAGTCTCTCGCAGCTTTATCGCGAGAGACGGAGTCGAAGGACCTGCGGTTTGCTCGTGGCGCCAAGATCGTTTTGCCCCATTTTGCGGCAACACCCTATCCTCTATAGGTCGATACTGCCTAGAGTGCTACCTCATGCCGAAGCCACTACGCAAACTCCTGACCTTCATCTTCGCCATCGTCGTTATCGCGACTGTCGATGCTGCCTTCGTCTATCGATCCATCCCCTCCTCAAACACCAATCTCACGCACCTCGACACCATCATCGTCCTCGGCACACCCGCCCGTCTCGACGGCACCCCATCGCCCGAGCAGCGCGAACGCACCCTCGAAGGCGTCCGCGAATTCAAAGCCGGCATCGCTCCCCACCTCATCTTCACCGGAGCCGCTGCTCACAATCAGTTCGTCGAAGCCCACGTCATGGCGACACTCGCCCTCGCGCAAGGTATACCTGCCGACGCCATCATCGAAGAAGGTCAGGCCCTGAACTCCATCCCCTCCTCAAACACCAATCTCACGCACTTCGACACCCTCATCGTCCTCGGCACACCCGCCCGCCTCGACGGCACTCCATCGCCCGAGCAGCGCGAACGCACCCTCGAAGGCGTCCGCGAGTTCAAAGCCGGCATCGCTCCCCACCTCATCTTCACCGGAGCAGCCGCTCACAATCGGTTCGTCGAAGCCCACGTCATGGCGACACTCGCCCTCGCGCAAGGTATACCTGCCGACGCCATCATCGAAGAAGGTCAGGCCCTGAACACCATTCAAAATATCTTCTACAGCCAGCGCATCATGGCAACCCACGGCTGGACCAGCGCAGAAGTCGTCAGCTCACCCAGCCACCTTCCGCGCACCTCCCTCATCCTCGAACACTTTCCCATCCAATGGCGCACCCACCCCTCCCCATGGCCGCCCGAGTACGGCTTTTGGCAGCGCACCGCGCACTACGCCGTCGAAGCCGAGTACTGCCTCAAGCTGCGCCTCTTCGGCTTCCCCACAACACGCTTTCTGACGCACGCCGCCTAAATTTCTCTCTCGATCAGCCGGAAATAACGCCAAACGGAAGATTGCCCACATTATCCTCCGCCAGCACCGCTGTCTCATCTGGATTCGCCGGGTTGTACCGCACATTCACCGTCAGTTCGCCTTTGCTCTTCGTCTCAGCCTCATGGTGTGTCATTGCAACGCTGTACAGATACCCGCCGTAGTACTCGTCGTTCAGCTTGAAATGAAATCCCGCCTCAATCTGATATGGCGCACCCGAAGTCGATACTTCGTCATCGGCATCCAGAACCTGCCAATGGTTGATCTCAGCCTGCACCGTTGGCCACTGCTTTGCGAGACCTAGCCTCTTCTCGCGCTTACTACGCCGAAGCTTCCGGCGTATTCCGTCGATAAAAAATATCCTGGCCATTTGGTTCACGATTCTAGAGCCTTTTGCCTTCTTTTAGTTTCTTCCCTGCCAAAGAGGCGTCAACATGGAAGTTTCTGCCCTCACAAAGAGGCGTCATCTCGACCGAAGCGGCTCACAGTCTCATCGTGAGCCGCGTAGTGGAGAGATCCCCGCATTTCGCTTTTGTTTTTGCTGTTGCTTGTTCTTCCAGCCTCTACCACTCAATTCAGTACCGCATTTTCCTCACCGTCGCGTACTCGCGATGGGGCTTAACATAGAAGAATGGCAGCAGAGTTCACCCATCTTCATCTCCACACCGACTACTCTCTCCTCGACGGTGCCTGCGACGTCGACAAGCTGGCCGAACACCTGAGCAAACTCGGTCAGACCGCCGCCGCCATGACCGACCACGGCAACATCTTTGGCGCCGTTCACTTCTTTGATGCCATGCAGAAGAAGGGCATCAAGCCCATCCTCGGCTGCGAACTCTACATCTGCAAAAACGAAGATCATCGCGCCGCGCCCGAAGGCGACAAGTACAACCATCTCCTCGTCCTCGCCGAAAACGAAGCTGGCTATCGCAATCTCATCCGCCTCACCAGCGAAGCCGCTCTCCACGGCTTCTATCGCAAGCCGCGCGTCTCCAAAGCATTCCTCGCCAGGCATGCCGAAGGACTCATAGGCTTCTCCGGCTGTCTCGCGGGCGAAGTCAACCAGCACCTGATGGAAGGCAGGTACGACGAGGCCAAACGCACCGCCGGCTTCTACGAAGACCTCTTCGGCAAAGGCAACTACTTCCTTGAAATCCAGGACCACAGCCTCGCTCCCGACAAAGCCGTCTGCGATGCTCTCTTCAAGATGGAGCGCGAACTCAACATCCCGCTCATCGCCACTAACGACAGCCACTACGTCACCGCCGACGACTCCCGCGCCCACGAAATCCTCCTCTGCGTCCAGACCGCCGGCAGCATGAATGACCCCAAGCGCTTCAAGTTCGACACGCAGGAGTTCTACATCAAGTCTGCCGAGGAGATGCTCCACAAATTCTCTCAGACGCCCGAGGTCTGCTCCCGCACCATGCAGTTCATCGACCGCTGCAACCTGAAGATGGCCAAGGTCGACAACCCGTTCCCCGACTTCATCGTCCCCGAAGGCGAGACCCTCGACAGCTACTTCGAACAAGTCTGCCGCGAAGGTCTGAAGATGCGTCTCGAAACCGCCGTCGCTCACCTCCGCGACCGAGGCATTCTGAGAAAGACCATCCCCGAATATCACGCTCGGTTAGATCGCGAACTAAACATCATCAAGCAGATGAAGTTTCCAGGCTATTTCATGATCGTATGGGACTTTATCCGTTACGCACGCGAGCACGATATCCCAGTAGGCCCCGGCCGAGGCTCTGCCGCCGGATCGCTCGTCGCCTACGTAATGCAGATCACAGACATCGATCCCCTCCAGAACGATCTCCTCTTCGAGCGCTTCCTCAATCCCGAGCGCATCTCCATGCCCGATATCGACATTGACTTCTGCATGAACCGCCGCAGCGAGGTCATCGACTACGTCACCCGCAAGTACGGCCGCGACCAGGTCGCCCAGATCATCACCTTCAACACCATGGCCGCCAAAGCCGCCATCAAAGACGTAGGCCGCGCGCTCGACATGCCCTACGGCGAAGTCGACCGCATCGCCAAGATGATTCCGCTCACCATCGGCATCACCATCGACCAGGCCCTCAAAGACTCGCCCTCACTCGCCACCGCCTACGAAGACCCGAAGATCAAAGAACTCATCGACGCAGCCCTGCGCCTCGAAGGCCTGGTCCGTGGCGCAGGCGTCCACGCGGCAGGCGTCGTCATCGCGCCCAAGCCCCTCACCGAACTAGTCCCCGTCACCCGCGCCAAGAACGAAGACATCGTCACCGCCTACGACATGAAGGCCATCGAAAAGATGGGCCTCCTCAAGATGGACTTCCTCGGCCTGACCACGCTCACCGTCATCGACGACGCGCTCAAGCTCATCAAGTCCACCACCGGCACCGACCTCGACATGGCGATGGTGCCGTTAGACGACGTCGAAACCTATGAGAAGGTCTTCCACCGAGCTCTTACCTCGGGCGTCTTCCAGTTCGAATCCGGCGGCATGCGCGATGTCCTCCGCCGCTACAAACCCAGCTCCATCGAACACCTCACCGCGCTCAATGCCCTCTATCGCCCCGGCCCGATGAGCATGATCGACGACTTCATCGAGCGCAAGTGGGGCCGCCGCGAGGTCCAGTACCTCCTCCCCGAACTCGAACCGCTGCTCCGCGAAACCCTCGGCGTCATGGTCTATCAGGAACAGGTCATGCAAATCTCGAACGTCATCGGCGGCTACTCGCTCGGTGGTGCCGACCTCCTCCGCCGAGCAATGGGAAAAAAAGATGCAGCAGAGATGGCGAAGCAGCGCGAGATCTTCCTCGCTGGCGCAGCCGAGCGCAAATTCCCCAAAGCCAAGGCCGGCGAAATCTTCGATCAGATGGAGAAGTTCGCTGGCTACGGTTTCAACAAGTCCCACTCCGCCGCCTACTCGCTCCTCGCCTATCACACGGCGTGGCTCAAGACCCACTATCCCGTCGAGTTCATGGCCGCGCTCCTCACCAGCGAAACCTCCAAGCCCGAAAACGTAGTCAAGTACATCTCAGAGTGCCGCGAGATGAACATCCCCGTCGTCCCGCCCAACGTACAAGTCTCCGACGCCAACTTCACTCCAATCATCGCCCCAACCGGCAAAGCCATCGGCTTCGGTCTCGCCGCAATTAAAAACGTCGGCCACAACGCAATCGAATCCATCATCACCGCACGCGCCGCCATACAGACAGCAGGGAAGCAGGGTTTCGCCAGCCTCTACGAGTTCTGCGAAAAAGTCGATCTGCGCCTGCTCAACAAGCGTGTCCTCGAATCCCTCATCAAGGCCGGAGCCATGGACGCCTTCGGTGGCCGCGCACAGCTTTCCGCCGCACTCGACAAAGCCATGGAGCGCGCACAGAAATCGCAGCGCGACGAAGCCGCTGGCCAGCACGGTCTCTTCGGCATCTTCGACTCCGACCTCCCAGCAGCCACGCAAAACGAAGACGCGCTTCCCAGCGTAGCCGAGTGGGACGAGCACACCCGCCTGCAAAACGAAAAAGAGGTCCTCGGCTTCTTCGTCTCCGGCCACCCGCTAGACAAGTACCGCGAAAAACTTCGCAACATGAAGGTCGTCGACACCGTCACCGCCTGCGAGATGAAGCCCGAGCCCCAGACCTTCCGTCGCCGTGGAGAGGAGCCCACCAATGAGATCTCCATCGCCGGCGTCATCACCGGCCTCAAGGTCGCAAAATCCAAACGCTCCGGCGAACTTTACGCCCAGGCCTCGCTCGAAGACACCGTCGGCAAGATCGAACTCATCGCCTTCTCCGCCAACTACGAAAAACTTAAAGACAAGCTGAAGATCGACGTCCCTGTAGTCGTTCGCGGCGTTCTACGCGGCGAAGAAGATTCAGCCCCCAAGCTCTCCCTCTCCAACATTCAGGCACTCGAAGACATCAAGATCAAACTCCCCGATTCATTACGCATCAAAGTTCCTCTTCACAATCCCGACGCCGCGCTGCTCGAAAAACTTTACGCAGTCTTCCTCGGCGCACCCGGCAAAGGAAAAGTCCTTCTCGACCTGGAGGAGCCCGGCGAGTTCTGCGCCGTCCTCGAACCCCACGACATGACCGTAGCCGCCGACCGTCTCTTCATCGACAACATCGAAGAACTCGTAGGCCGCGGCGGAGTACGCGTCCTCGACTAGTCTCCAAAAAACCAACCCTCGCTATCATGGAGTTCTATGCCAACCAAGCTCCGCTGGGGTGTACTCAGCACCGCCGCCATAGGTCTCAAGAAAGTGATTCCCGCCATGCAGCAGGGCGAACTCACCCACATCGCTGCAATCGCCTCACGCGACCATGCCAAAGCGGAGCAAGCGGCCCACACCCTCGGAATCGAAAAGATCTACGGCTCGTATCAGGAGCTTCTCGCCGACCCGCAGATCGACGTCATCTACAACCCGCTGCCCAATCATCTTCACATTCCCTGGACCATTAAAGCTGCGGAAGCAGGCAAGCACGTCCTCTGCGAAAAACCTCTCAGCCTCACCGTCGCCGAAGCCCGCTCTCTCCTCGACGTTCAAGCCCGCACCAAAGTCAAAATCGGCGAAGCCTTCATGGTCCGCACCCATCCGCAATGGCTCCGCACCCGCGAACTCATCGCCTCAGGACGCATCGGCTCCATCCGCTCCATTCAGGCTTTCTTCAGCTACACCAACATCGATCCCGCCAACATTCGCAACATCGTCGAGTACGGCGGCGGTGCGCTCATGGACATCGGCTGCTATCCCATCAACATCTCGCGCTTCCTCTTCGGCGAAGAACCCACCCGTGTCATGGGCGCAATCGAACGCGACCCCCAGAGGAAGATGGACCGCCTCACCTCAGCGATCCTCGACTTCCCCTCCGGCCAATCTGTCTTCACCTGCAGCACGCAGCTCGTACCCTGGCAGCGCGTGAACATCTTCGGAACCAAAGGCCGCATCGAAGTCGAGATTCCCTTCAACGCCCCCAACGACCGGCCCTCCCGCATCTTCATCGACGACGGACGCGACATCTTCGGCGGCGGCATCACCACGGAGACCTTCCCCATCTGCGACCAGTACACGATCCAGGGAGATGCCTTCTCCAGAGCCATCATCGAAGATACTGCGGTTCCGGTTCCGGTCGAAGACGCGATTAGAAATATGGCTGTCATCGAAGCCATCTTCTGCTCCGCCGCTTCGGGCAAATCCGAGATCCTCCTCAGCTCAATATTGAACCGGACAAGCGATCAATTCGCCACTAACATGCGAGACACTGATCACTAAGGCAGTGTCGACATATAGTTGGGGCTCCTTGATTATTTTAGGGACTGTCATCCTGAGCGCAGCCTCTCGCAGCTTTATCGCGAGAGGCGGAGTCGAAGGACCTGCGTCTTGCTCCTGGCGTCACTCTCGCTTTGGCCATTTGCGACAACACCCTGCCCTCTATATGTCGATATTGCCTAGATCCCCGTGATAGTCTGCATGGACTATCGGAGCGGGCGATGGATGCACTTTGGCGGGCGAGGATCGCTGTTCTGTCAGCCGCAAAAGGCTGGTTCTGTGTCTGGGTTCTACTGTTGTTGTTTTGGACAATTGCTTCTCTGAGAAACAGAACGCACGCACCGCTGGTGGACATGCTCTCCATGTATCTCATTTACATAATCGCAACTGGAATAGTTACACTAGTGACCACGGTTCTCTTTATCGTTCCATATGTCTGTCTGCGCGGCATAAAGACCTGCTTCACAATCCCTGGCATATCTATGTCGAAGCTGGAGCGATCGCAACGCTAGCCAGCATCGTCTTGACTCATTTTACAAAGCCGACGGCTGAGACCTTCCGGCAGAGCCTTCTACCCTATTTCGTATTTGCCTTGGCGACCGCTCTGACCAGCAGCGCTTTCTACATGCGTAAAGTGAGAGCGATTTCCAATCAGCGATAACACATCCCTCTTTCTCATGCTGTACCTTATTGAGCACAACACTCCCTCCGCAAGCCACCTTCCTCCACCGCTCTTCGATACAATGAATTACGATGGCCGAACACGAAGCAGGCAGATCAGCGCATCCTCATCCAACACCTGCACCAGCTCCCGAGGCATGGATCAAAACGGAGCTGGCCAGACATCCTCAGCGTCCCTATCCAATGGACTTCATCGAAGCACTCTTCACCGACTTCAGCGAGATCCACGGCGACCGAGCCTTCGGCGACGACGCAGCGATGGCCTGTGGCATGGCCTTCTTCCACGGCGAACCCGTCATGGCCATCGGCAACCTCAAAGGCCGCACCCTGAAAGAGCGCGTCGCACGCCGGTTCGGCCAGCCTGAACCCGAGGGATACCGCAAAGCCCTCCGCGCCATGAAGATCGCAGAAAAGTTCGGCTGCCCCATCTTCACCTTCATCGATCTCGCCGGTGCGAACCCAGGCATTGGCGCCGAAGAGCGCGGCCAGGGAGAAGCCATCGCCCGCAACCTCATCGAGATGTCCCGCCTGCGCGTCCCCACCATCGCCACCATCACGGGTGAAGGTGGTTCTGGCGGAGCTTTGGCGCTAGCCGTTGCCGATCGTGTCCTCATGCTCGAAAACGCCATCTACTCGGTCATCTCGCCCGAGGGTTGCGCATCGATCATGTGGAAGGACGCGAGCAAAAAACAGCAGGCCGCCTCCGCTCTCAAATACACCTCCGGAGACGTCAAACTCATGGGCTGCGTCGACGATGTCCTGCGCGAACCCGAAGGCGGCACGCAGAACGATCCAGTCGAAACCATGGAACTCGTCGGCGAAAAGCTTCGATACCATCTTGCGGAACTCCGCGCTCTGCCACTCGACGTGATGCTGGAGCGGCGTTACACCAAGTTCCGCAACATCGCACAGTTCTACACCACCGTTTAGTACTACAGTTGTAGATCGGCATCCGAAACATACTGGAGTAGCCTACCGTTGCACCCGCTCGATACGACAACCGCACGCCGCTCCGAGCGCACATTGCAATTTGCACTCTTCATCACCTCTGCAGCCTGGTTTCTCGCTGCAGACACAGTCGCTGTGCGGGCTGCGCGTGGCATCTCCGTACGCTTCGGACTTGATGCGTCACGCCCACTCCTCACCTCCTGCTTCCTGCTCTTCCTGCTGGCCGTAGGCTTCTCGATCCTGCAGGCCATCGCCAGTCGGCGCTCCTCGTTGCGCGAAGTCCTGGGTCTGCCCAGACGCCCCACATCGGGACGCGAGTGGCAGCTTGGCGTCGCAATCGGCTGGGGTCTCATCGTCCTCGCCATTCTGCCTATGGCACTGGCCGGAACTCTGGACATCTATCTCTGGACGCAGCCCCGCGCCTTCGGTCTGCTCTTCCTCAATCTCATCACGCTCGCCATCGCCGCGCTGGCAGAAGAAGTCGCATTTCGCGGCTACGCCTACCGCCGTCTGATCGATGCCATCGGTCCGGTCACGGCAACCATTGCGATGGCGGTCCTCTTCGGCTTGGGTCATATCTTCAACCCCGGCGCCACCTGGACCAGCACGCTCGTCACCATGCTCGCTGGGCTCCTGCTCTCCATCGCCTGGCTCCGCACCCACGGGCTCTGGCTTGGCTGGGGGCTGCACTTTGCCTGGAACGCTTCGATGGGCATTCTGTTCGGTCTGCCCATCAGCGGAATTGGCGACTTCGCCAGCGTCGTACAGACCCGCACCGTCGGCCGTCTCTGGCTCACGGGCGGAGACTATGGGCCGGAGGGCGCAGCCTTCACCGTAATCGTCCTGCTGGTCGGAATCGTCATTCTGGTTCGTCTAACTCGCGACTACGCCTGGCACTACACCTACGTCCCGATCGTCCCGGCAGGCTATCCCATGGAGCCGCCACCGCCGCCAGCCCACATTGCCATGGAGCAAATGGCCCAGATGGCTCAAATGGCTCAGACGGCTCAGATGACGCCCCAGGCTCAGCCCCCGGCTGGAGTCTCCCTGGTTCAGATCATGCCGGCAACGCCCCCGACTCGCTCCCCCGAAGACGAACCAGAGCCCTGACCCGGTCCGGGAAGGACCCAAAAATAAAGTTGAAAAAGTTGGCGTGTTTTTAGAAGGCGAAAATTGTGCAGCGAAACACCACGTTTAAGCACACAATCACCACACTTCCACCATCCAAAAACCACCCAAAAAAAACACGTTTTCGCAAAACCCCCTGCAAAAACGAGCTTTCACCACAGCAAAAATAAAGTTAGCCGATGAACTCGGAAAAAACGAATGCCACCTCTTGTCAAACGCGAACAGAAGGCGCAAGCTGTTCTATATCTGAGGTGCTTTATGGCGCTGACCCCACACAGATCGGCCCTCATAGCAGGCATCCTGGCGCTGTCTTTTTCGGCAGCCTACTCCCAGGTCTTCACCGTAGGCGAAAAATCCGCCACCGCCGATATAACCACCGATTTCACCCCAACTCGCGTCCCGCTGCCCACCACAAAACTCACGGAACGAGGCCGCCGCGAGCTGATTCGCAATCTCGAAGCAGAACAAGGCTTTGCCCATCGCGCACTTCCCGTCAGCGCAGGCATCACCCTGCAGGCGAATGGACAACTCACACCAGGCCCAGCCGAATACAGAAAATTGATCTACGAAAAAGGCCAGTCAGCCGCCCCCGGAGACCGCGTCGTCATCACCTCAATGGAGATCAAAGGCGACCGTATTGTGCTCGACTTCAACGGCGGTCCTTATGCGAAACACCGCTTCCTGCGCCACATTCAGCTCAACGATGCACCCGTCAGTTCGGGGGACCTCGGCGACACCGCAACAGGCTCGCGCATCACATTGGTCTTTGAAGGCGGCGTGCCCGAGATATCTGGACCGGAGGTCAAAGCGCTGCTACAGCCGCTGATCGACTTCGGAGTGAAATCCTCAGAGCAAGCCTACGCCGATACTCTTCCCCCGGGATTGAAAGACGCCATCGCAGCCCACGAAGTTCTCGTCGGGATGAACCATCGAATGGTTCTCGCTGCACTCGGCGCGCCAGAGAACAAATTGCGCGAGCAGCTAAGCAGCGATCCAAATGGTGGCCGTTATGAGGAGTGGATCTACGGCCATGTGCCGCAGACAATCCGCTTCGTTCGTTTCGTCGGAGACCGGGTCACTCTGGTCGAGATTGCAGCGCTTGGCAAGCCCATCGAGATCCATAACACGAACGAGATGGGCGACTACGAGCCCGCAACCCCCACGCGTGATGTAGCCATGGGCGATGAACAGCCGGGAAAGGAAGCAAATAGACCGACAGCTCCGCCGACCCTCCGTTTACCTGGAGAAGCGGCGCCAGATGGCGGCCCGGGCAAGGTTCAATTTCCCGACAAAGCACCCGTAAAACCAATCCCGGCTTCACCTTCAACCAACCCGGCGATTACAGGTCAGGGGACAGGCCTCGGTACGAATCCTGGAATCGGTCCTGGGATGAACCCAGGTACAGGCCCTGGAATGGGCCCAGGAACGAATCCTCAAACTAACCCAAAGCCGCCGATGCAGTAGACAGCGGCTCGTGTAGACTTGATGGAGTGCCTCAATCGCAGTTCTTCTCCAGCGATTCCTGCCGTGGACAAGTCCCGGACAATCTTGATGAGAAGTTCCGAATGATTGATTCTGCTTGCCTGTAAGGGTAAGAGACATCAAAATATTCAGCGCTCGAGCCGAACTATTCGTATTAGGGAGAACAAAGCATTATGGCGAAGATTGCCAAGACCGGCGACCGTAAGAAGGTCATGGACACCAACAAGAGCACTGACTGTCCGAAGTGTTCCAAACCCACTCGCATCGTCAAGCGCGTCAAAGACCGTGAGCGGGGTATTCCCGGCGGAGTGTATATCTCCTGCTCAACCTGCGATTTCTTCGAAAAACTCTAAGCTATTTCAACTTCAGTGTTTGGACGAAAGGGCTCTTCGGAGCCCTTTTCATTTCAAATCTATTTTTGCGATGCAACTGCGATCTCATCGAGGATCGACTGCGCGGCTGCGGCTGGGTCTGCGGCGCGGGTGATGGGGCGGCCTACGACGAGCAGGGAAGCGCCGTCGCGGATGGCCTGGGCCGGGGTGGCAATTCGTTTCTGGTCTCCTACAGCACTTCCGGCGGGGCGGATTCCGGGGATGACGAGAAGCGTTTCGGGGCCGGTTTCTCTGCGGAGGATGGCGACCTCTTCGGGCGAACAGACCATGCCGTCGATGCCGGACCGCTGTGCGAGTCTGGCGAGGCGTAAGACTTGTTCGGCGGGCGATGCGGTGATGCCGATGCCGGCGAGCTGGCTTGCGTCCATGCTGGTGAGGACTGTTACTGCGAGAAGTCGCGGAGATCCTGGGGCGGAGGCAGCTTCGGCTGCGGCAGTCATCATGACTTCACCTCCGCTGGCGTGAATGGTGAGCAGGGAAGCGCCGGCCTTCGCCGCAGAGCGAACCGCACCGGCTACAGTGTTTGGGATGTCGTGGAGCTTGAGGTCGAGGAAGATGTTGAAGCCGCGTTCGCGGAGTTGGCGAACGATGCGATTGCCTGCGGCGTAGTAGAGCTCCATGCCAACTTTGTACCACTGGCAGGTCTGGCCGAGTTTGTCTACGAGCTTCAGGGCTTCGTGTTCGTCGGCGAAGTCGAGGGCTACGGCGAGGCGGTCTTTGGCTGTATTGGCGGTGGACATGGTTGTAGTTTAACTACTCTTTGGTTTTCGGGACGAATATGGGCACCCGGCTTCGTGCTCGATCGGTTCGTTTAGATCTGGGCCACCCGGCAGCTCACATTAAATCAACACATTCTCCGGATTCCGGGGTATTGTCGGCGAACGTAATACAGAAAACCGTCCCGGCCTGCGGATATTCGGTCCGAGAGCGCATACGGATCGTGCCGTTATGTTTATCCAGGATTTGTTTGCTAACCCAAAGGCCGAGACCAGTGCCGACGGTACCTTTCGTAGTGAAAAACGGCTCAAACACCTTATTCTGGGCATGCCGTGGAACACCCACTCCGTTGTCCGCGATGGTGACTCGAAAGCACGGCACTCTCTTCTTGTGATCGAACGTGACGGCGGTCCGGACTTTGATTATTCCGCCCTGAGGTATGGCATCCAAGCTATTTGCCAGCAAGTTCGCGAAGACTTGTCGTATCTCACCGGCAACAACGGGCAGACGCACGTCTTCGCCCCAGCGGGTTTCGACGCGTGCATCTTTTGAATTGATCTTTGCCTTCAAAAGCCCAATCGCTGATTCAATCAGGCCCTGGAGATAGGTAGGCACCGGGCCGATCGATTCGCGATAGAAGCCAAGTGACTGTCGAGCGATGTGGGCAACACGGTTCAACTCCGCCTCTGCCTCCTCCAGGTACGTTCGAATGGAGCCGATGTCGTCTTCGTTCCTGGCGAGGTAGATCAAGTTTGTGACGGCCGCGAGCGGGTTATTGATCTCGTGAGCCACAGCCGCAGCCATGCGCCCAACGGATGCAAGTTTCTCGCTTCTCAGAAGTGCATCCTGCGCATGCTTCATATCGTGGATGTCGGTGCAGGTGCCGAACCACTTCACGACCCGTCCATCGGCCTCCTTTAAAGGCTCACCGCGTACCAAGAACCAACGATAGGTGCCATCTGTAGCGCGGAGGCGGCTCTCAACTTGATACGGACGTCCTGTTCTGACCGCCTCGTCCCATGCTTTCCAGGCGATGGTTCGTTCGTCCGGGTGAAATGGAGTATTCCAACCAGCTCCATAGCTCTCTTCACGCGTCATTCCGGTGTAATCCACCCACCTCTGATTGAAGTAGATGTTGGCTCCATCAGGGGTGCACATCCAGACGATCTGCGGGACATAATCAGCCAGGTAAGTCAGTTCCGACTCCCCTAGCTTCACCATAGGGCTGGTGCCATGCTCGTCCCGTTCTGGTGGGCTATCTCTCATACAATTTAACGAAAGGATCGCGCTTCACTATACCAGCATTATCAACCTGCTCCATAGCGCTGGCTACATGAGCCGGGACGTGCACTTATCGTCGGGGTTGCTATCTGCTTTCCGCCCTTGCACCGCCTCCATGCCGGGCAGGGCTGGAGTGTGTCGTCGGGGATTGGAACGACCACGAAAGCAAAAAACAGTACTTATTAAACGACGACCGTACTCGTAGCGGTTTTTATCGGTAGCGAGGCGTTGCGCAGATGGCCCGTGTGCAGCGATCTTCCGCGCGCGAACTGTCAACTGTCGCCAACAGGGCATATCGCGTTTCGAGGTCCTGCATAGATCGATGAGCGCATCGGCGATGATGCGCCAATTGACTACAAGGTTCCCTCTTCCTTTAGCGAAGGCTGTGTGCTTTCGCGGTACTTCGAGCACTCTTTGTCGCTGAGATTCGACAGGGATTTGTTAGGCTAGGCGTTACTGAACAGGAGACGATACCTCAGTGATCGACGTACATCCTCCAAATGAACCGATCCATAGCTGGCGCGACTTTTCTATTCACCTGGTGACGATCACGATCGGCCTGGTGATTGCGCTGAGCCTGGAGGGATTGGTGGAGTGGAGGCACCACAAGGCGTTGGTGCATGAGGCGCAGGCTAGTTTGCATGTGGAGATCGAGGCCAATTCCAGAGAGTTGCAGAAGGCTCTGAACGACGTGGACGCAGAGCAAAAACAACTGGTGAACGATTTGGTGATCCTGCAGAAGATCATCGACAATCCGAAGGCTCCGAATCCGGGGAAGCCGAGGATCGACATTCAGATCCCGCCGTTTGACGATGTGAGTTGGGAGACGGCGAAGGCTACAGGTGCGCTCTCGTATATGCCGTATGAAGAGGCGCATCGCTACTCCGATATTTATAAGAAGCAGGATGAGGTAGATGTCGCAGAGCATCAGGCATTGAACGATGTGGTGTTGAGTGTGGCGCTAAGCCCATTTTTAGAGCCTGCTAATACGAAGTTCAATCCTGACGATGCACAGATAATGAAACAACGCATCAAGGTGCTGCGGGTACGGTTGCGTTTGCTGGCAGTGCTGATCCAGGATCTGGACGAGAAGTATCAGAAGTTTCTTGCGGCGCATCCGGGGTGATGGAGATGCAGACAGTGTTGACGATCGCGGGGTTCGATCCATCGTCGGGTGCGGGCGTGACTGCGGACCTGATGGTGTTTGCAGCACATGGGTTGTTTGGGACCTCGTGTATTACGAGCCTGACGGTACAGTCGACTGCGGGAGTGCTGGGGTCGATGGCAGTGTCGCCGGAGATCGTTGCGGCTACGCTTGACTGCCTGGTGCGCGATCTGCCGCCGGAGGGGATCAAGATTGGAATGCTGGCGACGGCTGCGACGGTGGATGTGGTGGCGGAGTTTCTGAACATGCTTCGCGAAGAAGGACGGCGGATGCCGGTGGTGCTGGACCCGGTGTTGCGATCGAGCTCCGGCAGGGAACTGCTGGATGCGGATGGTCTGGCGGTGTTGCGCAGGAGACTGCTGCCGCTGGTGGATTGGGTGACGCCGAATTTGGGGGAACTGGGGGTGTTGACGGGCCGCTCGGTGACGCAGCGGAGGGATATGGCGGATGCCGCGTTGACACTGCAGGCGATGGGCGAGGGATTGAAGGTGGTGGTGACGGGAGGGCATATGGATCCTCCGGACGACCTGCTGCTGACGACTGAGGAAGAAGTGGTGTGGCTGCAGGGGGAGAGGATACTGAGCGAGTCGACGCATGGGACAGGGTGCGCGTTCTCAAGTGCGCTGTTGAGCCGCGTGGTGCTGGGAGATACTGTGAAGGATGCCGCGATGATGGCCAAACGGTATGTGGCTGAGGCGATCCGGACTGCAACTCCGATGGGTAAGGGCCATGGGCCGGTGAACCACCTGTGGCCGCTCGAGGATGAGGAACTGTAGTACCGGATTGGGATCATAAAGGCTGCGGCGGTGCGAGCCGATAGGGAGATGGACGGAGGGTTTTACGTCCATGGCCACAGCAGTCTTTCCCGAAACACCTCGCTCGATCACTGCTCCCACACCAGCCCCGCAGGCGTTTCCAAGCTTCTCTCGGGACAGAGCACGGTCGAGCGTCGGCGATCTGACGATTCATCGGATTACGTGTACGCACCACGGACGGACGCTACTGACCCTGGGGCATGCGGCGGAGTATCTAGTGAACTCGCGGCAGTATTCGATGGGTGAGTATGACCACAACTCGGACAGGGAAGCCGTTCACATTTTGATGGAGCTGAGCCGGAGTGTGTTTGAGGAGTTTGCAGCTGAGAAGCCAAGGATAGATCAGCGGGTTGAGGATTGGGTGGTGAGGCAGACTGCCTGGCTGTTTGAATAGGGGTGCAGGGAATGTCTGATAATTGGCGTGTGTCGTTTTATGGGTTCGCCTGCTAGGCTGGAAGGGCTATGTCCCTGATGGTGATCCTCAATGGTCAGTCCCGTGTCTTCGAAGCGATTTCGCAGCCTGCAAGTCTGGAGCAATTGATCGCGGAACTTGGGCTGAAGGGCGACCGGGTGGCGGTTGAGCATAACGGGGAGATCGTTCCGCGGGCGGTGTGGGCCGGAGTCATCCTGGCCGAAGGGGACCGGCTGGAGGTGGTTCATTTCGTGGGCGGTGGCGCGTGAGGGATAATTCTAATAATCAATTAGATGGAGCAATATATTGACCTACTACACGAGATAATATTAAGGGACGCGTAAGGTCAGTAGTGGTGGGGGAACGGGCTCTATCGGCTCACTATACATAATATGTGTTATCGGACGTTGTAATGCCTGTTGAGGATTGGGCGCTAACGCCGTCTTCTCACTAATATCAGTCTGGGGCGTCTTATGTTCCAAGTCTTGTGCGAGGTGCCGTTCGTGTTGCCAGCCCGGATAGTACGCCGTGTAGGAGGTTCCGGCTGGATACTTCCTGTTGTGACTCTCTCAGGCGTTTTGATGGGTTCGTTGGGCCGGATTGACGGACAGATTGGGAGTTCCCTGGGCACAAACGCGGCGACGGGAACATCGTCTGCGGCTGCGTCGATTCCTAGTACGATTCTGGGTCAGGTGATCAATGCAACGACGGGAGCGCCAGTTCCCCGTGCTCTGGTCCGGTTCAACAACCGTGCTGTGCTGACCGATCATGAGGGCAAGTTCCGGTTTGACCAGAATACGGACAGCAGCGGGAACATCATGGTCACTAAGCCTGGATATTCTGCCAGTACGGAGGTTCAGGACGCGGGCAATCGCTACTTGCAAGCGGCCCGGATGGCGTTGCCACTGGAGCTTCGCCTCTATCCGGAGGCTCTGCTGACAGGTACGGTGGTGGCTCCGGATGGAACGCCGCTACCGCAGATTCTGGTAAGCGCGGTGCGAAGTTTCTACGATGATTCGGGACGCCGTTGGCTGCCTGGCGCCCAGTCCTTCACCAACTCTCACGGCGACTTTCGGCTGCCGGTGCCTGCTGGTGAGTACAGATTGGAGACCCGGTATGTTCCAGTAGACAGGACCATAGGAGAAGCTGTGTTACCAGTGAACATTCCTAGCGAAAGCTCATCGAGCACATCACAAAGCATTCATGTTCACAGCGGCGAAGAGCAGCATTTTGAGCTGCGGCCATCTGTAAGCCAAACCCATACTGTAACCCTCGCGACACAATCCTCTGGGAGTATAGAGTTTATGAGGATGTCTGCACGATCGAGCAGCGGCGCATTGCAGATCAGTCCTCAGATGAGTGAAGGCGGAACTACAAAGATTCAGCTCCCCCAAGGAACCTACACGTTGACGGCAACGAGATACAGTCCGGAGGGTGGTGAGCAGGCCGAGACTACAGTTACTGTCCCGGACCACGATATCTCGGGAGTTGCGCTGCAGTTCTCGGCGATTCCGTCGATTCCGGTGGAGTTGATTGTGGATAGTTCTTCAATATCATCAACGTCCGATAATACGCAGACTCAGCCGCCTTCCCTGCCACAACTGGGGCTGAGCCTTCAGAGCGACCAGCCGGACTCGGAACGGGGGCAATCGACAATTCGTCCGACTACGGTGCGCGACCAGAGTTTGGCATTTACAACTCCTCCAGGAACATACCGTTTCCAGGCACGGAGCACAGGTGCTTGGTACATCAAATCTGCCACCTACGGCGATGCAGACCTGCTGCAACAGGAGCTCGTCGTCGTGCCCGGCTCTGCCGGAACACCGATTCGCGTTGTGGCGAGCAACCAGACCGGCGGTCTCCAGGGCACAGTCGATCTCAACGGCACTCCTTCGCAAGCATGGATTTACCTTGTTCCGACTGGCCCTGCTACTCAGTCGGCGATTATGCTGCGGAGCAATAGTACGGGTAGCTTTACCTCTGCGCATCTTCCGCCCGGCAGTTATCTGGCGGTTGCGTTTGAGGACCGGCACTCGGCAAACTATCGCGATCCGGCGAGCCTTGCACCGTTCAGCAGCCATGTTCACTCCGTAACCATCAACGCTGGCGACAAGGAGACGCTGAACCTCGATGCGGTTCCAGTTGCTGAGGTGACTCCTTGAGACGAGGCGCAGCGCTTTTTATTGTTGTGTTGGCGAGTTGGAGCGCAGGCGTCGTCTTTGCGCAATCTCACGTTGCGCCAAAACATGGGACGAAGGCCAATGCAACGGCCAACTCTGCAACCTCGACGCACTATGAGATTGCGGGCGTCGTTCTGAACAGCGTTGACGGCTCTCCGGTGCCGCACTGCCATCTGACACCAAGCCTGAACACCACGGAGCGAAGAGGATTTGGCAATCGCCGCTTCTTCCCTGCTCCGAATGATTCGGACTTCTACTGCGATGCACAGGGCCACTTTACTGTTACGCTTCCCTCTGTGGGCTCGTGGCAACTGATGGCGGGTGCGCGAGGATTTGTCAGTCAGGCGTATGACGCGCATCCTCCCTATGCCTCTGCGATCGTGCTGACTGCGGAGGCGCCGACGAAGAATATTGAGTTCCGCATCAGCCCCGAGGCGAGCATTATCGGGCTGGTTCTCGATGAGGCAGGAGAGCCGGTTCGAAATGCGCAGATTACGCTGCAGAGGGTTCCGCGGCCGACTCCCGGCGGACCTCAGCCTCTCGGAGCGACACGCGGCAATGCTCGCACGGACGATCGCGGTATGTATGAGCTTCCCAATCTTCTTCCCGGCGAGTATCGCCTGAGTGTCCACGCGCAGCCATGGTACGCAGCCGTTGGGCAGGCGCTTCGTGGAAACAATAATGATGCCTCGTCGCTGGATCCATCGCTTGATGTGGCATATCCGACGACGTGGTTTCCCGGAGTGGCCGACCCTGTGCTTGCAGAGACCATTGCGCTGCACGCAGGCGATACGCGGCAGGCGGACTTTCATTTGATTCCGATACCGTCGATCCATATGCGAATACTGCTTCCACCACCGGTCGACACTGGGTCGAATACGCCTCCTGTGCGAGCGTTTCCTGTTGTCCAGCAGATCAACCCAGGTGGAGGGCCGCGGTTTATGCAGGTGACGACGCGCTTTCAAGGACAGAACCAGATCGACGTTGGCGGGTTGACACCGGGGGTGTACCAAATACGACTGGCGGGGCCGAATCAGCAAGGAGATTCTTCGGTGGTGGAGGTGACCGCAAACTCCGCACGCACGCTCGATATGACCACGCCTCCGTCGGACATGGCCAGAATTACGCTGCACTTCGATGGTCTCGGAGAGCCGGATTCCGACTCGCGGCCGGGGCGCAACGCAGGCGTTCAGGTGGAACTGATCGACAGCGACCGGCGCGAAAGCTATTTCTCCAACGGCAATGAAGGTGCGATGTTGAGGCGGCGTGAAAAAAGAGACGCTAATGCTGATCGCTCGTTGGAGGTTCCGCCGGGGCGATATGAGGTCGTGCTTCAAGGACGGCCAAACACCTTTCTCACCGGACTGACAGCAAAAGGAGCCGAGACTGCGGGGCGCTATGTGACGGTGGGTGCAAGCGACTCTACGCTGACAATCCATGTTGCGAGTGGCCGAGCGAGTTTGAGCGGTGTCGCGACGCTCGACGGAGAACCCTGTGTCGGCGCTATGGTGTTGCTGGTTCCGGTCACGATTGAAGATGCCAACTCCATTTCATTTTTGCGGCAGGACCAGAGCAACACCGATGGCAGCTTCGAGATGGCGAATGTGCTTCCGGGACAGTACATTCTGGTTGCCATCGACCATGGGTGGCAGATCAACTGGGGTGACGCTGCCACGCTACGACGCTATCTAATGCAGGGCGTTCCGGTTGAGTTGAAGTCGTCGGCGATTGTGAAGCAGAACGTCGCGGCGCAGCTTCCGTGACGTTAACCGGCTTCGAATCGGACGCGCAGATGTGTTAGATTCAAAAAGGCGCGCAATACCGCGGAGAGATGGCCGAGTGGCTGAAGGCGCACGCTTGGAAAGCGTGTATACCGCAAGGTATCCAGGGTTCGAATCCCTGTCTCTCCGCCATAAGCTCTCCGAGCCCCAACAAAGTTCATGTAATTCTCGCGAGCCTCATTTGGTTTTTTTTGTGTTTCTGCATCGCGAAACGGCCGACCGAAGTTTCCGGTCGGCCGCTGGTGAGCTTACTTCCAATTCGCGTTACTGCACTGTGAGAGTAAATGTTCCGCTATGTGCAAGCGAGCCAGACGTTCCCGTTACAGTGACCGTATAGGCTCCTGCTGAGGTTTTCTTGCTTCCGCTTCCGTTTCCGCTTCCGCCGCAGCCAGTCATGGCAACGGTAGTTAGAGTGCCAAGGAATACCACGATACCCACTGTCAGAAGCCTCCTCAGTTTGCGGTTCTTCCATCCTGCCAATGGTAGAAAGAGGAACGAAGCCAAAACACCGGCAATTGCGATGGGGGTGTGGGAATGTTGTGAGCCACCGGGTGCGAGATGAGGCGCAATCGAGGCTGTGGCCACATTGGTAGCGATCGTGAGTGTCGAGGTTGACGCCGCTGTTCCGTTTGGTGTGACGCTGGCAGGACTGAATGAACAGGTGGAGTTGCTGGGTAGCCCGCTGCAGGTCAGGCTCGTTGCTCCAGTGAAGCCGTTCACCGGCGTAACGGTTACTGTCACAACCTGGCTGGTACCATTGGTCACTGTTCCGCTGGTTGGCGATAGTGCGAGGGAAAAGTCAGGCGCCCCCGCCGTCACAACGACGGTCACTGATCCAGACACCGAAGCTATATTGCTGGCATCGCCACCGTAGCTCGCCGTCACGCTGTGCGAGCCGACTGCAAGTGTGGTGGTGGTGAATGTTGCAACCCCAGTACCATTCAGGGTGCCTGTACCCAACGTTGTCGAGCCGTCTTTGAACGTGACCGTCCCAGACGGCGCACCTCCACCAGTCTTGGTTACCGTAGCCGTCAGTGTTGCCTGCTGGCCGTAGACCAGATTGCCCGTCGGTGAAACGGTCAGCGCAGTCGTCGTTGCGAGAAGGCTGGTGACGGTCAGGGTCTTGGCCGCACTGACGCTCGTATCGTAGGTTGCATCACCCGAGTAGCCAGCAGCCACACTATAACTTCCGGCCGCAAGGGTTGTGCTGCTGAAGCTCCCGGATCCTGTGCCGTCGAGAGTGATGGTGCCAAGTACGGCAGCCGGAGTCACACTTCCATTCGTGAGAGTCACGGTTCCGCTTGGTACCGGCGTCGTCTGAGTGGTTCCCGCCACTTTGACGGTGAAGGTGACGTTTTGCCCTGTGGCCGCAGTCGACGGAGTTATCGTCAACGCTGTCGAGTCGGCTGAGAGGATGGGCGATATTTTGCCGAAGAAGGTGCGATTGAAGCCACCCGCAGACGTGGTGTCATAGGTCCCCGATGTTACGGGGAAGTGTCCACTGTCTCCACCATATGCGCCGAAGTACAAATTGCCGGTCGCATCCATCGCCAGGCCCTGGGAGATACTGGTCAGGTTGAGGATCTGGCTTGCAATCGTGTTGTGGATGAGCGTTGAGAAGATCAAATTCGCGCCATCCGGTGAGAAGGTTGAGAGGAAAAGGCTGTTGCCGTTATTGTTGGCCGATTCGATAGGGTTCACTACTGGGAACGTTCCGCCGATACCGTATGCCCCGGCCGATGTGCTTCCGTACAGGTTCACGCGACCCTGGGAGTCAACGACGATTCCGGTGCCGTTCACGCCAGCTCCGACATCGGTGCTGCCAAAGTAAGTTGACCAGACACCGGCACCGTTAGACGCCGCCAGCTTGGTCAGGAAGGTTATACTGCATCCTCCGCTCCCGTGCAGGCACGTACGCTGGTAAACGCCCGGCGTCGTCGGAAAGTTTATGTCATGTGTGTAGCCGCTCGCGTAGACATTATTTGAGCTATCCACCGCGACCGCCTGCACCTGGTCCTGCGGAATATTGCTTCCCGGAGCCGTTGTGCCGCCCATGAACGTGGCCCACGGCAACGATGCCGCCCCAGCTTTTGTCGTGTCGAACGCCGCAACGAATCCGTATCCGGTCTGGCAGTTTGGATTGGTGGCCGTGTTCAGCGTACAGGCAGGAACAAACGAACCAGCCGTGGCCGGAAAGCTCGCGGACCCGGTCCAGCCACCGATGGCAGCAATACCGTTCTGTCCCACCGCGAGACCCTCGGAGTACGTCGAAGCGGTAGTAAGAGCGCTCTGCGCTGTGAGGATCGTGGAGTAAAGAACGGTGTGGCCATCCTTGCTTAGCTTCGTAAGCGCGATGCCGTCATAGGAGCCGTAGCCGTTCGTCGGAGCAAACTGCTGGAATGCATTGGCGGTAGTCGGATACGGAACGTTGCCTCCGTTCGGGTAGTAATCGATCGCGCGACCCGGACCATGCGTGTTGGCAGCAAAGTAGATATCTCCAGTGTTGTCCAGCGCGATGCCAATTGGATCATTCTGCTGGTTTCCACCGAAGAACGTGCCGTAGAGGATATTCGATCCGGTGGGATTCAGCTTGACGAGAAAGAGCGAAGCCCTCTGCACCGTATACTCGGTGCCTCCGCCGTTGAAAAAGCCAGTGCAAGCAGGGTATACGGCGACTGACGGGGCCCCGCCGGGTGACTGGGTGTGGTAAGGCATGCAAATCGACTGAATAGCGTCCGATGTGATGGGGAAGTCGTTCGAGCCGGTCTGGCCGAGGACATAGGCGTCGCCTGCTGCGTCGGTTGCAATCGCGCCGGCATACTCATTGCCCTCGCCGCCGTGCAGGTAGGTGGAGTAGACGAGCGACGTTCCGTCGGCGCTGATCTTCGTAACAAACGCTGAACCGGGGCTGCTCGCGCCGCAACGCGCGCCGTACGTAGTGCCGGCGTCGGTTTCCGAGCCGCAGCTGTCCTGGAGGGCACCGCTGGTGACGGGGAGCGCTAAATCGTTGGTGATTCCGGCGATCATGATCTCCCCTGCGCTGTCGACCGTCATTCCGTAGGGGTATGTCTGCTGGTTGCCCGTGCCGTAGCCACCCAAAAACAGAAGCTTTGGGTCGATTACCAGTTCGCGGGAATGGTCGTACTCCCCAAGCACGAAGGTGACCCGATGATTCTGCGCGACCTTGAAGCTTGCAGCGATCGGTTGTTGCAGGCCGTCCTTTACCTGGTAGACGACCGGCTTGTTGAACCGGACTACGCGATCGGTCCCGTTTACTGGCAGGATCAGATCGCCCTTGTCATTCAGCTTCGGAGTAGCGCCGTCGATGTTGAAGCCGATCACGGACGCGTCGACACCCGGAGCGACCACGAAATCGTACTCAAGCTGGCCGTGACTTCCGTAGTACACCAGGTCGATGCCCGGGTAAACCTCATTCAGCCGCACCTTGCCATACATCGGCACATCCCTTCGCCACTTCGCGGGATCCTTCCCGGTAAAGTAATTCGCCTTTCCTGGCAGGGGTTCTTCCCCACTCGCACTCTGCGCCTGGTTTGCTCCCAGGAGATTCATCCGTAGCGCCGACTCGCTGATCTTTGGCTGTTCTCCAGCCTTTTTCGCCGGAGTAATCGCATTCATCTCCAGCACCGCGTCATGACCAGCCAGAAACAGCGTGTACTCCGCTCCACGCGCCACCCATTGCACCTGGCTGGAGGTCTGTCCACGGTTGGGCTCGAAGTTCAACGGCAGCTTGCCGAAGTTAGCCGCAACCTTCGGCGAGATGATAGCGGGTGAAGGAGCTTGGGCATTCAAAGCAACAATACCGAGGAAGGAAAGTATCAAGGCGAAGAAGGTACGGAGTGCAGTAATCCGGTTCATGGCGAATCTCCTGTACGGTTCGCGCCATCCAGCGGAAAACTGCATCAAACTATTTTCAAGTTATTTTTTCAAAGCAGGCCTGCGTCGCAAATTGGCTACTTCACGGCCAGTCTGGACTGGACATCAAGCAGCACCAGATGCGCCTCGGCGGCGGACTTCTTCGCTCCAACAGAGACCGCATTCATCGCGAGCAGCTTGTCGGCGATCTCCGCATGTGGCAGAGCCTCCGCATAACGTTGCTGTCCCACTAAAGCCTGTGCCCACAGAAGGTGCGACGCTCCGAACCGCCGATCGGTTGCCGCGATCTTGCCAGTCTGCACATCTACCATCTGTTTGGCAGCTTGCTCCGCCTCGGAATAGTGCCCGGTGGCAATCTCCGCCATCGCAAGAAAGTTGAGCGGCTCGGCAAGATCGGGACTCGTGCCCATAATCTTCCTCAATGGCGGCATCGCCGCTTCCATGATAGGCAAAGCCTCCTGCGCTCGTCCGAGCTTGATCAACCCACCGGCCAAATACTCCCGCTGTGTCAGCGCTCCTCGGCTCTCGGCACCCGAACAAGCCTTGTATCCTTCATAGGAACGTTGATAGAGCGGAAGGCTCGCTGGGATGTCGCCGCCCATGTCCTTAATGTAGGCCAGCTCTCCATAGATCTCCGATTGTTCACACAGCGCTGACGGATCCTGAGCATATGTTTGAAGCGCCTGATTGAAGATCTGCTCCGCTTCATCGAGTCGTCCACGCAATTCAAGATCGCTGCCAAGGTTATAAAGCGCATCTGCAGTCTCCCGCTCCGAGAGATTCTGCTCTCGAGCCTCCTTCACCGCATACTCCAGCAACCGCACGTTCTCATCGCTGCGGAACCCATTGTTTTCGCGGTTATACGCATAGTAGATCGCGCTCCACACGCGAACCGCTGGAGAAACACCCCGTCTGCGAGACAACCCCAGCGCATGTGCGGTCAGCTTCTCTCCCATGTCCACCTGACCCTGCAGATAGGCTATATTTCCCGAAAACGCCTCGGACTCCGCCTCTGCTTGAACGTCTCCCGCTGCCTTGGCGCTTGCAGTCGTCTTTAGAAATACCTTCTGGGCGCTATCCAAGTCCCCATTCTCGTACATCGACTCCGCCATGCCCATCTGGGCTTCGCGCAGATCGGCAGGATCTTTGATGTAGTTCGGTAGCAGCTTTACTCCCAACGCCAGAAACTCCGGGACCGTCGCCGCGGGCTTGCCTGTGTAGTTGGAGTTCGCGAGCTTGAAGAGCCGGTACATAAACGTTTGCATCTGCAGCGCTCGGCGCCCTTCCGCCACCGCCTGTTGCTGCCGCCACGCCGCGTACCCAAGACTTGTCAGCAATGCGACGCTGATCAATACGGATGCTGCCACGGTTCCCCGATTGCGGCGAACAAACTTGCTTATTCGGTACACCACCGTCTGCGGACGAGCCAGAATCGGCCTCCCGGCAATATATCGTTGAATATCGAGTGTGAGTGAATCGATGGAAGGATAACGGTCCTTTGGGCGCGGACTGAGACACTTTGCCACAATGGTCTCCAGGTCTCCGCTGAGCGACAGACGCAGCTTGCTCTCGGTGAGTCCACGATTCGCTGCAGCTTCGCTCGTCACTGCCTTCGACAAACGCTCGGGCTCCTGCTCCTTCATCGCCCGTTCGATCATCACGGCAACGGATGTCTTATCGCTCGGCCTGTGCCCTGCAAGCGACTCAAACAAGATCGCGCCCAGCGCATAGACATCGCAGGCTGTCGTCACCGCTTCGTTTCGCAGCTGCTCGGGGCTCGCATAGGCCGGCGTCGCCATAACGGTCGTCGTCAGAAGACTGTCGGGTTGAATCAGCTTCGATGTCCCAAAGTCAAGTAGCTTCACTGTTCCATCTACAGTCACGAGAATATTGGATGGCTTCAGGTCGAGATGGACGATCAGGTTGCGATGCGCATAGGCCACTGTGTCGCACACATGAAGAAATAGTTGCAAACGTTCCGGAACCGTGAGCTTTCGTTCATCGCAGTACACGTCCAAGGGAACGCCATCGACATACTCCATCACCAGGTAGGGGTGTCCCCCTTCGCTCAGCCCTCCGTCCAGCATCCGCGTAATGTTGGGATGATCGAGAGACGCAAGAATATGCTGTTCGCGGCGAAATCGTTCGACAAACGAAGGCCCTGCAGCATGTGGCGCCAGTATCTTCAGCGCAGAGCGTTGCAGAGCGCCACCTGCTATCCGCTCCACCAGATAAACCGATCCAACCCCGCCCGATCCGAGGTGTCGAATCAGAGAATAAGGGCCGACCTTCTCTCCGCTCA